>JAUVXL010000084.1 GCA_030603595.1 Sedimentisphaerales bacterium | reverse complement strand
TGTCTCATTATCGCTATGGTCGCTGATTCCTTGTCTCGCCGCGAACGATGTTGAGGCTCTAAAGGCCGATATGACGTTCTTTGCCGATTCAAGCTGCCGGCAGTTGAAGACGAGCGTGAAGTTGAAAGATCTGGCCGGCTTTAAGAGTGACTTGCTTAAAACCGTAGCTACCGGGATGCTGAACGGAACCTATGACAAGACATACCGTGCGACCAGCTATGAGGCATATCCTTCGCCCCGCGAATTGGGTCGCACCCTGAAGTTGGGCGACGGCTTCAGCCGCTACGAAAACATTACCGGCATATGCCTGGAATCGGGTGAGAACGTGGTGTTTGTGGGGACTACCGGGGGTAAGAAACTCTCGCTGCTGATTCCGGACTGGATGCGCAAGCCCGCCAAAGGAATCAAGCCCGCAAAAGATCCTAACGGATGGGGTTTGCACAAGCAGCGGATCAGGCTCGAAGAGGGTGTAAATGTGATTGATGTGAAGAAGGGCGGCAATGTTTACGTGAGCTACTTCGACGACCACGCCGAAAAGGCGCCCAGAATAACCGTCCACTTCCCAACGGGCATAGTAAATGGATTCTTCGACATCTCGAAGCACACGAACGCCGATTGGAACCGCCTGCTGGATGAGGCGGTGAGCCCCATCATGGATGCTCGCGGAAAGCACATCCAGGTCGCCTATCCGGTGGAGTGGTTTAACGTTTACACACGCGGCAAGGGCGCGGAGCTGATCAATAACTACGACGCCCTGCTCAATAGCCATTATACGTTGATGGGCCTCGTGAAGTACAACAAGGTGCCCAGAAATCGCATCCTGGCGCGCGTGAACTTCAATTACTACATGTTCCGCGACGGCGATGGCGTGGCCTACCTTGGCAATAAAGGAACTATGCGCATGGTGGCCGACCCGAACGTGGTCATTACCGGCGATCCATGCTGGGGTTTCAGCCACGAGACCGGACATGTGCTTCAAATGCGCCCGCAAATAACCTGGGGCGGTATGACGGAGGTAAGCTGCAATATCTTCTCGATGTACACAGTCACCGGCATGGGCAACAGGAGCCGCCTTAAGGCCCAGAAGAATTACGCTTCTGCGCGCAAGAATATCATCGAAGCGAGTCCTAAGAAGTCCTTCCTCGAATGCAGGAATGTATTCGACCGCCTGGTTCCTTTTTGGCAGCTCCATCTCTATTTTTCGCGAAACGGCTGTCCCGACTTTTATGCCGACGTAATGGAGCAGATGCGACGCCGTCTGGATGCGGGCCGTGGGGACGATTCGATTCGAAACCAGTTTGAGTTCGTGAAGATCTGCTGCGATGTGGCCAAGCTGGATCTAACGGACTTCTTTGAAAAGTGGGGCTTCTTCCGGGCCGGAGAGATCACGGTGAAGGATTACCGCACCTATAATTACACTATCACGCAGAAAATGGTGGATGATACAAAGTCGTATATCGCCGACAAGAAATACAAAAAACCGGCCGAGGACATCACTCTGATCGAGGACTGATCCGCCTGCCGCCCCCTCAAAAAGGCAACGGCAATCGTACTGCCAAAGTTCGTATCAGCGGTGCCTCGGATCCGCAGGCTGAGGTGCGTGTTGGGGCCGGCGCGTTGGGGGTCTTGCGGCTTGAGATGGTGGTCAAGGGCGCTACCTCCCGGTTGTGGAACGAATTGATAGAGCGTTATCATTACCTGGGGCATAAACCGTTGCCCGGTGCTCAACTGCGTTACTTTGTCTTTAGTGATCTTGGCCTTCTTGCAGTTCTGGGCTTTGGGGCCTCGGCATGGAGCGTGGCAGACCGGGATCGCTATATCGGCTGGACAGCGAAGCAGCGTAACAGGAATCTACATCTGATAGTCAACAATGCGCGGTTCCTGATCCTTCCCTGGGTTAAATCGCCGAATCTGGCTTCCAAGATATTGTCATTGACCTGTAAACAGATAAGAGATGACTGGCAGGCCAAGTACAACTACAGCCCGGTGTTGCTGGAGACATTTGTTGAGGTCAATCGATTTGCCGGCACCTGCTATAGAGCAGCCAATTGGATGCAAGTCGGCATTACCCAAGGACGCGGCAAGCTGGAAAAATCCAAGCAGGGTAAGTTGCCCAAGAAATATATCCTGCTTTACCCTCTTGCTAAAGACTTCAAAGAGCGACTATGCCAGTAAGTTGTCGACCCATCTGACGTGCTTAAGCGCAAGATAGCCAGCCAACTCAACTATTCGTACCCTGACCCAATCGGTACGGGTTGAACGAATATCTACTGAAAACCTTTTAGAATTGGGAGATAACGGGTATTTGGGTTGTAGAAGTTGTAGTCGCTTGAGGTCGAAAAATGGGCCATTTGAAGCAGCAGGGTTGTACCCACGGAGGGGTGCAACCCTGCTATTTTTCGGTAGGACCGTCACGTACGATCTGCCAGCTCCTTCTCTCGTTTCCATCGATTCCTGGCTATACACTGGCCAGAAGGCTGGTAAACGACTATCATGTCAGGATCTCGTATGATCCATGAATGGAACCTGACTATGATTCGCTGCGTCATAGTGCTTGTTTTTGAATGTTTGCTGGCATGCCCGGTTTCTGCCGGTGTCGACAAGGACGGCTGGGACATGGGGCCGTTTGTCAAACGGAGGGAACCGATCCTGCAGCCGACGCCGGTTTCCCGATTTCAATGCCCCGTCCGGGGCAAAGAGGTCCGCTGGGAGGAGCAGAACGTGTACAACCCGGCTGCCATCGTGCGAAACGGTAAAGTCTATTTGCTCTACCGTGTCGACGACAGGAGCCCGGATCTCAAATGGGGAAGAACCTGCCGCATAGGCCTGGCATGGAGTGATGACGGCGTGAACTTCACCCGATATGGGAAACCGGTCCTCTATCCGGACAACGACGCATGGAAAGAGTACGAATGGGAGGGAGGCTGCGAGGACCTCCACATCATTGAGGGCGAAGACGGCCTCTATTACACGAACTACACCACCTGGAGCGGCAAACGGGACACCATGTCCGTGGCAACGTCCCGCGATCTGTATCACTGGACCAAGCACGGACCGGCCTTTCGAAAGGCCACACCCAAGAAGATCTATGGATCGCGGACAGGTGTGGTGGTTTCACGTATCGAAGGCGACCGTCTGATTGCCGCGAAGATCAATGGCAAGTACTGGATGTACTACACGCATCCGTGTGCACTGGCCTGGAGCGAGAACCTCATCGACTGGACGCCAGTGGGGAAATCGGTCTGGGGCGGCTCACACGAGGCCGGCGCCCTGGCCCTTTTGCGCGAGGACGGTATTCTGCTCGTGGTGCAGGGGGGGCACGCATCGCTTGGCGCCTGGACGCTCCGCCAGGCATTGATCGACCCGGGTGACCTGACGACCGTCTTGAAATACCTGAAGCAACCGTTCCTTTACCCGGAGTATGACTGGGAGAAGCAGGGAATGACCGGCCACACGACGGTGTCCAACGGTCTTGTTTTCTTCAATGGCCAGTGGCTGCTTTATTACGGTGCCGCTGACCGTGTGATCGGACTGGCTGTGTGCCGGACAGAGACGGCCGAAGCACCGCCGCCCTCGGCAAAGGCCGATTTCAAAACGGCATTGGCCCGGCTGACGCTGGGCCGAGACAAGGTGGATGTCGGAGGCACACTTCAGGCTACTTACACCTTCCCATCCAGCGGCTCGGCAAGGTCGGACCTCACGGTCTTTGCCCACGTCGTGCGTCCCGAGGTCACATGCCACGCCAGACGTGACTTATGCGGTGGAAATCTGCCATCGTGGTCCCCAGCGCACATAAAGAATGCCTTTCCTTGCTGCTTTATGTTGTTTATGCAATAGACGCGTCTGGCCATGAACTGCGTTTTTTGCAGGGCAGGC
This sequence comes from Sedimentisphaerales bacterium, assembly GCA_030603595.1. Classification (GTDB taxonomy): domain Bacteria; phylum Planctomycetota; class Phycisphaerae; order Sedimentisphaerales; family Anaerobacaceae; genus JAFGCD01. The sequence goes on along the minus strand of JAUVXL010000084.1, from coordinate 12,373 downwards.
ATCAAAAGAGCGATTACTGATACGGCCTATGATTCTATGATAACAGACTACCGGAGCCAAATTCACAGCAACTACGGGCTTCCACTAAACAACGGGGGGAATCTGAAGAGGAGGGCTGCAGGTCGTTACTCCCGACTACTCCGTCCTCATTCCTTATTCCAGTCCACGCCTTTCGAGTAGAGCGTCAATTCTGGGTTCGGATCCCCTGAATTTGATGTATTGGGCCATCGCATCGTTGCTTCCCCTAGAGAGAATATTCCTTCTAAATGAAGCGGCCAGTTCTTTGTTGAATAGATCGGTTTCTTTAAATGCCCGAAATGCATCGGCGTCAAGAACAGCGGCCCATATATAACTGTAATACCCGGAAGAATATCCTCCGCTGGAAAATATGTGGCCAAAATTTGTGCTTTGATAGCGAGGTTCGATCTCGGAGATTAGCCCGATCTTGTTCATTGACTCTTTTTCAAATACTGCCGCATCGCGTTCGGAGGTATCTGTGAGCACATGCCAGTCCATATCCAGGAAAGAGGCAGCCAGATACTCAACGGTCATAAAACCCTGATTGAAATGTCTGGCCTTTTGAAGCTTGTTAATAAACTCCTGCGGGATAGGCCTGCCGGTTTGATAATGAAGCGCATAGGTCTTCAACACGGCGGGATCCCTCGCCCAGTTTTCCATTATCTGCGAGGGAAGCTCAACAAAATCTCTGGGCACTCTTCTCGACCCTCTGTAAACGGTATTTCCGAATAGGCTGTTCAATCCATGGCCTAATTCATGAAAGAGTGTTTCCACTTCATCCATGCTCATCAGGGATGGCTTGTCCGCCATGGGCTTTGCAAAATTTCCAACATTGTAAACCAATGGCGTAATGAAGTTACCTCCGATATTAGACTGGCTTCTAAACGAACTGGACCAGGCGCCGCTTCTCTTACCATCACGTGGGTAGTAGTCAGAGTAGAAGATGCCAATGTGTGTCCCATCGGCTTCGATAACCTCAAATACCTCAACGTCCGAATGATAGACCTGAACATCATGCCTTTTGACAAATCTTATCCCGTAGAGTTTCTCGGCAACATCAAAGGCGCCTTTGCGGACATTCTCCATTTTGAAATAGGGACGAAGCATAGCGTCATCAAGTGCGTATTTTTCCTTTTTCACCTTTTCGGCATAGTACCACCAGTCCCACGCCTGTAGTTTAAAGTCGCCGCCTTCCCTGTCGATGATTGCCTGCATGTCCGTAACTTCCATTTTCGCCCTTTTGATCGCAGGCTTCCACAGGTCGTTCAGGAATGCGTAAACATTCTCGGGATTCTTCGCCATATTTCTTTCAAGAACATAACCAGCGTGCGTATCATAGCCCAACAGATTCGCTCTGCTGACTCTGAGTGAGGCAATCCGTGATATCAATTTCTTGTTGTCACATTCGTCGTTGTTATTGCCACGATTGAGATATGCCTTGAAAACGATCTCTCGCAGCTCACGTTTGCTCGAACTCATGAGAAAGGGAATGAAGCTCGGTTTCTGAAGTGTAAACACCCATTTGCCCGGCATACCTCTTTCCTCCGCCATCTCTACAGCCGCCTGAATAACCTCATCAGGCAGACCGTCAAGATTCTCATCCTTGTCTATCACTAATCCGATGGCATTGGTCTGTTTCAGATGGTTTTGCCTGAATTCAACGTAGAGCTTACTGAGTTCTTCATTTATTTTTCTTAACTCCTCCTTATCTCTATCATTCAGATTAGCTCCGCTCCTGACAAAACTCAGATAGTAGTTTTCCAGCAATATATATTGTTCCGGCGTAAGCCCAAGACGATTCTTCCGTTCATAAATCTGTTGTAATCTTTTGAAGAGCGCTTTGTTCAGTTTTATGTCGTCATTGTGTTTAGCTCGCAGTGGTGCGACTTCTCTCGATATGCTCTGCAATTCGTCATTGGTGTTAGCGCCGTTGAGACAACTGAACACCCCGCTTACCCTATCAAGCAGCTCGCCACTTCTTTCCAGTGCTTCGATGGTGTTCACAAAAGTGGGTTCCTCCCTGTTGTTTGCAATCGCCTCAACCTCCGCTTTCTCTGCTCGCATTGCTTCCAGGAATGCGGGCATGAAATGCTCGCTTTTGATTTCGTCAAACGGAGGCGTCTGAAAAGGTGTCTTCCAGTCTCTTAACAACACATTATCCGATTGAACGCTGCAGCCGACAGCAACAAAAGCAAGGGCAAGAGAGTACATAGCTTCTTTCATTTTCCTTATCCTTCAGTCTAACTTGCAGATCCATGTACAGAGGATACCATTGTTTGCCGGCCGAAGCAACGGACATATGGAAGTCCTGCCGGCTACCCGGAATGCATGAGCACCAAGAACAGCAGCCGAGATATAACTGTAGTATCGTTCCTTGGCATATGGCGTTGGACCGGTCGCGTTGGGAACTGCCCATGGGTACGTTGGGCGTTGTCGTTTACCGCTGTTCTGTCAGGATCGTTCAGTTTTCCCGCTCTCCCTCTGCCCGTTTGGACTCCGCGGCTTTCTGCTCTTCCCAAGCGGCCCTGTCTTTGGCGTGCTGCTCTTTTAGCTCGGCAATCGTCGCTTCGGCTTCCCTAATGCGGCGCTCGGTGTCGGCCAGCGTCAGTTCCTTCCGCAGCCGGCCGGCGAGGTAGCGACGGGTCGACCCGGCATCCATACCCTTCGGCACCGGCAGCTTGATCGGCGTCTCTTCCAGGCTCCAGTCGTCGCTGCGCTGGGTGGCCAAGGGAATGCCCCGGCCATTGACGATATTCGCCATGGGATTCCGCGCCCATGCGTAGCGGTAGTGCTTGGGCTCGGCCACGAACGGACTACTCAGCGTCAGCATGTTTCGTTTGTACTGCAGGCGGTTACGGCTGTCTCGCGTACCGTCGGTGAACCAGTCGACGACCGCCGGATAGTATCGACGGTCGGCTCCCGCGATGGCGAAGCCCAGCAACTTCCCGTCGCTGTCGTTTTTGGTCTTGACCGTGGTGCTGAGGGTCAAATTGATCTTGCCATCAGCTATCTTTGCGTCCGTAATCGACGACGGCAGCCAGTGGTCATCGGCATCTCGCCCGGCGAACAGCCCGTACTGCGTCGCCAGCGCCCATTTGGCGGCTCGTTCGCCAACGGGGACTTTGATCTGTGGATGGTACCAGCTCTTGCGAAAGTCGAAACTGCTGACGAAGCCGATGTTCTTATCCCCGGCGTCGCGGAAATCGCGGAAGGTCTTGTACTGCGTCTCCCGCAAAAGCGGTCCTACATCGTACATGGGGGGCAGGAAGTTCTCCGGAGTCTGTGGATCCCCGGCTGTGCAGAGCGAAATGATGCAGAACGGCGTCTCAGAATCATTGAACGCCGAGCGCCAGGCGGTGATCATTTTTCCCAGGACCTGGTAGTACATCCTCGCTCCGGCCGAACCTTCAAAGCAGTTGTTGAAGCCCTGATGAAAAACCGCGCCCTTGACCGAAAGCCCTTCCAGCGGACGGATAACGCTGGCATAACAATAGCCGGGTCGGTTCCTGTCCGCGGCCGGGCCCGGCCGGAGATCACTCGGCGGCTTGCTGCCTGGGGGTAATGGGTTACCCTGCTCAGCCCGTCTTTGTTTGTTCCGTTCATAATTGGTAATTCGCTGCTGCAAGTCGGCCTGGGGATCGAATGCGGCGATCCTGTCGGCCCAGTCCTTGAGCATATCGCGTGTTTCCTTGCCGTCGATCTTTGCAAGAACATTCCTCGGGGTCCACGTCTCGACGGTCGTTCCGCCAATCGAAACATCAATGAGTCCGATCGGAACCCGACTGGCCATGTGGATGCGTCGTCCGAATACATACCCTATTGCCGAGAATTCCTTTACGGTCTCCGGTGAGCAAACATCCCAGTCCCCCTTGCGAAAATGCCTGCCCGACCACGAACTCCACTCGTGCAGACGCTGAAAACTCGCGACCGATTCGAATCCCTGTCCCTGGGGCGGTGTCAGCAGGCGGATTTGAGGGAAGTTCGACGAGACGATCTCCAACTGTCCGTCATCGACCTTGCTGATGTCGAACTCCATATTACTCTGCCCACCGAGGATCCAGACGTCGCCGATCAAAATGTTGGTCAACTGCAGCGTCTGATCCGTGCCCTTGATCGTCATCGTCTGCGGCGCTGTATTGGCGGGCATTGCCGCCAGACTGACCCGCCATGATCGGTCTTGTTCGGCGGTAGCTGTGGCCTTGCGCCCGGCAAACTCGACGGTAACCTCTTCTCCGGGTGCGGCCCAGCCCCAGACGACCACCGGCTTGTTGCGCTGGGCAACCATGTTCGTCTGAAAGACATTGCTGACGCAAAGTCCCTCGCCGATCGCCGGGATCTCGACGACATCTTCCCTGGACATGGGCTGCTTCTGTTTGGAGGCAACTGCGAAGTCGCCGGTCAGGATGGCCAACAAAAAGTACGATACGACTATTCTACGCAACATGCATCTCCTTTGTACTGCACCACACGTCTTCAGGAATCGCGACTCACCTTGAAACGCGTCACAGACACATATCATTGCGGTCGGCTGTTGTTTCGAACGGTGTTGGCGCGGCGAATAATAATCTCTTTCTAATAGCGCTATTTTCTGCATGCACTTGTCTTAGTCCTCAACACCTTTTCCCCCGTTTCGGTTCAAATAAGAGAAGAGCCATTTGCCACTCTTGGGTCTGTCCAGGAGTGAACTTGCTCGCTCACAAACCTTTGACTGCTTCTATTTCAACGGCGTCAGCTTGAACTCCTTGATCGTCAGGCCATAGTTCGGGGCCTCGCGTGTGAAGCGAAGCGTGTTCGTGCCATGGATCAATGTGATCTCCACCGGCCTGGTTTCGGCCCACGTACCGACGGTGTAGGGCAGGGCTATGTCAATCGCCGACTTGGTATTGTTCGGCGTCAGCAGCAAGTGCTGGTCCCTGCTCACAGTCACAACGCGAGCGGTCAGTTCGTACTTGCCGCCCCTAGCGACCTCGAACGCATACTCGAAGGCCTCGGGATTGCCGAGTCGGTTGTAGTGCAACTGCATTCCGCCGGAAAAGCTTTTCATGAACAGGATCTTTGCCGTATTGTTCCTGGGGCTGCTGCACGCCACCGCCGGAATCGTGATCGTCCCGTCCCTGCCCGTTACGACCTTCTTGTCCGCCTCCTCTATCCGGGCGTTCATGATCTTCTCGGCCTTGGTCGATTCGTTGGCCTCAGCCAGATCTGCGCCAGTCAGTGCGACCTCGACGGGTTTGGCCTGGGCGACAATAGCTCTCTTCTGGTTCAGTGCAAGGGCGTGCCAAAAGCCGCCGGTTCCCGGACGCATGCCGTCAACCTTCTTTTCACCGAGTGCGTCGCCGACCCATTGTGTACGCAGCACTTTCATGTAATCGTTCGCGTGTCCTCTGGCCTGCGTTTCGAGCAGGAAGTCCAGCCCACGGCGGCCATCCCACCAGTTCCATCGCCAGTGGGCTCCGAAGCAGGTCGTCCAGCCGTTCGGGGTCCAGTGGCTCATGGCGGCGTGGCCTCGCTGGCGCACACCCCATGTAGGGATTCCGAAGCAGCGTGTGGCAAAGCGTCCGAACCAGGCGCGCGGGCCGCACTTGCCCCCGCCGTTAATCAACTGCTGAGCCTTCGACGTGCCCGAATCAGGCGTCCATTCCGGACTCTTGTAGGCGACGTCGGTCTTTACGATCTTCGCGTACCGCCAGCGATAGTCGGGTTCGAAGATGATGTCGGGGCGGTAGCTGCGCATCATCTGCCGTCCCCAGACTATCTCCTCATCCGTGAACGGGTCATTGGTGATATGGCGACACTCCCAGGTCATCATGCTCGGGAATGCCGGATCGAGTTCACCGTTGAGATAGGCCTTTTCGTAGTTCAGATAACGCTTCACGGGGTCGACGTGGACAATTGTATTGCCGCCGTTGACCTCCACGGGGACAGCGAGTTCGAGGCTGGTGCCGAGCGCGAGACGCTGGAGGATGCCCTTGTGCGCGTGCCTGCTCGTCTTGTGGATTGCCGTATAGATATGCATCGCCTCGGCGTATCTACCGTCCTTTGCGCCGCCGGCGACGAGCATCTGTTTCATCAGGTTATTGTCGTCGAGGAGTTTCTCGACAAGGGCAGCTTCTTCGGTGCCCTGTTGAGCGAACTGCGCCAATCTGTGCGGTGTTGCGTCGGCCAGAACAGCGCATTTTACCAGGGGGGCATCCAGGGTGTCACCTGCCAGAAAAGTCCCTACCGCTGTCAGGATCGGCTGCGCCGCTTTCAGCGACTTTGCCTCGGCCTGCGCGAATTCGGGATTCGTGTCCTGATAGGGACTAGCCTTGCCCTCGGCCGCGTGGGCCTCCATGAAGGCAGTGCGTTTGTTCTCGTCGATTTTCGGGAGTTGTCCGGCGATTTTGGCCTGCAGCGTATCCAGCATCTGTGAATAACGGGCCTGAAGCAGCTGTTCAGCCTCGCTGAGCGGTGGTTCGTTCTCGGTCTTTGCGTTTGTCGGCAGGACCGCCAGCGCCATCAGCATTGCTGCGAATACACATCCGACCCCCATTGCCTTCGTTCTGATCATCTTCGTTCCTTTCTCTTAGTCACCCTGGGTGTACCAAGATCGAGCACGAATATACGTTTCTAAACTTGGATTGAGAAAAGCAAAGGACGTATACTCACCGTGAGTGCATCACAACAGCAACTATGTCATACTAAAAAACGTCTTTCATATCATCATTTGTAACAACGTTAGCAATAGAGTACCAAGCCAGAGGTCGATTGTCCATGGCCTGCCTGCACGTACACAGAATCGGAAGATTCCCAGACTTTCCCGTTCTCGGGGCTACGTCTTCAGATTCAGGGCACACATCCTTCACCTCGCCGAACGCCCGATGCTATGAGCATCGGTTCTGGGCGGCAGGATCGACCTTACCCAGAAAGGCTTCCAAGATAATCTCAAGATCCCATTGTCTATTCTCCTTTACAACAGTGGCTCAGAGCCTTGTTAACGTACCCTACGGGAGTCACTGTCTCGCGACTCGGGAGCGCCACCGAATCCGCTTCCAGCGGACAAGGCCAGCATCCCTCTGGTGCCTGGACTATCCACAATCGTCGAAAGCTTGACATATCTCTCTGGCTCTCCTTTTGCTTTGTCGGAAGGCATTACGAACCCCAGCAGTTGCCACTTTAGCCGCTTGCCGGCCTGGCTTTCGTGCGTGTAGTACTTGACGGTGCTCTCCAGCTTGTCGTAAAGCTCATGGTCTTTCGGCAGTGGATTCTTGAAGGGTTTCTTGTGCGACAGCCCGTATGGATCAGTAGTCACTATACTGCGGCCTCTGGGAAGTTCCCGGATCACAAACAACGGATTGGAATTGAGCACCGGCTCGTTGTACACACAGCACACAGACTCGTTTCCCTTTGAGGCGTCACGGCTTAGGCTGACGGACCCGTCACTGAGCGTTCTTTGGTACAGGGGGTGAAGTGTTGCCTGCTGCTCGGTTATATTCAGCGCGTTGTAGTCAATCTTCTTCCTGTAGTCCCTTGCGTTTTTGACGACGTTTTCCATTGTTCCGACCATAAGGTAATAACGAACCCAGAAGCTCTGTCCAGGCGGTAATTTACCGGCCACGTTGCTTGCCATGACGGTATAGGCACGCTTGCCTGGCAGGCCGTCAGGTTTGTCCATCTGACCCCGGCCGAAAGCGCAATTGACGGACTTGTTTTTTCCGGCCGCATCCTTTCTTCCGGGGAAGTCTTTGCCAAATACAAAACCGAATGCCTGGCAGTTGGGATCGTCCTTCTTGGCCGCCGATCCCATCCAGCCATCCGTTTGAGTACCTTGTCTCATAAAGGTGCTGCCTTGACCGAAATACTGATGAATGAAGCGATAACTGCCGTCAGGTTCAGAAACAAATAATTCAGGATAAGCTGTGGTCCTTACCCCACCCCAGGGAATGCCATTGCGTCCATAGTCATATTCGCCAAAGTTGAACGCCACATTCTCCACTTCTAAGATCCCGCCACCCAAATAGCGGTACCGTGAATAGAAAAGGATTTTGTGGTCCAGCACGGTCGGTTGGGTGGGGGATTGGCCCAGGTTGATCATGGAGTAGGATTTATTCTCCGTATCGTACCAGCGAGCCAACATCGGCAGATAAAACATGCACATACCGGAAGATGCCTTAAACTCTTCCGGAGTGTAAGCATTGGGCCTTATTTTCGAGCCGGACCCATGAACAAATGCCTCGCCAACAGTGCCCGTTAAATTGTTCTCGCTCTTATCGTGTTTCCGAATGGCATTTAGTACTTGCTGGGCCACCGGAGAATGAAGCGTTGCCTGCCAGACCTCATCCATCCACGGTGCAGCTTGCGGGGCAATAGCCTCGCCCCAAGGTCCTCGCCAGGAATACAATTGTCCGCCTGCGCCGATACCTATTTCCCAATCCTTTTTTCCCTTGCGGTCGAAATGCCGGATAAGAGCATGGTAGACATCCCTCTCCGAAATATCCCGGCCTTTGAATTCATAAAGCAGCCAAAAGGATGAGGGGCGGTCATCAGGGAATGGGCCGTCGTAAAACTCGAACTTCTCCTGCACGGCGGGGGCAGCCGGATTGGCGTCACCGGCGAACACGCCTTCAAAGAGACTCCTGTCAATTGGAACATTCGTAGTATCTGCGCATGCATGCCCGCACGCCAACAGACATACAGCCAACGCCAATGCAGATACAACCACTAATCTATTCAGTCTTGTGCTCATAGTATTCTTTTGCCCGTAATGTAGACGGATTCGTGCTTGATCCACATTACTTGGTCCCTCTGACCGGTGAAGCAGCTTCACTGCTGTTCTTCACTGTCGAATGGGGCTCTTTCCCCATTCCTTGTTGGGTTTCGGGCCAAGCCATAATTCCAGCAGCCCGCCTCTTGCAAAATCCTTGTGATAGAACCAACAGGAATTCAAGGTTTTGCCGTTGAGCTCGGCTTTTTGTATATAGCAGTTCCCAACCGAGTTGTTGTTGGCCTTGATCTTGAATTCTCTGCCGGAATAATAGCGGCGATCGAGTTCGATAGTGATTTCATCAAACTCCGGGGCCATAATTTCATAGATCGGCTCTTTGGAACAGGTTCCCCGAAGACTGAAGAGCCCGAGCTTCATCAAGGCGCTGACTCCGCCCATCTGGCCCTGATCCTCGTCATGGCCCCCATACCCGATATTCGGATTCGTTCCGCCGTAGGCCTGGCGGCTGACGCGGCGAACCCATTTCTGCGAGAGCCAGGGGTGGCCTACGTGGTTGAACACATGAGCACCGGAACATCCCGGTTGGTTGGCATAACTGACATACCCCTTGTTATAGCTGTAGACAAAGTCTGACTCGGTGCTCTCTTCGAACGCATGATTGAGTTTCGCGGCCAACTTCGCATCTCCTCCCACCAAGGCAGCCAGTTCTTTAATATCGTGCGACACCCCGAAAGTCCCTTGCCAGGCGTTGGCCTCAACCCAACCCTGCCCTTTCAGCGGATCTGTATGTACCCAGCTGCCATCTGATTTCCTTGGAAAGACGAGTCCGATATCGGGATGCACAAGTGCCCGCCAGCCCATTGATCGCTCTTGGAAGTATTCGGCATCCTCACGCCTGCCCATCTTCTCCGCCATCTGTGCCAGCGCCCAGTCCTCAAAGGCCCATTGAATGGTCTGCCCCGCCTTGCCCGGGCTCCACCCATTTTCAATATATGCCTGGTCAACCTTCATCGCTCCACTAGGCATATGATCCTTCTTCATCTGCTCAAAGGCGGCCTGTGGATCAACCTTAGTCATAATCCCTTTCTGATATGTAGCGGTCATAAGACTTGTCGCCGGACATCCAGTCATAATTCCGCTGTAACCGCCGGCGCAGGGTCCACGTGGCAACTGTCCGCCAACTGCGGCGTACTGCATCAGCGACGCGGAGAAATTGTCCAGCATCTCCGGCCAGCCCAGTCCCCACAGGACATTCAGATTCCACATCGTCAGCCAAAGGGCGTCGGAGTTATACATATGAAACTTTGGCTTTCCATCTCTGTCTTTAGGAATACTCTTCACCACGAGCGGAACCACGCCCTCAGCATCCGGCTCTCCCATATAGTCCGGGTAGTCCCCACTCAGATCGTCGATCTTATGGCGTCCGAGAAGAACATGCCACAGGTCGGTATAGAACTTGACGCGGGTATTGACATCACCGCCTTTGACCTCGATCTTTCCAAGCCATTCATTCCACTCAAGCCGGGCGTCATTTCTTACCCGGTCAACGCCCCAATGGGGACACTCGCCTTCAAGGTTTTCGCGGGCGTTTTCGATACTGGTGTACGAGATGCCGATCTTGACGAGGACCTCGTCACCCTTGCTCACATCGTATGCCAGAGAGATACCCGCCTGCTCTTCCGGCAGGTTCTTGAAGAGGTATTTTCTCACCGCGGTATAGTAACCGGTTTGAATTCGTCCCTTTGGAAGCGGATTGTGGAATTCCCTGATGTCGCGGAGTTGTTCTTCTGGACCCTTCCATCCGTCCATACGTGCGACCGGACGATCGAATTCCATGACAAAGAACACATGCGACAGCTTCGGTCCGCCCCAGAGACGGTCGGTCATGCCGTGGGAACCTTCAATTCGCGTGGGACTGACGAGCTTGACCTCGCTGTCCACGTAGCTGGCCGCACCGACAAACCCTCCAAGCTGGAGCAGTAGTCTTGCGCTGGCCGCCTCGCGGTATTTCATTCGGTAAAAGGCCACGCGATCGGTAGACGTGTACTCCACTTGTGTCTTGTAACGATCGAGAAAGAGCTTGTGGTATCCCGGCTCAATGACTTCAGATTCATGTGAAAAACTCGATTTCCACCCCTTCTCACCGAGGTTCGGATTCACCGCGCCTGTGGTCGGCATGATGTTGATGCCCGACATTATCCAGGCGTGAATGTTGGCAAATCCAAGGACCTCGGTGCTATTGTAGTTATAGCCTCCGCCCCCCTGATTCTTGTTGCGGGTGTAGGCTGAGGCGCACACCATCCCGAACGGGCGGCTCCCCGGCGCGCAGAAGAACCAGCGGCCACGCCCGGTCTCGATGGTCGGGTCCACGTAGGAAACGAAATCCGTGAAGTTCTTTCTGCGTCTCGTTTCAGGCTGGGCAGTAGGGTCATAATAAACCTCAATTTCAGATAGGCCGAGGTGCTCGCCGACGCCATCAACAACGTCCAGCCTCATTCCTGTGACCGTGCGCGGTTCAAAAACAACGGTCTTAGCCGCACCGTCATTTGGAACAGCGAAAAAATGCTCTTCGGAGCCGTCGCTGAATTTCAGCACACAAGCCGCCATGTGCTCTTCGAGCGACGCACGATCGTAAATGACCACCTTGTTAATCTTCTGAGGTTTCTTCCATTTAAACTCAATTGCCGGATACTCAATTTCTCCCCACCAGTAATTTAGGCTGCCGCCGATCCACTCACCCGTGTCATGCTGCTGCTTCACTCCGTCAACGGCCGCACGCAAATCCGCTCCCGGTCCGGTGACCGTGGCGAGCGGTGCTACATTCTTACCGATTTGCCCATAACAATGCATCGGCACAAACAGAGTTGAGTTTAGACTCAGGCAAAAAACAAACGCGGTGATGGCTCCAGCACTTGTCCGGCTATTGCTTACTGCTATTCTCATAGTTACCCACACATCTTTTCCATTTATTTCACCCCTCTTGACCATCCGGAGGCTGGTTCCGGATTGCGGAGCTTCGGGAGGGACGGGCACCGGGGGGAAGGTGTTCGATAAGATACCGCGCCATGAGCATTCGCAAGTGCACCGCCGTCCCCCGGCCTTCGCGGAGCCCGTGGTCGCGGTTTGGATAGGCCATGTAATCGAATGGTTTTCCGAGTTCGATGAGGCGATCGACCAGCCCTTCGGTGATCTGGATGTGTGTGTTGGTCTCGCCTGTGCCGTGAACGATCAGTAAATTACCCTTCAAGCCCTTGGCGAAGTTGATAGGCGCCGACCGGCGATATCCGTCCGGATTAGTATCACGTGTTTCCATATAGATTTCCTGGAACCAGGCATTGTATAGATGAGGCTGCGGCTTAGGCGCGACGGCGATCCCTACGTGATAGAGATCGGGCTCGCGGAACATCGCATTGAGCGTGTTCGAGCCTCCACCGCTCCAACCCCAGATCCCCACTCGGGACTCGTCGACGTAAGGATGGGTGCGGGCGAGTTCTTTGACGCCCGCCGCCTGCTCCTCGGTGGACAACGGACCGAGGCTGCCGAATACGGCGCGGCGCCACGCCGCCCCTTTGGGCGCCGGTGTGCCCCGATTGTCTATGGACACTACAAGATAACCCAGATCTGCTATCACGCGATGGTAGTCGGCCTGGC
>JAUVXL010000078.1 GCA_030603595.1 Sedimentisphaerales bacterium | reverse complement strand
CCAACTTCAGCGCCGTTTCCACCGAATCAGCTAATCGAATGCGAACCGAATCCTTGATTATCAACCTATCGACAACCGCCGCAACATCGTGCTTTTTGTTCTTGGTCAAAAGCGGCGCACCGCCGCCCCGGCTGATGTCGTAGATCGACCCGTCAACACGCACGCGCACGAAGCCCTCTCGCTGAATATCGGCGAAAATCTCCTTGTGCTCACCCTTCTTGCCGCGCACCAACGGTGCGCAAATCTGCACCTTCGTCCCCTCGGGGCGCGCGAGTATCGAGTCGACAATCTGCGAAGAGTGCTGGCTCGTAATCTCCTTGCCGCACACCCAGCAGTGCGGCTGGCCCGCACGCGCAAAGAGCAGTCGGAAATAGTCGTATATCTCCGTCGTCGTAGCCACTGTCGAGCGAGGATTGCCCCCGGCTCGCCGCTGCTCAATCGCAATCGTCGGCGGCAAACCCGTAATATTCGATACAGCAGGTTTCTGCATCTGTTCGAGGAATTGCCTTGCGTAGGCGCTGAGCGATTCGACGTACTTCCTGCGACCCTCGGCATAAACCGTATCGAACGCAAGCGAACTCTTGCCCGAACCGCTTATCCCCGTAATCACCACCATCTTATCACGCGGGATGCTCAGGCTGATATTCTTGAGATTATGCTCAGCGGCGCCGGTTATCCTAATTGCTTTTTCCGCCCTTTTCGCCATAATACTTCTTTTCTCGTCTCACCCTTGCTCCATTCAAAAAAACGGTAATAATACAAACTTAACATTGTACCAAAACGCTGCCTATACGTAAAATGTTTATTCAAAATCGCAGATGATAGACCGTAGCCGCAGTTGGCACGGCAGATAACCGAGAAAGCAATGAAAAAGCTGCATAACTGGAATTTGTCGTATGCTCAGGCCAGAGACCTGCAGGAGCGGTTGGCGTGCAAAGTGCGGCATGCCCCCCTTAGAGGCACGCCAAAGAGGATCGCGGGGATCGATTGTGCCTTCAGCAAGGACGGCAAGAGGATACTGGCGGCTGTGGTCGTGCTCAAATGTGGCACGGGGTTCTCCGCCGGGGGGCGGATGAAAACACGGCCAGGCCCAATGGGCCCCTTGCGGGGATGGCCGTGCCACGACTTGGGCGACTTTGAAGTCATCGAAACAGTCAGCGCCAGGCGAAAAGTAACTTTCCCCTATATCCCCGGCCTGCTCTCTTTTCGCGAGGCCCCCGTCTGCATTGCCGCGGTCGAAAAGCTGCAAAAACAGCCGGATGTCTTCATCATCGACGGCCAAGGCATCGCCCACCCCCGTCGGCTCGGCCTGGCCGCTCACCTGGGCTTGTTCTTCAATACGCCCACCATCGGCTGCGCAAAGAGCAGGCTAATCGGCCAATTCGAAGAGCCTCCCCTGCAAAAAGGCGCCTACACTTTTCTGACGCACACAAAGACCCCAAAGCAGAATACGCAATATGAAACTATCGGTGCAGTGCTCAGGACCCGCACTAATGTCAAGCCGGTCTTCGTCTCCGTGGGCCACAAGTGCCTGCTGGAAGATGCTATCGAAATCACGCTTGCATGCGCAACCAAATACCGCCTGCCCGAGCCTACCCGCCTGGCCCATCAACTCGTCGGCAAACTGAAGCTGAAAGCCTGAGAGTATCCGAGGGCGAACGCCGCTTACTCCGAGACAACCTTGGCCGATTTGATCACTACAGGCTCAACCGGAACATCAGGCATGCCCATCCGCACCGTTGTCTTCACTGCAGCGATTTCATCGACAACGTCCATGCCTTCAGTTACCTTGCCGAACACCGCATAGCCCGGATTGCGGCCCTCAACATAGTTCAGTGAGTCGTTGTTCTTGTGATTGATGAAGAACTGCGCCGTAGCACTATTCGGATTCGACGTCCGCGCCATTGAGATAGTGCCCCGGTCGTTTTTCAACCCGTTGCTCGCCTCGTTGGCAATCGGCGGATGCGTTTGCTTCTTCGTCATCTCAGCCGTGAATCCGCCGCCCTGTATCATGAAGTTCGGTATGACCCTGTGAAAGATCGTCCCGCCGTAGAATCCCTCTTCGGTATATGTCAGGAAGTTCTTCACTGTAACAGGAGCAGCGGCCTTATCGAGTTCAATAACGATATCACCCATGCTTGTTTCCAACTTAACCATGTTCTTCTCCGTTTTCCCGGCACAACCACAAAAGAAGGCGACCGTCGCCAACAATCCACAGCACCATAATTTACCAACCATAAAATGCTCCTGAAAAAATCCAATGTTCTAACCAGGCATGCTTTTTCGACTTCTCCGGCAAACCGTAAGCTACGCGCCGTAATCTATTTGTTCGTTCCATTTGTGTTTCCTGACCGATCGCAGAATCTTCTGGGCGCATTCCAGCGCAGCGAGTCCCTCCCGGGCACTGACCTCAGGCGCCAGCGTCCTGTCGGCGACCGCCCTGAGAAACGCCTCCTGCTCGAGACGGATGGGCTCTTTGTCGTCTATATCGAGTTGCTCGATGTGCAGCAGGTCGGGCCAGTTCACGTTCGTCATATTGAAGTTGCCGGATTCTTTGCGTTCCTGAATCCACTTGACGACGTTGATATTCGGATCGGCCTTGATGATCATTCCGCTTTTCTTGAAATAATCCAGGCTAAGATAGGCCTGCCGACTGAACACTCGCAGCTTTCTTTCGGTTTTTAGCGCCAATCGAGATGCCGTAATATTTGCGATGCAGCCGTTATCGAAAACAATCCTCGCGTTGCAGATATCTTCGTTGTCTTCTATAACATTGACACCGACGGCATAAATCCTCTTAATCTTGCTCGCCGCCAGCGACAGAATAATATCTATATCGTGGATCATCACGTCAAGAACAACGCTAACGTCCGTTGACCTGAACGGATACGGACTAACACGATTGGCCTCGATGAACCTCGGCTCCACATCAAGCCGCTTCATCGCCTGAACAACCGGATTGCATCGCTCCGAATGGCCCACCGCAACCACGCAGTCGTTCTTCCTTGCAAGCGATACAATCTTCCTGCCCTCCCTGACGTTGGCGGCCAGCGGCTTTTCAATCAGAACCGCAACCTTGTTCTTTATAAAAACCTTTGCCAGTTCCAAATGCGTCACAGTAGGAGTGGCTATTGTCACCGCATCGACTTTTCCAAGGATATCCGAGCAATCCGTGTAATCCGAACAATTATACTTTTGAGCCAGGCGTTTCGCCCTGGCTGCGTCGGTGTCCACAACCGCTACAAGATTACTCTGAGGCAACTGGTCATAGACCTTCGCGTGTATTGCCCCCATTTTGCCCGCACCCACTACAGCAGTGCGTACCTTTGTCTCCAGCATAATTGCCTTATTCTCCAGTGTAAAGTGACTTTAGCTCACTTCTCCCTCAATATCTCGAGGTATCTGCCGTATTGATGCTTGTTACTTCTGACAATCGAATCGATTATCGCCTTGACATTCTCATCGATCTCGTCCTTCTGCGCCAGAGTCTGCGCATTCTCCAGAAGCGTGCCGCCCTGGCGATAGAGTCTTCTGTACGCCTCGAAAACTCGCTCCTGCTGCTCCTCCGTCAAGCCGGCCCGCCGCATTCCACGTTTATTCACGCCGCGAACCATCGGCGGATAATGACCGCTCACCGTCAGAAAAGGCGGCACGTCCTTATTGAGCCCGGCAAGCCCCGCAACGAAGCTCCACTTACCGAGAGTAATGAACTGATGCAGGCCGACCATGCCGCTAAGCCATGCCCCCGTCTCAATCTTGCAGTGACCGCTTATCTGTACACAATTGCTCATTACAACCTTGTCTTCAAGCACGCAGTCGTGGCCGATGTGCGATCCGACCATAAGAAAATTCTCATTTCCTATTCTCGTCACTCGGTCGCTGTGCATGCTCGAATGGATGGTCACCTGTTCATGCAGAATATTTCCGTCACCTATCACAAGTCTGCCGATATTTGATTCATCCGTCAAGCCCAATGTCTGAGGCCACGCTCCTATCACGGAATTGGAAAAGAAACGATTATTTTTGCCGATCTTAACATTCTTCTCGATCACGACGTTGGCGTCGAGCACCGTCCCGGAGCCGATCGATGCGCCGCTGCCGATAACACAATTTGGTCCGATAGTTACACCGTCGTCCAACTCGGCATCTCGATGAACCACTGCACTTGGATGTATCTCTGTCATTTCAACTCTCTACTCATAACCATAAAGGCTTCTGCAAAATTGCAGGTTAGGCCTACTTAACAAAAGAAAAAATCCTTTCTTGATTTTTTCTTTTTAACGCGAACGTATTGTATCATAAGAGGTTAGGTGATTATTGAAGAAAATCACAAAGAAGATTTTCTTCAACAATATAGGCCTAACCTGCAATTTTGCAGAGCTCATAACCAGCACCGCTATCACACTTTTTCCTCATCCACAAGCATAAACTTGATTTTCGCCTCGGCGGCCACCGCATCGCCCACCATCGCCTTGCACCGGCATTGCGCCGTCCTTTTCTTGAGCCTTATAGCCTCGGCTATAAGGATTAGCTGGTCGCCGGGCACAACGGCCTTGCGCAACTTAACGCCGTCCATACTCAACAAGACTGCGAGCTTTCCCGTAAGTTCCAGTCGCTGCGCAAACAACAAGCCGGAGACCTGAGCCATAGCTTCGACAATGAGGACTCCGGGCATAATCGGAGTGCCGGGAAAATGGCCCTGGAAGAATTGCTCATTCATAGTTACGTTCTTGATCGCCTTTATCCACGAGTCGCCTTCGATCTCCACAACCTTGTCCACCAGGAGGAACGGATAACGGTGAGGCAGAATCTTCTGAATCCTCGAAATATCCAGAACGGCATCCGTCCCGAACCTCTCGATGCGCTCCTGCTGCTGGGCGGCCTCATACAGCTTTCGCGCAAGCTGCTGGTTCAGCGAATGACCGCTCTTGTACGCCACAATCCTGCCCTTGACGGCTCGACCCACAAGCGCAAGATCGCCTATCAAATCAGCAATCTTATGCCTTACGCACTCATCCGGAAACCTGAAGCTGTTCTTGATAGGACCGTCCGAGTTGATGACCAAGAGGTCCCGAGGACTAACATGCGCACCCATCCCGCGAGCGCGAAATTGCTTGGCCTCTGTCTCAAGCAGAAACGTTCGCGCCGGCGCCAAATGCCTCTCGAAATCATCCGGCGTAAGCCGGCAACTGAAAATCTGCCTGCCTATGCCCGTATGTCCGCCGTAATCCAGGTCGTATGTTAGGCTCAGCCCATCTTCAGAGTACGGCAAGGCATATATAGACGCATCACCAGCCGTAATCGTAATCGGCTTGCGGATTACATATTCTTTTTGCTCAACGTCCTGCTCGACCGCCCCGGCGCGCTTGAGCACCTTGAAGTACTCGGCGCAACTGCAATCCGGAGCCGGTAGTTCGGAGCTGTTGACCTCAACGACAATGTTATCGATTTCGAGCGCCTTCACTGCCGCCAGGCAATGCTCGATTGTCTCTATGCTCACCGCGCCCTTTTTGATAGTCGTTCGCCGGCTCCGCTCGGCAATGTTCGGAGCAACTGCGTTAATGCGAACCGGCTCGGCAACATCCGTACGAACGAACGTTATCCCGCCGTTGGCCGGAGCAGGGCGAAAAACAACTTTCGCATCCTTCCCGCCGAACAGGCCCTTGCCGGCTATCTTGCTTTCAGTTTTTATCGTCTTCTGCAGTTTCAAGACTTTCCATTCTCTTGCCTAATTTTTTCAACTGCTTGGCGAACTCAGGCAAGCGCATCACAAGATTGATAATTCGATACGCCTCTCTTCTGTCGATTGCCGGCGTCCAGGCCACCTTCCGGTCGGCCTCGATATCATTGATCACCCCGGATTTCGCCGCGACCATCACGCCGGAACCCAGTTCGATATTGTCCGCCAGGCCAACCTGGCCGCCCAGCACTACTCCGTCACCCAGCTTACAGCTGCCCGAAACACCAACCAGCGCCGCTATCAAACAGCATTTGCCCACACGGACGTTATGGCCAATCTGGACGAGATTATCGATCTTGGTCCCCGCCCCGATAACAGTATTGCCGAACTTGGCCCTGTCAATACAGCAGTTGGCCCCTATCTCCACGAAGTCCTCAATCACCACTCCACCGTTGTGAGGAATGAGCCGATGCGAGCCGTCGATAAACGAGTATCCGAAACCGGTTGCCCCAATTGTACTGTTCGCTTGAATAATCACGTTGTCGCCCAGTCGGCAGTTATGATAGACGACAACATTGCTGTCGAGACGGCAATTTGCCCCGACCTTTGAATTCTCACCTATCTTACACCCGCTGCCGATTACGCTGTTCTCGCCGATTTCGGCGCCATCACCGACCACTACTCCAGGACCCACGGACACGCCTGGGCCTATCTTGGCATCTTGGGCCACCTTCGCCGTTGCATCAATACCCTCCGGAGCGGGTTTTAACTTCGGCGCAAATAAGGTCAGGGCCTCAATTAGAGCGACGTCAACATTCTTGACGACTAACTGCAGCTTGTCCAAGCCCTCAAGGCGCTCGGCTACAATGACCGCCCCGGCGCCGGATGCTTCAACTGCCGTCTTGTGCTTATCATTTGCAAGGAATGTAACCTCACCGGGGCCGGCCGTATCGACCGGAGCCACAGATACTATCAATTGATCAGCACCGTCCGTCTTACCGACGGTTTCGGCTCCGATATGCTCGGCCAATTGTGCAACTGTCATTTCCATACGGAATCAAACGCCGAAAATAACTCTGTCAACTTTCGCCTCGCCTCACAGCTTGAGTTTCGATTCGATCTTGTCCATCTCCACTACGATCTCAGCGGTAAGATCCACGCATCCGGCGCTATACAGCACCTTATGAGTCTGTAAGGCCATCATGAGTTCGTCCGTATTCACCATCGGGAAGACAGGCTCATCCACTTCAAGGACCATGTTAAGCCCCTTCTTCTTGGCCAACTCCTTCGTTATCCGCAGAACTTCCTTGTAAAGCACTTCCGTCCATCGTCGGTCTTCCAATACTCTCTGCTGACTAACGAACTGCTTCTTTGCCTCGTATTGAGCCTGCTCATTAATAAGCGCCTCGTACTGCTTCATATAGTCAGTGCTGCCCGGTTTCAAGGCCCTCAAACCTGCTTCATCGGCCGCAATTTTCTTTTGCAATGCATCCATTTCCATATTCTTTGCGTTCTGCTCGACGAGCGCCTTGTCTCTATAACTGGCATTCGCCTTGCAATCGCGAAAAATATCCCTGATGCTAACAGTGCCAATCTTCGAATTCGATATATCGGCTTCGGCCCCGGCAAAGCTGAATCCATACCCCAAAAACAAAACTACCGCACCCGCCAAGCCACCCAAAACAACTGCCCTGGTCTTCATAAACCGCCCTTTCTGTGTGCAACCTTGATTCACTTTAGCCCTAAGCGTAAGCCCCCGGATAAACCCCCTCCCCCCTTGGGGACAGGCTTACGGTCGGGGCTTGTTAGCTCACTTTTAATCTAAAACAAGAATCCGCCCACCGAGAAACTAAACACCTGCGTATCGTCTTCGTCTTCTTTCATAAACGGCGCTGCAAGCTCGAATCTCATCGGCACAGGTCCAAACCACTGTGGTATCAGTATCTGTACGCCCGTTCCGATCGCCGCACGATAGCCGCCGCTGTCAACCAACCCACTGTCCACAAAGAACAGCCACGACAAATTCTCGCCCACGACCGGAACGGCCACCTCCGTATTCGCCAGGAATATCCAGTCGCTGCCTACCGGGTCTTTTCGTTGCGGGTTTGCAACGCCTGTCTGAAGGCCTCGTGTGCTGACGCCCCGATACTCGAAACCCCTGATCCCGTATCTCCCCGTGCCGCCCCCGTAGAACTTCTCGAAAGGCGGTGTACTGCCCACGGTCGTGCCGGCGCGAAACTTCGTTGCCAGGATAGTCTTTCGATCGAGCAAATCGCGGTGAAGCGTCATGTATCGAATGTAAGCACCGTTGAGCAGACCAAAAGTGTGGTCGCCCCCAACCTGCTCGTACCCCGTATCAAACGTATAACCATCGCTCGGATTGTACCTGTCGTCGGTCATATCACGCCCAAGCCCGACCCGCACGCCCATCAGAGCGTTGCCCCCCTTTACATCTATGATTTCTTTAGGAGCATCGGTATCGAGACTACCGACGTCAACGTTTTCAGCCCTAAAGCCGATACCCCTGCGCCATTTCCCCTCGCGCCGCTGCTCGAAACCAAGATACCCCTTCATACGCTCTTCGTCGTAGCTTTCGCGCCCTCGCTCGTAGAAAGAGCCGACGGCATCAAGAGACGTAGGCCTGTCTCTGAAATAAGGTTCGGTAAAGGATACCGAGTACTGGCTGACCTCGGTGCCCGGCTCGAGCGCAATTCGCAGCGTTTGGCCCGCACCCCTGAATGCCTTCATCCTGATAAAATCCCCGAAGCTATCGGGAGTATCCGTAATATCGAAATTCCGCTGTTGGAAGACCAGGCGGCCTATCACGCCGCTGTCGCTGCCGACACCAACGCCTGGATTCCACATTCCCGTCATCCCCTCCTTTATGTCCACGCTCGCATCTAATCTATTCGGGTCGCCGGCGACAGGCATCGGTATAATAATCGCCTGCTCGGCCAAAGTCATCCTTTGGATATATTTCTCCATCTGACCACCAGGCTCGTTGGGCGCCATATGGGCGTTGTACAGCGACCCCGGCGTAAAGCCGTACTCGTCAAGCACGTGCCGGATAACCTTGTCCTGTGTCGTTTCGTTGCCCGTAATGTCCACCCGACCGATTCTGAACTGCCTGCCCTCCTTAACATCGAATACAACGTTGGCAATGTTGCCCGCGCCGCCCTGCACAAATTCAGGCCGCTGCGTTACCTGCGAATTGACATAGCCGTTCTCCCGATAGAGTTTCAGAATATCCTTGGCGTGTAAGTCAGCCTCCTGATAGGAGTAAGTATCTCCGCGTTCCAGCTTAAATCCCGCCAGCAGCGTCTCTTGGCCAAATCGCGTATTACCCTCAATGACGACATCTCCGCATTTATACAACGGCCCTTCGTTGATGATAAATGTGATATGCGACTCGCCCGTAGCCCGCACATTGCTATTAAGATAGCCCCTGCGATAGTAAATCCGCTTGAGCTTTTCGACGTCGGCAGCGACCCGCTCCTCGGTGTAGTAGACGGGCCTGATTACCCATCTCCGCGTACTTGTCTTGACGACTTTTTTGAGATTGCCGGTCTTTATGCCCGAGTTGCCCTGAAATTTGACCGACCTGATCCTCACCCTCGGCCCCTCGATGATGGTGTAGCTCAACACCCCCTGCTCTAACTTCGCCGGGTTTATTATTATTGTAGTATGCGGATACCCCTTCTTTCGATACAACTCGCTTATAATTCCTCGTCCGGTTTGGGCCAGAACCGGGTCGAGATAGTCCCCGATCTCGAAACCCACCTTGTCTTTAAGCTTCTTGTCCTTGTACGCAAGGTTGCCTATGAAATCAATATCTCGAATGACGTTGCGCCCGGCGCTGGGTGGCACGCTCAAACTTTGTTTGGGCGTGGCTTTTTTCCCCCACGCACCCGGGCCTCCACAACCCGAATACAAAACCGACAAACACGCAATGAGGCAGAATGTGAGTCCATGTATCCCCGCAAGTCTCCTAAGGGACGCCTTACGGCCCCGAAATACTTCGGGGTGGGGCATCTTGATCTTGCTGGCTTTGTTCATCGTTTCACTCCCTTAAAATGGTGCGCCTTCGGCGGATTCGACGCGAGACATATTCTCAAACCGCGTGATTTTCTCCCTGAATATCAGCTTCACACTGCCCGTAGGCCCGTTTCTCTGCTTTGCTATTATCAGCTCTGCGGTGTTATCCGGCTCGTAGCCTTCATCGTTTCGTTTGTAATAATCCTCACGATGCAGCATCATAACCACGTCCGCATCCTGCTCGATACTACCGCTTTCCCGCAGATCACTCATCCTCGGCCTATGCCCCTCCCTGCCCTCGGGCGACCTGTTCAATTGGCTCAAAACAACCACGGGAATATCTAACTCTCGCGCCAGGCTCTTGAGATACCTCGAAATGGTCGTGATCTCCTGCTGCCGCGATTCGACCCGCCCGCCAATATGCATCAACTGCAGGTAATCGACCATAATGCACTTGATATCGTGCCTGCTCTTGAGCCGCCTGGCCTTGGCGCGAAGCTCCAGAGGCGTCAATGCGGAGGTGTCGTCGATAAAGATCGGCGCCTCCGAAAGCGTTCCGCACGCATCCACCAAAGTCTGATAGTCCTCCGTTTTGAGCATGCCTTTGCGAACTAATTGCGCATCAACCTCGCCAACACTGCACAAAAACCGCTCCGCCAACGCCTGCCTGCCCATCTCAAGAGAGAAAACAGCAACTGGAATGCCCTCCTGAACTCCTATATGCTCGGCAATATTCAACGCCAGCGAAGTCTTGCCCATACTCGGACGTCCCGCCACGATGATCATCTCACCGTTCTGCAGACCGCAAGTCAGGTCGTCAAGCTCATGATACCCCGTCGCCAGACCAGTTACGTGAATCCCGCTCCGCTTCGAGATAAGCTCGTATGTCTGCGCAACCAAGTCTTTCAACGCCACCACGTTGCCGCTGATGTTCTTCTCCGTAACCGCAAAGATTCGCCGCTCAGCCTCGTCAAGCGTCTGCCGAACATCGCCGCTTTGCCCGTAAGCATCCTCCAGGATACCGCTAACGGCGCCAATCAACTCACGAAGCAACTGCTTCTCTTTAACAATCCCGGCATAATGCCGAACATTCGCAGAGGAAGGAACCGAATCAAGTATCCGGGCAATGTAATCGACTCCACCGACCTTCTCCAGCACCTTGCGCTTTTCAAGCTCATCCCGCAATAGCACCGCATCGATGACGCCACCCCCCGTGTCGCGGGCGTCCCGCCCGCGTTTTTCCGTGTCGACGCCGTCCCGCCCGCGTTTCCCCCCGTCCTTACCTCCCTCTAAGGGAGCCTTCTCATACAACGCAATAAGACCGTCGAATATCTCCTGATGCTCCACACGATAGAAAGCCTCACGCCCGCCTTCTGAAAAAATCTCGATAACCTCCGCAATGCACTGAGGATCTATCACCATTGACCCCAATACCGCAGCCTCAGCAGCCAAAGACTCCGGCATACTCCGAACCCCCCCCGCAACCCGTGTCGCGGGCGTCCCGCCCGCGATTTTCCCGCCCCGTGTCGCGGCCAGCCCCGCAAGGGGCCCATGGGGCTCGCCCGCGTTTTTCCCGCCCTGTGTCGCGGGCGTCCCGCCCGCGTTTTTCCCGCTACCCGCCACCGTTCGACCTTTTCCATTGTCTGCCTGTGCCATTTGACCCATTTAGCCTATCCCCAACCGTGTCGCGGGCGTCTCGCCCGCGTTTTTCCCGCCCTGTGTCGCGGGCGTCTCGCCCGCGTTTTTGAGCTATAAGTGTTGAGTCCCGATGCCCATCGGGACTAAGAACTCAAAACTATTCAGCTTCGTCGCCCTCCTCCCCGCAAGGGGCCCGTGGGGCCTGCTCAGCCACCACCACAACATTGATCTGACAAATCAAATCTTCAGCGAACTTCAGGCTAACAGTATGCGTACCGACCTCCTTGATACCGCCAGAATGGTGGCCCACGCTCCCGGAATGCCGCCCCCCGCCGCGAGAATCGCGGTCCCCGATTCCCGCCAACTGAACAGCATCGTCGGGAACATCGAATCCCTGCTCGCGAAGGTTCGTCGCTATCTCACGAGCCGTTACCGACCCGAACAAATGACCTTGCTCGTTAGCCTTCGCAGCAACAACAGCCTCAGCCCCCTCCCCAGCCTTACCAGCTGCGAGAATCGCAGTCACCGATTCCTCAAGCTTAACACGCTCGCTCTTACGCTGCTGGGCCCGACGATCACGCTCCTCCGAAATTGACTTAATGTTCGCTTCGCTTGCAGCCTTAGCCAAACCCTGAGGAATCAAATAATTCCGAGCGTATCCCGTCTTAACTTCAACAACGTCACCGAGCCACCCCAACTTCTCAATATCTTCACACAGCAAAACTGGGAGAACCCCAGTCTTAGCACCGAGAATCTTTTTCGCCATCTTAATCCCCTTGTAATAATCGGCGTTTAGCGGATCCACGCTATACGCTCATTAATTCGTGAAAGGCAGCAAAGCCATATAACGAGCACGTTTAATAGCTCTCTTAGCCTTACGTTGACAACCGGCACAGTTCCCGCTGCGCTTGCGAGAGTATATTTTGCCCCGATTCGTCAAAAGTTTCGAAAGCGTCTCAATGTCCTTATAGTCAACATATTTTACCCCGCGCCTGCAAAAACGGCACTGAGTCTGCTCACGCACGCCAGCGAAACCTCCCTTGCGCCGATTGCCGCCGCCGCGTCGGGTTTTTTGTGGTCCTCGTTGAATTTTCCCCATCTTTTACTTGTCCTTAACACTCATAACTCAACACTTATAACTCAACACTACTAAAAAGGTATATCATCATCTCCACCCTGTGGCGCCGCAGAATGCGGCCCTCCGTAAGCAGCCTGCGATCCTCCGTAATCCGGACTCTGCCGCCCTCCCTCCGAACCGCCGCCATTCTGCTGGCTCCGATCCGAACCGCCCCCGCCACTCTGCCCGCCCCGATCCGAACCACGGTCGCCTCTCGGCAGAAACTGGAAGTTCTCCACTGTTACCTTGAGCCTACTGCGCTTGGTCCCGTCCTGACCCGTCCAACTATCAAATGTCAGCCTGCCTTCGACAAACACGGGACTGCCCTTGCTCAGGTACTTGTTGATATTCTCAGCCGAACGACCGAAAGAAGTGCAATCGACAAAACACGTATCTTCTCGCTGGCTGCCGTCCTGGCCCTTCCACTTGCGATTCACCGCCAGCCCGAAATCAACAATCGCCAACTGATTCGGCGTGTACGAAAGCTGCGGATCACGGGTCAGATTCCCCATCAGCATAACTTTGTTATAATTTGCCATATTCAAACTCCCTTTTCATATCTGCCGGCCCCGATGTACATCGGGGTCTTACCCGACTCAATGCCGGGCGCCGAAGACCAAAACCTATCCCGATGTCCATCGGGACTCCTTGGGTTGTTCCGAATCAGCCTCCGCAGGGCCCTCACCCATATTACCCGCATCGCTTTCCTGGGGCTCTTTCCCGGCACGCCGGGACTCCGGCTCTTCGGGCTTGTCCGATTTGTCGGCTTCCTTCACCTCGGCGTCTTCTTCCCCAATTCCAGCCGCCGGATCGGCGGTTCCAGCTTCCGGTCCGGTGGTTCCAGCTTCCGGGGCAGCCTCGCCGGATTCTATCCCGATGTCCATCGGGACCGCCTCGCCGGCCTTCACTTCGGGATCTTTCTGCTCGGGTTTCCGCCCACTGGCGGACTCAGCGGCTTGGGCCGTCTTGGCAGCTTCGGCAACTCTCGCAGCCCTCGCCTCTTCGGCAGCGGCGGCTTCGTTTTCAGCCCTTGCAGCAGGAGTATCCTTTCCCATATCCTCGGCCGTCATCTGCTCGGTGCTCAGAATCAAAACGCGCATAATCTGTTCTGAAAGCTGAACCGCCTTCTCGATATCCTGTATCTTCTCACCGTCGGCCTTGAAATAACAAAGGATATAAGTCCCTCTGGCTTTGCCCTGGATCTCGTACGCCAGTCTCCGGTCGTCCCACTTCTTCATATCAACAATTTCTGCATCCGCTCTCTTGAGGGCATTCTCAAGAGCCGCCTTGGTCGCATCCCAGTTCGCGGCCTTCGCCGAATCAACGAGGAACATTCCTTCGTAAAGTTTCCTGTTCACAGCAGTCTCCATCTTATCACCTTATAACTAACCTATTCTTTGTATTCTCGCTTGTCCATTGCGCGATACCATCCCGATTTCATCGGGAGTCATTGTTTATTCTCCCGGCTCGCCGGGATTAAACTCATTCATTGCCTTGTCTATCCCGTGCTCAATCCAGCAAAGCACAGCGTCTCGCGCCCTTTCAATCGCCTCGACCAGCACCGGCCTCTCTTCGGCCCTGGGCTTCTTTAGCACATACACGGCCGAATCTATCCTGCCGTTGTCGCCAATGCCGATTCGCAGCCGCCCGAACTCGTCGGCGCCCAGCTTCTCGACAATATCGGCCAAGCCGTTATGCCCGCCGGCGGAGCCCTTCGCCCGAATCCGAATCCTACCCGCCTCGAGGCTCAAATCATCGGTCACGACAAGCAAATCACTCATCGCAAGCTTATAAAAGCCCATCGCCGTCGCTACCGCCTGCCCGCTGCGATTCATAAACTGCCACGGTTTCAACAATATTAACTTCTTATCCGAAAATTCGCCCAACCCGAAACGGGCGCCGAATTTCCGTTTTCTTACATCCGTTCTTAACGTTTCCGCCAGCGAATCTATTACCTTAAAACCAGTATTGTGCCGCGTATCAACATACTCATCACCGGGATTACCCAGGCCAACGACCATTTTCATCGTTTCGTAAAGGCTCATAATTCACTTTTGCCCAAGTTAATCCCGGCGTGCCGGGAATCCTTTCTCTCCGGCCTCATCCGCCGGGCCCTCCTCGGCCTCGCCTATCACATCGGGAGCAGTAGGCATCTCCTCTTCAACCTGCTCAGCCGTCTTCGCCGCGGCAACCAAATGACAAGTCACAATAAGCGTATCGGGCGGACTGACCAGTTTCACACCTTTCGGAAGCTCAACATCGCTGGCGTGAAGAGCATCCCCGACCGAAACATCTTTCACAAACACAGTAATCTTCTCAGGAATATCAATCACCATGCACTCAACTTCCAGATGGCCCACGTGCTCTTCGATAATACCGCCTTCGTGCGTGCCCTGCGCTGTACCTTTAAGCTCCATCGGGACTCCCACCTTGACCGTCTCGTTAACATCAACACGCATCAGATCAACGTGAATAATATCCCTGCCCAGATAGTCGTACTGCACGTCCTTTACAAGCACCGTTTCCTTTCCCGGTGAGGTCCCGGCGAGGTCCCGGCGCGCCGGGACCGGCCGAATCGGCGGTCCCTGCCAAACAAGGTCTATCAGTCGATGCCCGTGATGCAGTCCTTCGACAAAATTGTGTGCGTCAAGCGAAATAGCCGCCGCCGCCTGCTTATGCCCGTACACAATAGCCGGAATTCTACCCCTCGCACGCACCTTCGCGGCCTTCTCCCGGCGAGCCGGGATTCCATCGGGATCCCGAACTTCCGCCTTCAAAACCAATCTCTTACCCATAATCACCTCTTTCAACTCCCGGCGAGCCGGGAAAAACCATCCCCGGCGAGCCGGGGCCTATCCCGACAAAAAGCATCGGGAGTTAAATTCGCCGAAGAGCGAACTAATCGATTCGTTCCTGTGAGTTCTCTTTATTGCCTCTCCGAGCATTGCAGCCACGCTCAAAACCTTGATATTCTTGACCTTCTTGGCCTCTTTTGTCAACGGCACGGTATCCGTAACGACAATCTCGTCCACCGGGGCCTTTGCCAAACGCTCCAGCGCCTCGCCTGCAAAAATCCCGTGCGTGGCGCTGATGTATATCTTCGCGGCCCCGCGCTGCTTGATTAAGTTCACCGCGCTGCACACCGTCCCGGCCGTCGCGATAATATCGTCGCACATCAGCACATTCCTGCCGTCAACCTCACCGATTATTTCGTTTGCCTCGACCTCGCTGCCGCTTACGCGCTTCTTATGTATTATAGCCAGGTCGCCGCTGAAGTGCCCCGGACCGGCCATTCTGGCCGCGTATCTCGACGCCATCTTAATATTGCCGACGTCCGGCGAAACAACCGTCAGATTACTGAGTTTCTTGCCCCTGAAATAATCGCTCAGCACCAATTCACCCGTCAGATGATCGACCGGTATATCGAAGAAACCCTGCAACTGCGCCGCGTGCAGGTCTATCGTCAATACCCTGTCGGCGCCTGCTGCGGTGATAATGTTCGCAACGAGCTTGGCCGTGATCGGAACACGCCCTTCATCTTTTCTGTCCTGCCGGGCGTAACCGAAGTACGGAATCACCGCCGTGATGCGCTGGGCGCTGGCCCTTCGCAGACAATCCAGGTAAATCAATAGCTCCATCAAATGCTCGTCAACCGGCTTGCACGTGGACTGCAAAACAAAACAGTCCCTCCCGCGAACATCGTCCTCGAGCTTGAGCGCCTTCTCGCCGTCCGGAAACTGCTCGATCTTCGCCCCGCCCAACGGCAGACGCAAGTATTTGCAGACCGCACCGGCCAATTCCGGATTACTGCTGCCGGAGAATATCTTTAAGTTGTCATTAAGAAACATCATTTGTCATTCCCGCGAAGCTTGTCATTCCCGCGAAGCTTGTCCTCGACCCAGATCGGGGAGCGGGAATCCATTTTGTCCACGTTTTTGTTCTTTCCACCCAATTCGTTTACACTTTCCTGTGAAACTACTGTGCCGGATGCTATATGCGAGCCGTCCTTGACATTGATCGGCGCAATCAATATGGCGCCTGATCCTATATAGCAGTCGTCGCCGACATTCGTACGATTCACCGTTTTTCCGTCGTAATTTGCGGTTATTGCCCCGGCCCCAACATTCACGTTCCGCCCCACCATCGCATCGCCGATATAACTGTGATGCCT
Organism: Sedimentisphaerales bacterium; assembly: GCA_030603595.1. Classification (GTDB taxonomy): domain Bacteria; phylum Planctomycetota; class Phycisphaerae; order Sedimentisphaerales; family Anaerobacaceae; genus JAFGCD01. Next base: position 588 of record JAUVXL010000078.1, on the reverse strand, counting down.
TGCTCTAACCCCGTTGTTGAGCGTGGCATTCTTGATTTCGGTATATACTCCCACAACCACGTCGTTTTTCAACACAGTTCCGTGCCTCAAATAAGCAAACGGTCCGATTCGACAGCCATGTCCAATATCCACCTCACCGTGAATATACGTAAACGGCTCTATCACAGTATCCTGCCCGATTTTCGCCCTGGCATCGATCCACGTATTGTCCGGATCGACTATCGTCACGCCGTTCTCCATCAAATCCTGCTGAATACGCCTCTGCATGATCTTGCTTGCTTCGCTGAGTTGCCTTCGGCTGTTGACACCCATCGCCTCTTCGGCTTCAACCGCCGTAACCGCCACAACCTTATGACCCGTCCCAATGAGGCCGGCCATGGCGTCCGTCAGATAGTATTCCTTCTTGACATTGTCGGGCTTGACCTTCTCTAACGCTTCGAGAAGGACTTTATTATTGAAAAGATAGTAGCTCGGATTTACTTCCTTAATAGCCAACTGCTCTTTTGTGCAGTCGCTGTGCTCGATGATGCCTTGCAGATTGCCGTACGCATCACGCACTATTCGCCCGTATCCTGTCGCCTCGTCGAG
>JAUVXL010000253.1 GCA_030603595.1 Sedimentisphaerales bacterium | reverse complement strand
TGCCCGGTATGGTTCCAGTCAGTACTATCCTGTCAAAGCAGGAGATGACACCCTTGATTTTAGTATTGTGCCGCTCGATAAAGTTTTGCATAGTTCAGATTCTCCTCAGCAAAGTTTTGAGTTTGAGCAATTGTCGGAGATGTGCCGAGCAGCGTAAATGATAATTTGTAACTTTTTTGGTTCCGGCTACGCCGGGTTAGGAGAATATAGGAGAATCTGAGACATGATAGAGCTGCGAGTCAACAAGAGCAGACTTTCCTCGACCAAGGCAAGTGCATTACCGGCAAAGATATCATGGTTTCTGCGCATTGCCGGGCTGATGACGATATTGCTGGCAACTGAGGAGGGGCTTCTCTTCCCTGCCATTCAAGCCGTTCGAGCTGAAAACTGGCCCTGCTGGCGTGGGCCGCGGAGTGATGGCACATGTATCGAAAAGAACGTTCCCACCAATTGGGATCCGGCCGGCGCCCTTTGGGAGATCGAACTGCCCGGCAAAGGGCATGCTTCGCCGATTGTTTGGGGCAATCATGTGTGTACGGTTACTGGCATCGTTTCTACGAAAGAACGCATTCTACTTTGCGTAAACCGCACAAACGGAAAGATGCTATGGCAGGAAACTGTTGTGCAGGGACCTTTGCAGAAACTGCACAAAGAGAATAGCTATGCTTCAAGCACGCCGGCGACCGACGGCTCGCGGGTCTTTGTGACGTTTCGCGTCGGCGATGAAATCGTTGTGGCCGCACATGATCTGGCCACAGGAGAACAGCTCTGGCAAGTCCGGCCCGGAACGCACAAGGGCGAATGGGGATTCTGCAATCCGCCCGTGCTGTTCGAGAACAAAGTCTTCGTGGACGGCGACGGCAAGGACAAATCTTTTCTCATCGCACTAAAGCAATCTGACGGCGAAACCGTTTGGCGTAAGGACCGCAAGAACAAAGGTATCAGCTACAGCGCGCCATTTATCCGCGAGTTGGCCGGGCGCACCCAGTTAATTCAGTGCGGTGATCGGAGCGTGGCCGGTTTCGACCCTCGGACGGGCGAGCAATTCTGGATCGTTGACGGTCCGTCGCAGGAATTTGTGGCTACGCCGGTTTACAGTGAGAATGCCGGACTTATATTTATCAGCAGCAGTTGGCCCAAGCAGGTTTTGTTCGCAATCCGACCGGATGGTAAGGGTAATGTTACGAATACCCACGTCGCCTGGTCCGACAGAGACGGGGCGCCTTACATTCCATCTATGATGATAGTCGGGGATCTCCTGTTCAGCGTCAACAGGGGCGGGACGGTTTTTTGCTATGAGGCGGCGACTGGCAACGTGTTTTGGCAGAAGAAATTGGGCAGACATCATGCTTCGCCCGTACTTGTAAACGGATTACTCTTCTTCATTAACGATGACGGGCAAATCAACGTGATTAGACCCGGCAGGCAGTTCGAATCCGTTGGGACGTACGAGCTTGGAGAAAAGTGCTATGCCTCGCCGGCAATTAGCGACGGACAGGTCTTCTTACGCGGATTCAGGCATCTCTTCTGCCTTGGAAGTAGATAGCCCGAAGTAAACGGTAGCTTCCGTGGAACGACGGCCCGATCTCCTGCCACCACATCGTGGTTGATAGGTACATTCTTGCTGGTAGAATCATTATGTGTTTTAGTCGACGGCAACCACACTGATGTGAGGATAAAGAGCATGATAACATGGCTTCGCACCGCCGAAGGAAGCTGGGCGCTTTATGAAGATGAAAGACGGACTCTATTGCAGAATTGGATCAGAGGAGAATGACAACATGGATCGATTTTCAACTACATTGCTGACCACCGTCTTGGCTATAACGTCTACTGTCGTGAACTCAGGTATTTCTGGGGAGCCTGCTGCCTCGTGTGGCAGTGAGGGCCAGCATGCAAGGTCAATCACGCTCAATGGCACGTGGGAATTTGCGGTGGGTAGCGGAACGGAACGAGCCCAGAGCCGGGAAGGTCAGGCTAAGCTGGATTGGAAAAAGGTGAACCTCCCCGGGCCGTTCATGCGCCACAGTCAGAAGGTGGTCTCGGAAACTGCTTTTGTCTGGACGAGGCGAACATTTCAATTAACCGCCCAACAAGCTAAGAGCCTGGCTGTGCTGCGATGGAATTACATATCACTTGGCGCAACGGCCTTCATCAATGGCGTCGAAGTGGGTCGGAATGAGCCGATTGGCCCTTATCAGACAATTATTCGGGCACGTGTACTTCGGGCCGGAGAGAATGAAATCGTTCTCAAAATCGCCGGCACGAGAGGGGCGAGAAAGGCCAAAAGCGGCTATTTGCTTTTCCCGGCCGGGTTCGGAAGTTCGGGCGATATGCCGTCGGTCCTGGATGATGTGTGGATCGAGTTCGCAGATAGAGCTTATATGAAATGGGTACTTTCCATTCCGGATCTGACGAGGAGCAAAGTGTCTATTAGAGTCACGCCGAACGGCCTCGAAAAACTCGACGGTTTGACTATTCGTGCGAACGTCAGGCCGTGGCCGAATGGTGATGTTATAGGCAGCGGGCAAACACGGGCACGTCTGGTGCCGAATCCTGACCCCCTGAGTGGCGAACACTTCTTCGTTGAGGTTCCTATGCCCAATTTCAAGCCATGGACCCATGAGAACCGCAACCTGTATCTGGCAGAGGTTACCCTGCTTAAGGGGAGAGCCGTGCTGGACGAAGTCACATTTCGTTTCGGCATGCGAGAGATTTATGTAACTGACCGAAATTACAAGCTCAACGGAAGGAATTTGTGGCTGCGAGGCTCGAACCTGGTTTTCGAATGGGACTGGGGCGATACGATAACCGGCCACGAAGTTGACTACCTTGTGACCGAGGCAAGAGAAATGAGTATGAATTCCTTTCGAACCCACACTCGCCCGCCGCCACGGCTCTGGGCGGACATTTGTGACGAACACGGAACGATGATTCTGGCGGAATTCCCGGTACTTTACAACTATCAGGACTACAAGTTCACGCCAGAAGAGTTGGAAATATGGCATCGCAATTGCATGCTTGACGCGGCAGGATGGATGAGTCGGCTCTGGAACCATCCGGCGGTTATTATGTGGGTGCTGAGCAACGAATCGAATCGAGACAACGAGTGGGAGGAGGGGCCGTTTCAAGATTTCGTGAACGCACTTGATCCGACTCGCCCGACCCTGCGAACGGGCAGCACGGGCACTCGCGACAACTACGACGTCCATACGTGCGGTAATATAACCGATACCGTCGAAGGTAATCTTGCCGGCGGAATTCCGGGTTGGTTCAAGACCGCTGGGGAGCGCACGACAACCAATACCGAATACATGAACTATTTCGGGCATCCGAAGACACAATGGTCCGGCGTGGACGATGAAAGAGCCGACCAGATCGCCGTCGCACAAATCGGCGCCGAGCATACCGAAGCCATGCGACGGACAAGGGTGGACGGCATCTGGCCGTATATGTACGCAGGCTGGACTCGCACCCGTCTGGCAGCCCGTGTTAGACAGACGGGCAAAGGCAGCGCTGTCTGGAAGGCAGGCTACGCCGCGCCCGCCTCGGCCGCTTGGCACAGTTCGCTCTCGCCTGTCTTGGCGAGCCTCGATCTCTTCGATGCGAGCTACCGGCCGGGTCAGGAGGTGACCACTAATCTGCACCTTATTAACGATTCCTGGAATGACGCCAGCATACACGTTGATATCATGCTAACTAACGAGTGTCCCGAATACATCCCGGAAGCATCGTGTTTTGGGCGGCCGGTCTCGAAATGGAGTCACGATTTCAAACTGAAGGCGGATTCACTGACGCAAACTCCTGTCAAATGGAAGCTGCCCGAGCGGGAGGGCAACTACTGGCTGACGGCTCGCACAACAGGTGTTCCGGGGCGACCGGTTCTCAGCCAGCGCTTTGTCCGGGCTGTGGGCCCTCCTATCGTCTCTACTGCTTTGCGCCAGCGCCGATACATAGTCCTCGGGAACGACCATACGGCCGAGTCCTGGTTTAAATCACACGGATTACAGATAGGGCACGATCTGAACGGATTGAAGGCGGGTAGAGACCTGATCCTTATTTGGAATGCCGACCGTCTGACGGCAGAGCAGAAACGCAGCGCCAATGTCATCCGGAGATTTGTGGCTGCCGGCGGTCGCGTGGTGGTTTTGGGAACGCGTCATTGGGACTGGAATGAGCTTTGTGATGTCAAGGCCGGCGAGACACGCGGGTCGCGAGCCTTCCTGCATGAGAATGCTAAACACCCGATGCTGTCCGGCATCCAGCCTGAGTGGCTTATAAGATGGAACAGCCGTCCCGGCACAGTCGCGGTGGCAAATCTGGAAGGCCCGGGAATCGAGGCGGCCGAGAAGACCCTCTGGGTGCGCGACCCAGAGACCTGTGTGGCGGCTGAAATACCGATTGTCGGGGGTAAAGGAACGATTCTATTCTCGCAGTTGGATCTGCAATGGCGTGTGAACCGTTCAGAGCCGGCCTATGATCCTGTGGCTGAGAGAATCCTTGTTAACATACTGAAGCAGCCTAACTGAAGATGACTGATTAAGCTTGGCTTGAATAGGGCCACACAATTCTCGCCAGGGAAGGGAGTGCATGAACAATGCTGAATCATAGAAGAAGCTTTCACGGCAGATCGATTGTCTTTGGGATGTTCTGTGTTGCTTTATTAATGTCTAGTTTAGTTGGCAATCTCAACTGGGCGGGGGCGGCAGAGCCTGCTGCCTCGCAAATTTCGAAGGTCGCCAAGTTCCAATTCGGGACAGCTACTTCCGCCAAACGCGCCGGATTCACTAAGGTGACCGCTAAAGAGGTGTTCACGCCCGAAAAGGGTTATGGTTTTCAATCGGCTGAAGGCCTGATGGTGTTCGATCGTGGCGGTTCCGAAATTGTATCGCCGAAAGACGAATATACGGCCTCGGTTTATGGGGCTTATCGCACCACATCGGAGATAACCTGTGCCTTGGTCGAAGGAACGAGTAACAATGCCTTCGTGGTTTCCTTGCCCGACAGTGAGTACACGGTATGGCTCATTGCCTGCGACCCTGAGTGTGATCCGCCCTTGTTCGAGGTATGGGTCAACGGCGAGAAGAAACTCGACGTGCGGATCCCACGTCGGGCATTCGTTTTCATGGAGCCTTTTCAGGCCAGAGCCGTTGACGGCCGTTTGAGAATCGAGCTTAAGGGCCCGCACGGCTGGATTTTGAACGGCCTTGTAATCGGTAAAGAAGGATCTGGACTTACCGAAGTCATCAATCAAGTCGAACGCCATATTTTCTTTCTGGCCGAGCAGGAGCTGCCCAAATGGCACGAAGTGAAATCCGACTCTGTGAATCCGCCATTGGATTGGAGTGCCTCAGAG
>JAUVXL010000151.1 GCA_030603595.1 Sedimentisphaerales bacterium | reverse complement strand
AAACAAACCCTCCGCTCCGCCGCCCTCGTCCATCGTCCATCCTCCGTCGTCCTTCCCTTGCTCCCCCTCCGCCCCTCGTTTAGCGGCCGCCGTCGCGGCGGCCCCCTTCCCCCGCCAAACAAGCCCCTCATGGAAGAATCTCCATATCGAATATCCGCATGAGGCGGAATTGAATCAAAATCTGTGTTACCAGTGTCAATCCGTGTCACAAGGACGAGTATTCACTTGACATCTAACTCGAAATATGGTACAATATGCATCTAACTAATGGACGCTCAATAATCAATATCGCATATCCGCCCGTGGCGGAGTAAATCAGCAGGGCTCATCATGGCCACCCACCCCCAATCTCAAAGTCGCAACAAACCGAAGTCGAAGCCGCATTCGCAGCCGCAGGTCCGCCCAGGGCGGAATCCGCCTGCGGCGGACCCAAAATCCCCCAATTACCTGCCCAACTGCTCACTTGCTCTGTTTCTCGCTTCCCCCCGTCGGCGCTCTACACTTGTAGAGAAGCCTCTACAAATCGCCCCTTCTGCGCAAAACAAACCCAATTCCCCAAACCCCAAAACCAACGCAACCTCTTATGCCCCAAGGATTTACACCCATATTCCGCTCCACCCGGCTCGAAAAAACAAACCCAATCAAACCCAATCCCGGTGTGATACGCGATACAGAATACACACCCAATCTTGTCACGGCGGAGCCCCAAGCGAAACCTGTCCTGAGCCGTGTCGAAGGGCCGGATCCCCCCGACTCCAATCCCTCAGCAAATATCCCCCCGCCGTTTCACGCTTCACGAGATACGACATACGAATCTCATCCCCGCGCCGCGGAAAATCGTTGTGCAACCTCCATCAATCCACTATCCTTGCCTGCGAACGCCATAAACCCTCCGCCGGCTCCAAGCCGGCAGAAAGGAATTTTGCTATGGTCGCACTCGGTGTCTTCCTGCACGCCCTCGGAGGCTTCGCCGCAGGTTTTGCAGTACAGCCGACGAATTGCTTTGTCTTTGTCCATCCATTCGGCCACTGAGAGATTGCAGGAATCGAAGCGGCTGAAATCGGCACAGTCGCCGTTGGGACAGGCAAAGAATGGTAAAGGAAGGCTGGCCGGTTCGTTGCTATCTTTAGCGTTTTGTCGTTTGGGCATACGGACGCTCCTTGCCGAAAATAGCCGTTTGTCCGATAACACATCGGCAAAAACGCCCCAGACTGCCCAATTTTGTTGTTGTTTTTTACCAATATCGCAAGTGAGAACCAAAAATCAGGTTGATGCCCGCGACGAAGCCTCGGGGACAGCGCCGCCGCGATAATTTCCTTTGGCGAATCGGGGCCGAAAGGTTATAATGGCGGCTTGAAGATTCCATGGCAGGGCGCCCCGCCTTTGGCGGGTCCGGGCCGAACGCAGCCAGTCCCGAATGAACGTTTTGAGTCCGCCTTCGGGCGAAGCAAGGAGAATAGAGAAGCATGAAGAAGGCACTGGTTATTCTTGTTCTGATTACGGTCGGCGGCGTAATGGCAATCGGCGCCTGGCGCGTTGCGACAGGTCGAGGGCTATGGAGTGGCGATAAAGAGCCTGCGACAAAATCGGCCTCCCAACCGGACAAGCCGACACCGGAGATTTCAGCCGAGGCGCTCAAGGCGGCCCAGACAGACGTCAACATCGTCGCCCTGATAAGCGACTACGTTATCACCAAGGACGAGCTTGAGAAAGAACTGATGAAGGAGCTTCAGCCTTATGATTACGGCGGATACTCTGTGAAGACCGAGCCTGCCGACGCCAACGGGGTCTTGATGAGAATGGTGGCCGAAAAGGCAATGATGATGGAGGGTCGCAAAAACGGCGTTCTCGAAACCGACATGATCTTCAATGCCGTCAAAAAATTCAGGGAGAAACAGCTTGTGAACCGCTTGATGCAAGAGCAAGTGGCCGGGGGAGTGATTGTTTCAGAGGCTGAAATCGCCGACAAAATGAAAGCCGATCCGAAGCTGGATCGCGCCAAGGCCGAGCAGGCCCTCAAAAGGGCCAAGGCCAATACAATCATAAGCACCTACTACGCCGAACTTTACAAGAAATCCAATGTCAAAAAGGCAACGGCCAATTTCGCCAAGGCGGCGGAAATCCACCAACGCTTGCTGCTGCGCCCGATAGCAGAACGGAATGTCCAGTTCATTCGCAACAGCCAGATTAAGAACGAATTAACCGAGGCAGAGAAGAATATCGTTATGGCGACGTTCAAGGGGGGAAAAGTAACTCTTAAGGACTGGTTTGAGACCATAGGTGAAATAGCTCCGCCGTGGCGCCCGCGTGATTTGAATACCGAGGCGGGTGTGGACCGGTTGCTGGAGCGGGCCTTGAGGACGCCTGTTCTCGTAGCCGAAGCGATTAGGCTCCGGCTAAATGAGAACGAAGCATTGAAAAAGCAGGTAAGAGAATACGAAGACCAGAATCTGTTGGGCGATGCAAGGCAGCGCGTCGGCAAGGAGACGCCGGAACCGAATGCTGCTCAGATCAAGGCCTATTTCGACGAGAACAAGGATGAATTCCGCCAGAGCAGGAAGCTCAAGGTCGATCAGATATGGTGCCTGCACTTCAAAGCCGCTCAGGCCGTGAAGGCCGAACTGGATGAGGGAAAGGATTTCGCATCGGTCAAGTCCGCCGCTGGCGGATTGGACAAGGAGAGCAAAATCTCTGACATCTATCCAAATGTGGAGGCGTATTTCTGGCCGGAACTCTGGAAAGGCGATCCGAACACAGTGGTCGGGCCCGTCAAGGGTATGCACCGCAATGAATTCAAGTGGCGCCTCGTCAAGATTCTTGAAAAGCATCCCGGCACGATACCCCAATTCTCTGAGAAATCAGCCGACCGCGTGAAACGCACAATGCAGTCTAAGGAACGCCTTGCCGCTATGGAGCGATACCGCAGAGAACTGCTCAAGAAATACACCCACAAGATCTACGCCGACCGCATAAAGGACATCAATCCATTGGACATACCATAGGAGCAGGCAGATGGTTCTTATACTGCATCGGTATATATTTCGCGAGTTGTTCAAGGTTTTTCTGCTTGCCTCGGTCGCCCTGACGCTGATCCTGAGCCTTGGGGGCATTTTGCGTCCGGTTCAGGAGTACGGTGTCGGGCCGGGGCAGGTGCTGAGCCTTATGGGCTACTTTCTGCCCATAACGCTGACATTCATACTTCCAATGGCGGCGTTATTCGCATCCGCGCTGGTGTACGGTCGATTCGCAAGCGATAACGAATTAGACGCCTGCCGGGCAAGCGGAGTGGGCCTGTTGACGTTAGTCTATCCCGGGCTGGTGCTGGCGATCATGGTGGCCATTGCGAATCTGATCTTGAGCTTTCACATGCTCCCCTATTTCGTGCACCTTGCGGAAAAATCGCTCCAGGGGGACGCAAAACAGATACTCTTCCGCAATATCCAGCGAAGGGGACACTACGAGCTGCCGACGGACGACCCTTGGCTGATCTATGCCGACGAGGTGAATCTTAAGACGGACACGCTGATTGGGGTTGTCGTGGCGAGCGTCAAAGACGCCGGGATAGGGACTATCTACACAGCCGAAACGGCCACAGTAAAATTCAACGCACACGACACATTCAACGAAGTGCGGATAATCGCAAACAACACCTTCCAGATCGGTGCCGAGAACGAGGGCGGATTCTCAGTGGAGCAGGGGGTGATCAACACAGAGTTTGGGTCGCTATTGGCCGACTCCATTAAGTTCAAGAAGATAAACGAGATGAAGGAGATTCGCGCAGACCTTATCCTGTTTCGTCCGATAGAGAAGCTGGCCCACGATGCATATGCCCAATTCACCACGGAGCTGCTGGCACAGGAGATTAAGGCCAAGACAGGCACGGACGCGAACAGTTATTACAGGCTGTACAGTGGTGAGAAGCTCGTTGAGTTTCGCGCAGACAGTGTTTTGGCCGGTGATGAGAAAGTCAAGCTGGAAGGAAACATCATCGTGCTCGAATCGAACCCTGACGCCGGCATCGCACGAGTTGTCCTGCGGCCAATGAAGGCTTCTCTGCACATCGAGGGCAATAAACTGGCGCCGACCCTGACCATGGACCTGTACAACGTGCTGGAGGAAGACTCCGGCAATCTGAGAATGCGCCACGTCATTCGCGGGCTGTTTCCGGAAGATAATGACAGTGACATAGATTTGAGAAAGAGGTTTGCAACAGAGAACGTGCTGGACAGCCTTCGCCGCGCTTCCGACTCTGCCGTACTCAAAAAGGGCCCAAGCAGCAAATTGAACAAGCTGATACGTTTGCTTCAGAGGAAAATACAAAAAACACTGCTTCAAATTCGCGCCGAGATTCATACCAGGCTCGTGTTCGGAATAGGGTGCGTGCCGATGATACTGATCGGTATCGGTATCGGCATTATGAAGAAAGGCGGACACTTGCTGACGGCTTTCGGGGCAAGCTGCATCCCCGCGGCCGTGCTGATAGTGTGCATCATAGGCGGCAAACAGGTTACGCAGAATGCCGGCGTGACTATCATCTCAGGTGTAGCGCTGATATGGAGCGGCCTGGTGTTCCTGCTGTTATTGGCCGGCGTGATATATCATAGACTGCTCAAGAATTAAAGTGACTAAAGTTGAAAGTGAGCTAAAGTGCCTAAAGTGACCTATACCACATACCACATACGACATACGAGACTATAATGAAGATTTTGGATAAATATGTCATAAAGAACTTTCTGATAGGCTACGCCGTCGCTTTCGCCGTCTTGATAGGGTTGCGCGTGATTATCGATCTGTTCGTTAATCTGGACGAATTCACCGAGCAGAGCAGTCGCGGCGCGTGGGCGATCATCGAGAACATGCTCATATATTACGGACTGAACAGCACGCTGTATTTTCGCGACTTCGCGGGAGTAATAACGGTTGTCGCGGCGTCCTTTTCTTTCGGCAGGATGGTGCGATCCAGCGAACTCGTGGCGGTTATGGCATCGGGAGTAAGCCTTAAGCGATTGATCGGGCCGATTGTGCTGCTGGCTGTAGTGCTAACGGGCCTGCTTGTGATAGACCAGGAGTTCATAATACCTCCGCTGGCGCCGAAACTCGTGCGCGATCGTGACGCCGTCCGCGGGCGGGAATCCTATGATGTGTGGTTTATGAGCGACGGGAGCGGCTCGTTGGTTTGTTCGCGGAGATTTGACGTTGAAACTTCCACGCTACACTCCCCGACCATCATAACACGGCAGCCGAAACCCGAACCGCACCAGTGGGAGTGGGAAGTGACCGGCCTGATCCGCGCCGATTCGGCAACCTACAATCGCGAAACCGACCTTTGGGATTTGAAAAACGGACGGTTCATCGAGAAGAATTCCAGAAAGGGCCCCCAGGCGATTCCTTCATACGACGCGGGCGACCTAACCCCGCAGGAAATACCCGTCCGACGCACAGCCGAATACAAGACTATGCTCAGCTCCGGCCAATTGGCATCTCTGGCGGCGCAAGAGACGAAGATTAAGGATATGGCTCAACTTTGGAGTCAGAAACATTTCCGCATTACCGATCCGCTCATCAATCTCGTGATGCTTATGCTGAGCCTGCCGATACTTGTATGCCGCGACCCGAACTCGATGAAGTCGGCCGTTACGATCAGCTTCGCGGCGACGGGGGCGTGTTTTATCACCACTTTCGTCTGCAAGATACTCGCCACAGAGGTTGTCTTCGACAGGGTGATGCCGGAGTTGTGGGCGTGGCTGCCGATCTTCATCTTCCTGCCGATAGCCTTCATTGAATTTGACTCGATGAAAACATAAACGAGAAGCGGGTGTTGTGACAATTCAGAAAATACTCGCAAAAACGCTCGTTTTGGACAAGTCGGCGCCGGATGCGCTTTTTCCGGTATAACTATTGCGGATTTGGCGGATCCGTTCGACAAGCTCAGGACAGGTTGAGGCGGATATTCTTGCCAGCCCGGCGCACCGGGGCAGGCGGCGGGCAGAGAGGACGGAGAGATTAGATCAAGAGAAGCACAACAAATTGCGGGGGTTTTCAACAGCCCCACTGCCCGCAGTTTGTCTATTTTTTCATAATTTCTGCATAGTTTCTGCTTGTTTACCGGCCGAAGGGGTGATATAGTCGATATAAGGTTGCTTGAAATCGATGAACGAATTAGAATGGAGAAGCAGAATAAGCACCGTTAGTTTGTTCTTGGCGCACATAGGTCGCTTTTCTTGTGTTTAATGCGAGATGGCGTGCTGAATTTATTTATCGGAAAGTTGTTGAAATTGAGATGAAGTTTTGGTATTACAGGGCTTGAACTGTAAAGGAACACCGTTTATGAAGTTAAATGGCAAATCCCGTTTTGCCAAAGAAGTGGCCGGCTGGTTAGTTGAGTGCGGTCGGTCGGACGTAGCCGTTAAAAGTTGGAAAAGGAAATCGAAATGAATATCTATGTGGGAAATTTGTCGCCAGAGACAACTGAAGATGATTTGCGCGAGGCTTTTGAAGCGTTTGGCCAAGTCGATAACGCCAATGTCATAAAAGACAAGTACAGTGGCGAGTCAAGAGGATTTGGATTCGTGGAAATGGCCTCTAAGGAGGAGGCCCAAAAAGCAATCGACGAGATGAACGACAAGGATTTGAAGGGAAGCACCATCAACGTCAATGAAGCTCGTCCGAGACCCGACCGAGGCGGTGGTGGTGGTGGTGGCGGCAGACGAGGCGGCGGAGGACGAGGCGGTTCCGGCGGGGGACGAGGCGGTTCCGGCGGTGGCGGTGGACGAGGCGGTTTCGGCGGTGGACGAGGCGGTGGCGGCGGTGGCGGCGGACGTCGCTACTGACAATCAATACTTCTCAAGACATCTCATACGCGTTAATGCTCATATTGGCAATACTACCGATTTGGTCGCCAACAGGCAAATCGTCATCGTTGCCTTTTTGGGTGTCCGGAGAGTGTCTTTTTTTTCGTAACCACTTGTTGGGCAATTCCTGTCAGAGGATATGCATCAAAAATCATAAGAGAAGATTTGTTCCGTCCCAAGCTGAACAGGAGGTTAAAACCTTTTCAAAGTCTAATCGCGGATTCGGCGGATCCGTTCGACAAGCTCAGGACAGGTTGACGCGGATTTGGTTGAAATTCTAAATGCTAAGCACTATCCCGGCGCGCCGGGACTATTTGAATTTTAGCTTCAGGTCGGCCTGCAATCTCCTGTAGTCGAGATCTCGGCCACTACTGTCTGCGTCGTCTTCATTGTGGAGATAAGTTAGAGCCGCCTGAGTGTTCTTGCGCACCTGATAAGTAAAACCAAACTTGTGGCCTCTGCCGTCTGTTCCGCCGCCAACGAAGTCGGAATAGCTGAACTGGCCTACAACCGCGTCAGCTTCCAATTGCCTGTAGTTGTAGAGGAACTCCCATAATCCCGGTTCTTTGGCCTTATTGATTTTGATGCCTGCGAGCCAGCCTTCGTCCTGGCCGGTTGTGGCGGCTGTGTTCTGAACATAGTCTCCGAAGAAAGCGGCAGGCAGCCCCCCAAGAACTGCACATTTGGTTCCGTACTCGGCGAAGACCTCAAGCAGGTCGTAATCGCTGGCATAGGTCCCGCCTGATGTAGTGTTGCCGAACCACTTGCTGCCGCCGCCCCAGGTGCTGCTGAGCGGGCTTTGGCCCTTTAGATTGGCGTAATCAAACCAGCTTGCCCCGGCCAGGATATAATCGGGATCGCCCATATTGTGCTTGATATAACTCTGGATGCCCCAGAGCGAAATATCCGCATTGTCGACGCTGGATGTGTTGTTATGGATTTCGTCAACCCAAAAACCGCCGCCGTTGATAAAGAGCGTACAAGCATTACTAACGGCTCTTTCGATTTTCACGCCAATACCCTCGGGATTGACGTCACTATCCCAGATGAGCTGGTTTCCACCAACTTTATAGAAAGGATTCTCGATCTTTCCGCCGAAGACATTCAGTCCCTCCATTGCAGCGGGATGCCAGTGGAAGAAAGCAAGGTCCAGCCAGATGCTTTTGCTCGAAAAGGCATTCTCCAAATCCTGGTTTGTCGATATGGGGTCTCCGTCGTGTGGCGGATCACCGCCGGGACCACCCGTGGCGATTCTGAAAGCGACATCCCATTCGTCGTTGATGACCGCCTCGAGCATCAGCCGAACGCGAATCCTGTGGCGTGTCTGGCCGCCATTCCATCTGACACTGCCGACTTTCTCTTCGTCAATCTGTTCGTGGCGATACCTGAAGTCGCCGGACCACTTGATTCTCCGGGTCCAGTCGTCGCTCGTGGGCAAGCGCATGGCCTCTATTTTGTCGGTCTTGAGGGCTACCGCTTCAGTCTTCTGCGCAACCGCTTCAATCCTGTTTGTCAGCGACTGCTCTCTAAGCTTCTGTTTTGCCTCGAGATCAGCGACTTTTTGCTGCAGTTGTTTGAGTATCTCACTTTGAATCCTGAGCTGTTCCTTCAACTCGCTAATCTCATCAGCGCCGGCAATGCCCGTCGCCCACAACGACAGCAATAGTGATAGCATTATCGAAAGTAAGATCCTGTGTTGTCGAGTAGGCATAACATGGTTTCTTCAATGATTTAGTCGTTGGCTCTCCTTTCGTCAAAATAGTCCAGGTCGCTTAGAGGCAAAATGACGGAGGTCGCGATGTTCACCAGATGAGCCATGATGCGCTTAAAGTGCCTGGCGACCAGAGCAAAGCACACGGCCTGATTCACCGATAGGTCGCTATGCGCCACACGTTCAACGATTCTATCGCACTCCTTGGCTATCCCCTTTTCGTAGGCCCATGCCAACTTGGCCTTGTCTTCATCCGCCCCGATGAAGGCGTCCTTGGTCTGCCCGAACAGGGCGAATATGTCTTTATCAATGCCGTCAAAATACTCTGTGAACAAGGCCCGGTCAATCGGCTTCTCAAGGAGTTCGGTAACTTCGTACAGATTCTTGGCATAATCGCCGAGCCTCTCGGCGTCCTTGACCACGCTCATCAGCAGCAGACAGGCGGCAACGTTCACCGTCGGCTGGAGCGTAAGGTGCTCGACAATCCGCTTGCGGATGTCTTTCTGGAGAAGGTTTATCCGATTGTCTATTTCATAGATTTTCTTTTTGAGGTCGGCCTTGTCAACGTTATCCAGCAGGCTGTTGCGTACAGCCGTGAACATGACTTCGGAATCATCGAGCATGACTTTGAATTCCTCGAACACTTGTGTGAGGAAATCCCTGCCTTTCCAGAAACTTAAAAGATTCTTGAACATTTCTATTTCCTTTACTTAGAACAGCTTCGATATCAGGATTAACAACGCCGGCAAGATAAAGAACAGCCCGAGGACATAGAAGAATGCATATCTTCTTTTTGTAGCCGCCAGATCTCCAAGGGATTTGGCGAGACTTATCGGGATCATTCTACATATCTTTATCGGGAAGATAAAGACAGTGCCGGTCAGATTAAACAAGAAATGGGCGAATGCGATTATCACCGGGGCGGGATTTTCCGGCGTGGCGATCGCAAACGACGCCAGTATAGCCGTCGTGGTAGTGCCGATATTCGCACCGATTGTTATCGGAAACGCTCCTTCGACGGTGAGGATGCCGGCTGCAACAAGCGGTATCAGCAGCGATGTGGTAATCGAACTGCTCTGAACGATGATCGTGAAAGCCAAGCCTGCAAAAAGCCCGGCCAAGGCGCTTCGGCTTACTACATTGTTCAGGACAACCTCGGCCCTGTTGACTACGAGAGACTTCATAACCTTGACAATGAAGTATAGCGCGAAGAACAGAAAGACTACGGAGATTATCAACATGATTATGCCGCCGCCAAGGTTTGATGCGCTTACCCAACCGGCAGCATCGCCGATCAGATGCACGATCGGTTCGGTTATCAGCTTAATGGGGCTGACGAACTTGATGCCGCCGACGCCCTGGAACATTCTGCTCATTATAGTAGCGCCCTTCTGGAGGAAACCCGTAGCCAACTCCAGAGGGAACATAATAGCGACGCATATAAGGTTGAAGAAATCGTGAACGGTTGCAGCACTTATCGCCCGCCTGAATTCGTCCTTTCGACTGACATGGCCCAGCGAGACGAGCGTATTCGTAACGGTCGTGCCGATGTTGGCGCCCATAATGATGGGTATTGCATTAGGCACCTCCAAGACCCCGGAGCCGACCATGCCAACCACTATCGATGTGGTGGTCGAGGAACTCTGGACCAAACTCGTGGCAAGGATCCCGATGAATAAACCAATAAAGGGGTTGGCGGTAGTCTGAATCAGACTCTCGGCGAAGCCCTTCCCAAACCCCTTAAACGCCGCCCCCATAAGGCCGATACTCACCAGAAAAAGATAGAGCAGCCCGGCCACACAGAAGATACTTAGGGCTTGCTGTGTAGAATTTAAGTTTAGTATTTACAATGCGATACATATGACTTATAGTATTGCAAGTGAAAAGGAATTATAGAAATACGCCCAAAATGCTTGCACATGGAGGTAGCAAATGTATCGCACAAACAATCCTTATCAGTTAGATTTCTAGGACTTTTATCTGCCGTTCGGCGGCAAGCTCAGAAGTGACAATCGCTGGATCATTCTTTCAAAACAAATCCCCTGGCAAGAGATTGAACAACAGTATGCGGCCCTCTTTGCAAATAGCGGCACAGGTAATCCGGCTAAATCGGCTCGTGTTGCTCTGGGCGCACTTATTATTAAGGAA
>JAUVXL010000133.1 GCA_030603595.1 Sedimentisphaerales bacterium | reverse complement strand
CGAGCCTGAGCATGACGGTGTAATAGAATAAGCGGCTGCAATACCATTTAACGTCCAGACCGTCCTCGGCAAAGTCGGGCAGGGTGCCGAGCAGCTTCTCGAAGTCGGCGAGGACAATCGCGCTGTAGGTGTTGCCGGTGGCGACGACGAGGGACTTGATATTAGCGATCGTCGCATCGACACCTCGCAGGGCGCCGGTGATGCCGGTATGGCCGAAATACGTACTCGTGCCGTCGCCGAGGAAGCCGACCTCATCTTCCTTCTTAGCGAAGGCCCGGGCGATCATTCGCCCGACGAGCTCGCCTATGGCAATTGCGGAGTCCTCGGTGAGCTCGCTGCTGATAGCAGTTAGTGTCGCCCACTTTTTGGCCGTCATGCCTACATTACGCAGGCCGATATCGCTCTTAGTGATAGCGGTCCCCTCACCGGGGCAATAGACGGTCAGGCCGGAGGTGACTTCGGGGGCGATGGCGTGATCGGTGGGCATCGGGTATTCCTGCGTGTTGCGGCGGAAGACGCCGTAGTTCTCCATGAGCATTATCAGGTCGGGGATGAATTCGGTCGGCACTAATGCTCCGCCGGCCGTGAGGGTCCCCTCGCCCATCGCCTTTTCGGTGATGTGCCTGGTCTCGATGCCTTGCGATTCTAAGGTCTTTTTGGCCGCTTCGTTACCGCCGACGCTGGCGAGAACGAACAGACCGAAATTACGGGCCTGCTCGTGGTTGTTCCAGACGCCGTTGTAACGGTTGCCGGTAGTTTTGATCGAGTTGAAGCGGGTGCGGACTAATGTCTTGACCTGGTTGGCGAGGTCGTCGTTGGCGGCCTTGATCTCAGTAATCGCCTGCTCGGCGGTATTGACCTGCTCTTCGACGGCCGCCTTCCGCTCCTCTTCGCCCTCTTCTATCTTCTTATCGATCAATTCGACGACCTCTGTCTTCGTAGCCATATTCTTTTTGATCTGGCCGAGGCCCTCTTCGATTTGTTCTAATGTAACTGGCATTATTAAGCTCCTAAAGATTGTTGATTTCTCGAAGTTGAGTTCGTATGCGCTCGGCTGTTTTCGTATCCCCGGCGGGATCGAACTGATTACGCGGGTCGCCGAGCAAACTGCGTCCGAGTCCGTCCTGATCGGGGGTTAATAGCGTTTTAATCTCTTCGAGATCGACCTCGATATTCATCTTGAGTTTCTCTATTTCGGCGGCGACGGGCTCGAGGCCGGCGGTGAGAATATCCTTGAATATCTCGGTAATCTCATCTTCCTGATAAAGGCCCTTAATTCTCGCCAGGGCCTGGCGGTTACTGGGCACGGGGACAGCACTGATCTCCAGAAGTTCGATCTTGGTATAAGTGCGAATATAGCCCTGATTCTCGTCCTTCTCATCGGCCCATTCGATCGGAATGAAGCCTACCGAAAAGGCTCGCATGTGCTTTTCAAAATACAGTTTCCAATACTCCTCGCCCAGGTCGGTTGTTGCGAACTGCATGCGGAAGGTGACTTCGTTCTCGCTGATCTTAATACTGTCGGGGAAGGCCGAGCCGATCACCGGTGAAGAGCCGGTGCTGAGCCGATGCTGATGAGTGGCTAAGATAACGGGATTGGCCTTGAACGAGGGCAGGGTCTCTGTGAATGCGGCCGGCAGGATAATATCGCCGTGACGGTCGCGGTCGCCGGTCGAGGCTACCGCTTCGAGCGTGCGGTCCTGCTCGTTGATATCTTTTACCATCGCGAAAAAGTATTTCGTTTTTTCCATGATATTTGTCCTTAACCGGCTTTCGCCTTTTGCATATCGTTATACGAATAGAATTGCAGGGCGGCGTAGCATGCCAGGTCGAATACCTTGGCCGCCGTCCGCTTAGCTAATTCGCAGCATCGACAGTTGATAATCTCGGCGGCCGCCCCGACCGGATCGCCGGGGTACATTAGCAGGTCGCCGCCCACGTAGAAGGGGACGTCCAACGCGATGCCCTCGGCGTACCTGGCCTCGGCTGCGCGGTGGGAGTCGCGGACCTTCTCGTCTTGAGACGTCAGCCATGTCTTCAATTCGACGCCGGACGCCTTGAACCCCTCGTGCCTGCCCGTTGAGACCGCGCCGGCGGTCTGGGTGCGGGCGATGCCCTGCGCCCTCTGCCGGTTCGAGCCGAGAGTCTTTTTTATCCGGGCGGTCAGTTCGTTGATGCCCTCGCCGGCGTCGAGGCCGGTCCGCAACTGGTTCGCCACCATATTCTGAGTAGTGGCGTTGACGTTGGTTATCCTGCGAGAGGAGATCAATAGCGACCTCTTAACGGCGGGCCTTATCTTCGCCGCCTCGGCGAAGGCATCGAGCGCATCGCCCTTGAGGCCTAATATCTCGGCGGCCGCCTGGCGGGCGCCTAACTCGGCGGCCTTGCCGAAGAATGTATGATTGATTACCTTCAGCTTGCCGTTCTCGACCTTGAGGTCGAAGACGACGCGGGCAACTACCTCAGAGGTAGGTGGGTTCTTTTGTTCTGTCTTTTGTATTCCGGTTTCTGTCTGCGCCATCGCCTTTTGGAGCTTGTCGGTCAGCAGCCGCTGCTGGCGGACGAAAAAGATGCGCATCGCCTCGGTGTATTCCTTCTCGATCCCCGCCCAGGATATTACCCAGTTTCGCCATATCCGAAGCCTTGCGGCTTCGGAGTTTTGAGTTTTGAGTTTTGAGTCTTGAGTTTCGTCCGTCTGCCGTCGTGTCGCTTTCGGCTCTCCTTCGCCTTCGGGTAGGGACGGGCCTGTTAGGCCCTCCAGACCCGCCTCTAACGTGAAGCGGGCGGGGACGCGGCCCATATTGATCCACCAGTCGTTACCGTGCTCGACCTGCTCGTAAGGCAGGTCGTGGGCCTCGATGATCTGGTTTAGAGGCACGCCGGCCTCGGTGTACTTGAGGACCTTCTCGGCCTCCTCCTCCTTCGCCTCCTGAACTACCGGATGCCGGTATGTATCGAACCAGAGAAACAATTTATTTTTCGAGGCGAGGGCCTTTTGGCGGGCGCTGCGATATGCCTTGCGCCTCTGCAGGGGCAGCGTCCGCATCCCGCCGAATAACGCGGCGTCCTCGAGCTCGACGCCCTTGCTCTCGGCACTATAGAATTTGTTCACAATGCCGGCTGTTATATTGCCGGCGAAGAGTCGGGCTAAGGGAATTATCGTATTGAAGATGAAGTCGCGCATAGCGGGGCCGTGAGAGTATTGGGCCTCGGTGACTAACCCGGCTACGCCCGGCGGGACGCCGAAGGTCGAGCATATCTTCTTATCGCTCATCGCCGTTATCTCGGCGACCTCCATATCCGTCATCTTCATCGCAACGGTCGAGGCCTCGAGGCCGCCTGTTAAAACGGCGGTGCGCTTGGTCCGGCCGGCGCCCTTGTGGCGCGAATCGAACTGGCTGCGCAGCATTGCGATTTGGTCGGGATCGAGCTTGCCGGGTGCGCTTAAGATCAGGCCGGGCTCGGCACCGTTGCTCAGGGCGGAGGCGTTGTACAACGCCGAGGCGAAGCTGTAGTTGAGGCTGTTGGCGGAGGCCTGCAGCGGGCCGATCCCGCGATGCAGATCGTCGGGATTGAAACCCTTCCATTGCCAGACCTCACCGAGCGGGAAGGGCGCTCGTTGGCCGCCGCTGCGGAACTCCCAGCCTAAGAGCTCGCCGCCTGCGAGGCGATTATGAGTTATGGGGCTCATTTGCTTGGGCCCGACGACGCGGATCTCCTTCGGCCTCCTCCCGTCCATATCGGTAAAGACCCAGAAGCACTCACCGTAGAGCGCATAAAGGCCAATCGAATCGACGACGAACCGCTCCCAACTCAAGGCGGAATTGTCGAATAGTAGATCGTACACGGGGCCGGACTCGACTATCTTATCGTCGATAGTCGAGAGGACGGGGGGCAGGCCGGCGACGCCGGCGATTAGCTTGTTGACACAGGTATATACCAGCTCTACTTGAGAATAAGGCTTGGAAGGCTTGCTCTGCGTGTCACTCGATACGTCCATACCCGCCAGCCACAGCTTGGCGTATTGGTCGATACCGTATTTTTCCTTCGCCGATTCGACTTGACGATCGACGGCGGCGTATAACAGGCCCGCCGCTTCGGGGCTTAGCCTCTGTGCCGGAACTATTTGAGTGGAGTCGGTTATAATAGCACCACCTCCGGGATTAGGTTAGTTATTGCGGCTTCCTTGCCCAGGGCGGCGGCCCAGAAGTTGTCCGCATGGCCGGCCTCGGTGCGGGCGGCGTCGTAGCGGACGTTGCCGGCGAGAGTCACCGTCTTGCGAATACTGTGAAAGTCGTCGCGGATTACGCGATCGGCGGGGACACGCAGCAGCTTGTCCGCAAACCCGCTCAGCATAAGACTGGCTAAATGCTCCTTAATAGGGGCCGTGAACTTAATCTTCTCGATGCGATAACTGCCGAACCTCTCCTGTAAGCTCTCGACTAACATATCGCCGATGCCGGTGGCGTCGATGCAGCCGCGAAGGATGTTCTGATTGGCAAGCAGGTCGGAAGCGGCCTGCAACTGGGCGCTGTAGGGCGTCTTGTGGAGTTTGACTACCTTGCGGGTGATTAGGATATCTGCGACCAACTCCCATATCCAAAATACGGTGAGGTCCTTCTCTCGACCGATATCGCCGCCTAAGAAGTATTGCCTGCGCTCTGTCGTATGAGGGATAAGCGGCCGGAGACAATCGGCCATTTCGCAGCTCTGATAGAGATCGTAAGGGATTAAGGTCGAGGCCGTCGCCGACGGGATGCACATGTACTCCTGATTAAAGGCGTCCTCGTTGCGCGACTTCGCACGGCATTCATCTAAGAATTCCTGCCGGACCTGCAGATCGATGTGATCGAGCTTGCGGATCTTCTCGACCAGACCCTGACCGATTGCGGCGGTGATAGGCGTGAAGTGGTAACTCCAGGGCAGGGTGCGGAGCTCCTTGGCGGTAGCCTCGCCGGCTGCGATCTGCCGGGCGAGCTTTACCAAATTATCGAATTCCGATCCCTCGCCGTTGCGAGTAGTCAGAATAGAAATATCATAGCCCCACGTAGTTACGGGAGTGGCGGCGTCGAGCATCTCGCCCGGCGAATCGTGCCAGTCGAATTCATCGAGACATACATCGCCGCCCTTAGATCGGAACCGACGCGGATTGCTGCTCATGCAGTTGATGCGCGAGCCGTTGGGAAATTCGACCACGTAGTTGTTGAACCGGTAACCCTTATCGTCTTCGAGCTCCTCGGTGAATTCCTTAACGACGGCGTTGAACAGCTTGCACCATTGCTGGCAGTATAGCGAGAACTCCACGGCAGCCGATTCATCGGCACTGGAGAACCAGTAATCGCGGCGTTCGTCGATGAGATTGCGCTTCCTTACCGCCTTATAGCTCTCGGCGTAGGTGGCGCCGATCCGCCTGGACTTGTCCCAAAGTTTGAACCGATTCTCGTCGGTGATCCAGGCCGTTTGATAGGGCAGGAAATAACCCTTGGGCAGCGTATCGCCGCTTTGGTCCGTTGAAACGAGTTGATCAAGGTCTGGATTCATTTATTACTTAATAACTCCCAAGTGCTCGTCTATAATTTCCTGAATCAGTTTTCGATCGACGCCCGCCTTATTGAGCTTGGCCTTCGTCGATTTGGCGGCCTTGGCCACCTTCTCGGCGATTGCCTGGCGGATGTACTTATCGGCGTTGATAGAGACCTGGGCGCAGTCGCGGATGGCTTGGGAGACTTCCTTAATTTGCTTACTCGTATAATCCTCCCGGGAGACCATGAAGTCGAGGATTATGGCGCCCATGTATTCAGCCGCCGCTTTCTGAGTCTTGGGGGCGTCCTCGCCGGTCATATTGCCCATCGTTTTACGCACTATCAGGCCGGCCGTCGTCATTTTTTCTATCACCCGCAAACCTTTAGCCCAGCGGCCCATGGCCGAACTGCTGACAGAACGGCCTTGTAAAACACAATACTCGACCATGTTATCATAAGTTGGTTTGCCTTCGTGATCACCGGGGCAGTCATCCGGCCAAAGGCCGTCAATTACCATGCGGGTTAAGGTATCCCGCAGGGGTTCAGGCAGGTTGTCAATCGAGCTGTGTGATCTTCTTTTAGACACTTCTATTTTTCCCGCAAAGGCGCAAAGGCGCTAAGACTTATATACTCATATACCCATTCACTCATTTACTCACTTCACCTTTGCGCCTTTGCGCCTTCGCGGGATTCCATTTGTGGTTCATATTTCCAGGGCATCGTCGGTTTGGGTGCGGTCGGCTATCTCCTTACCCTCGGCGGTGAGGGCGAGGACCTTCTTTTCAAACGAATCTCCGCCGCCGAGCATCTCGTCTATATACTCGACGTAACCTTTCTGCTTCAAATATGTGACGTCCTTTTCCATTAAAGAGAGCGAATAGTTCTCGTCGAAGGCGATCATTACGCGATACAAGGTGCGGACCTGCAGGGGGGTCGGGTACATTCGATTCAAATTACCCAAAATCGTTGTGCGAACCTGCTTCATTTTGACGGCGTTAATATCGCGGGTCATTTTTGGTTCTCTCCATTCTTGAATTCCTTAACGACGGCTCGGGCTATATCGCCGGCGATCTGGGGCATCTTATCGACGACGACGAGCTTGCCCTCGATGCGGTTTATCGAGGCGGACAGTTTTTCTATGGCCCTTCGCTGGAAGCCGGTCTCCCTCAAGAACAGTTCGCCGGAGACGAATTGACGCTCGCAGTCTATCTTGCAGGCGGCCTGGCTCTTCGTTAAGGCTTTTATCACATCGTCCTGGCGGTCCTGGTGGGTGACGATATTGGTTATGCACGATTTAATCGACCGTAGATTTACGATGATCAGCGTGCCGACAAAGGCCAGGAGCGGGCCGATGACGACTATTACTATTGTTAAAGGGACATCCATTGCTAATCAAATCCGAAATACGAAATACGAAATACGAAACAAATCCGAAATCCGAAATACGAAACAAATCCGAAATACGAAATACGAAAGCACAATCTGTGTCTAAAACTACGTTACGCCGAGGACGGCCCTTGCCCGGCCTATATTGTCATACAAAACGCCTTCGACCTTAACGACTTCGGAGTCGGTCGAGATAGAAACATCCTTCATCGTCTTCTTGACGCCCTGCTTGTGGGCCTGATATTTCAGGCCGAGAGATGAGGCCTCGGCGGACTTCTTCTTCAATGCTATTCCGAGAATAGTCGAGAGGATCGTTAGGGCCGCCGCGATTATCGCCGCGTAGGGATTCCACGGGGCGGAGGCGGCGTTGGCGGCCCGGGCGCCTTCGAGCATGGTCGATAACCCGCCGCTATCGGAATACGGAGCGCCTTGCAAAGCCGAAGCGACGGATTGGATCGTCGCTTGTAATTTGTCGATATCGGCGTTGGCGGCGAGGACGGTTTTAGCGACGTTCGGGTCGATTGCATTCCGCTCCTGCAGGGCGTTAATCGCCGCCGTCGCCGCCTGCTGGTAGGCATCGACCCGAATAGTCAGATCATTGACGTCGGCGGCGAAAGAGCGGACCTGGTCGGGATCAATTTGATTGATCCGGTCGCAGCCGGGGGCGAAGAGAAGAAGACAGAAGACGGAAGTCAGAAGACAGACGATGGACGATGGATGGTGGACGATTGACGATTTCATGGTGGCATCCTTTCCTTGAAAGTTGGTAACTTCCTGTTACAATTTAGCTATGGACAATGACGATAAAGATTATGACGTAGTCGGCGCATCGCAAATCGAGTACGCGATACACTTGACGAAGATTTATAATTGGCTGTTTCCACCATTGCTCGATAAGGCCCTTGATTTTTATATATGGTATTTCACGGAGAAGGAGCCGCAGCGGTTTGCGACGGCGGATAGTATCGAGTATGTCCTATCTGTGATGGATGAGGATAAACCAGACGATACAGATTCGCTCGTGAGTCTTGTGCAACGTATGACCATACCTGACGGAATCGCTGTAAGGGAAGCCATTCGTACTCGATTGAACCATCTGGAAACCGGAAACGGTATGATGCGAATAACCAAAAACGGCGTTGTTCCAATCGTGAGAGACTGCATGACGGCTTTCGCCGAACTAATTCGACAGTCTGAAGAAGAAACGCCCGCCGACGATACCACCACAGAAAAGTCGCAATAACGCGGCTGCGGCAGATTAGGCGGAGAAATAAAGTTTTCATCTTCGGTACTCCTTTCTGAGCCACCCACCTTCGGCGGGCCTTCGGCCAGGGCACAGAGAACACAGAGTTAAGTTCTGGCGGGGGTTCGATGCGGCCCCAAGAGCTAAGCCGGGGCAGGCTGTGCGCATAGAAAAAACCCGCTAATAAGCAAAATAGTGCTCAGTCAGCGGGCTGATGATTTGCCTACTGTCGCGGGCAATGACAGTCGCCCGCTATGGATAAATTGTCGGCACAAGTGCACAAGGCACAAGTGCAAAGACTATTAACTAACGGGTTATATCGGCGGAGTCAAGAGGAAAAATTAAAAAAAATCAGATTTGCGAAATATTGTTCGCCTACCACTGTATCGCGGTGATTAGAATTTGATAGACGTTGGGGTCTATTGATTTTCCTGTACGAGCGGATTCTAATTCGCATAGGGTGAAATGAGGATTACTTCCTTGGTGCAAGGATGGGGTAAAGGTGATATCGATTGTCCAGTCCCGGAAATGTTTTTGGCATAAGAAGGAGCCTTGCTCCTTATAAGGCTCTACTGAGTAAGGCACAGTACTAAGATCAGAACCAAGGAGAGATATGAAGCCATTATAAACGCACTTGCTACGAGAATGCCAACGGGCACCGTTCTCGTCATCGATGTCGCGCACATACGTGGGAGCACCATGCCTTAGACTTAACCAAGACGCGCTAAGGCCGACAAAACTATCGATATCGTCTATCCAAATAGACAAATAAGGCCAGTCACGATTAGCGTCAGGAAAGAATCTGTATTCGCTCAGATAACGGCCTCTGAGAATGTTTCGACGTGGTAGTGAGGAGGTGGAGAAAAGATTCTGCTTACTAAGAAGAGATTGTATGTGTGCGAGTGGGCTTAATGACAATGGTCTTATGAACAAATGGCCATATATATAGAAAGCAAAGAAGGCGGCAGATAATACCCCTAGTGTTGACAAAAAACCGATTTTGAATGGCTTCGGCGTGTTTTTCCAGAGCTTACTTACGAGGTCAGACCCTTTATTGGCGAGTTGCTTGGGCTGGACAATGGGGGGCGGGGTGAATGGCTGAGCGGAGAATAACCGCTTGCAGCGAACACATTTGACCTGTTTGGCAATATATTCCGCAGGAACGGTAAAGACGTCAAAACAATGTGGGCATTGAGTTTTCATCTTACGACGCTGATTTCTTCTTCTTCTTCTTAGCAGGATCGGGGCCTATTTCGCGACGGAATTTAGCCAAGGCCCGCTGCTCTTCAGGCGAAAGCAGTTTATATCTCACATGGTATATAAGGTTCTCGATAGACGCAAGGAAATCAATTTCGGTTGGCTGGGGCTCGCTATCCGCTTGTGGTTTATTGAGGATGGCGTGGATTCGGGCATCAATAAACTGTGTTAGTGATAGTTGGTTTGTCCCATAGCAGAGGTGTTTTTGGTCCTCTTCGGACAAACCAGCCCAGAACTCAGCAAGGGCCTCCACTATACGGCCCATAGGCAAGCGGGTATTGTCCACCTGGAAATCGATTTGGTCCTTCAAATCACCAGGTATTTTGCAGCCGAAGTTTTTCTTAGTAGGTTGCATAAACATAGGATAGTGCAAGACTTAATGAGTAGATAGTAGAATCTTGTAGATTATTTTCCGGTAATTGTAATTTTGTAGATTATTTTCTTGACTCCAGCCGATATAAGTTGTAGTTTCAAATTCACTGTCAAAAAGGAGTTATGAAAATGGCATTGAGTCGAGCAACTACAATCAGTTTCGATGGCATGATCTGGGGGGCGTTTCAGCGGTTCTGCTACCGCAAGGGCGTAGAAAATAGCAGGGAGGGAATTCGAGCGCTTGTTCGAGAGTTGCCGGAATTCAAAGAGTCCGAGGAGGCGATGATTTGCAGGCAGCAGGCGAAAGCGATGGAGGAAGGGGCAAACAATGGCGGGGATTAAGCGGATAACGGCTGTAACGTTCGATGCGAAGAAGGATAAAGAGCTCCTCGCAAAGCTAAACGCCGTGGCGCCATACACCAGGAAAAAGGTGCATACGTTAGTTCGCATCATACTCCTCACAAGGTTAAACGAACTCATCGACGAATACGGTATCGATATTTCCGAAAATAGTGCTCAGCCGAGCGTCGGCTGAGCAATTTTATTTGGCTCTCGCCGGCGGCGGTGACAGACGCCGCCGGCGGGTATTAAAAGAAAACGGCCTCCGAGCCGAGGTGCATATTCAGAAGACAGAAGACAGAAGTCAGAATACAGGAGACAGAATACAGGAAATAATGGCGGTTGTCAAGTGTAAAATCGGTTCTTTGAAAAGAAAAATCGCCGGGCGTTTCAAGGAATTGTATCTGACGAGCGATTGCTTGTCGGTCGCTCGGGTCAAGAGGATATTGGAGGCGGAGGGGTTTGACCGGGGGCTGATACGAGGAACGGTAGGCGAAGTGTTAAACGCCGCCCCCGGGCCAGTAAGAGTAGTTGAGCACGGCGAATATGATAGCAGGACGTCAAGACTTGTTTCAGGACCAGCCGTTGCCGAGCGGTCTTGCGACAATGGAGACATTGAATGAGGCCGGGCCTTCGCAAGAGGGACTCGGACTTGGAGATATCGATAAGGATATGACGGCTGCACGAAACACACTGAAAGAGAAGATCGGCCAGTACGCCGGACGGGTTGGAGAGGCGCCTTCGCACGGCGCCTCTCCTAATTTTAGAATAGCGTAGCAGGAAAAACAAGGGATTTTGTCAAGTGAAAAAGGAAGAAAAAATGAAAACTATCGAATTGACATTCACAGAGCCGCTTTTGGCGACGACGGCGGGCGATAAGGAATTAGCGACGGAGTTTATCCTGAGCAAGAGGCCGAACGGGGCGGGTGAGGATGAGGCCGATGCGCTCGAAACGGCTAAAGAGGCGATTGAGAAGTCGTCAACGATCTTCATGCGTGACGATAAGGGCAGGCCGTTCCTCTGGGACTACCAGGTCAAGGGGTTCTTTAAGGACGCCTGCGGGATGCTCAATCGGGCGGCGCCGGCGGCGAAAAAGGTGAAGGCCTATAAGAAGGTGATCGACGGGCTGATCTTCGTTGCACCGAGGAGGCTGCCGATAGTGATGAACGGGGGCGGGATTACGATAATCGAGCGGCCGCTGCGGGCCTCGACGGCCCAGGGCGAAAGGATAGCCTTGGCAAGATCAGAGGCGGCCCCGGCGGGATCGACGCTGCGGTTCGGAGTGACGATGATCGACGAGAAGCTGTGGAAAAAGATCAAGATCTGGCTGGACTACGGAGAGCTTCGAGGATTAGGCCAATGGCGAAATTCCGGTATGGGAAGGTTTGTCTGGCAAGAGGTGAAAAGTTAGCTCTTTGACAATAGGGACGCAAGGGCATTGCGTGGCAGTGCATCGCGTCGCCTGGCGAAGCATGGCAAAGCAAAGGCACTGCCGGGCGTAGCGAGGCCTTGCATGGCGAGGCAAAGGCGTTGCATGGCGCTGTCCGGCCAGGCAGGGCAAAGCAATGCAAAGGCAATGCGATGCTGAGCAATGCAAAGGCGCAGCGAAGCGTGGCGCGGCAAAGCAAAGGCGCAGCGGGGCGACGGTAACGCAAAGCGTGGCGATGCGTGGCGTGGCAATGCCCAGCGTTGCGCGGCAAAGGCAGCGCAGAGCTTTGCGCAGCAAAGGCGCCGCCAAGCGTGGCGAAGCGCCGCGAGGCAAAGGCAGTGCCACGCAGTGCACAGCGTGGCAAAGGCGCGGCCAGGCCAAGCGCCGCGATGCGCAGCAAAGCAAAGGCGGTGCGGTGCTGTGCTTG
>JAUVXL010000304.1 GCA_030603595.1 Sedimentisphaerales bacterium | reverse complement strand
GCCGTATCGAGCCTCGCGTCTTGAAACGCCGCCGACACCGCTACCCACTTATGCAACGCCCACGCGATCAACTACGAGAGAAGCTCGGACAAACGTAAATCTAAGACAGGTAAGGGCTTGGCGACGGCAGTGCCATTCGTGGCTGTCCCTAGTTTCTCGGATCGTCTGGGACGTATGCTTCAAAAACGGCAAGCATGTATTCTGGGATGGTGATGGAGAGGAAGCACCGGACCACTTCAGAAGTCAGAGAAAGCAAAGAGAGTCTTTGCTGCGTTGACGAGTTGTTGTTATAGTGATAGACACGAAGGAAACGTTGACTATGAAGATCAGTCGGGAATCTTGGGATACGGTGCTCGTCTTCATTGGCGTAGCAGTGCTGGCTGTTGTCGGCGCGATACTCGTCCACCGCTTTACCCGACGGCCGGAGGTTTTTGCGCGCATTGCTCAAGCGGACCGAGTGGTTGTCTATGAGCAGGACAAGCCGGAACTCCGCATAACATACACAGGCGTCGAATTGTCCCAGATAATCGAAGCGATCCAGAACAGCCGAAGAGACAACAAGGCCTATGACACGATAGTGGACATTGTTATGGATTTCTACAAAGGAGAGGACAAGATAGCAACAGTATACACACGTTCGGACTTCATCATCGCGGGTGGAAGAAAGTATCACGCCCGGAACCGTACCCTATCGCGACTTGTTGATAAGCCGCTCTATCCTGCAGCATACCCAATACCGCACAAACAAAACGAGAAAGGGCCATAAAGTGTGGATGACAGCGAGGATGATTTGGTTAAGATCGATCTTATTGACTGCTTGCCGGATGACTTGACTTTTGGGTTTCTGGAATTGTGTGTATCTGAAGATGCCGGGGTTAAGGTTTGGGGCAGTGAGCATAAGGGAGATGGGAATCTTTTGATAGATAGCGGGGGCAGCAAACGATGGGGGGTTGATTCTGCGCCGACGGAGCTATGGGTCGAAGGTACTGCGATGGTGAATGGTCAGTTGGAGTTGTGGTACACGCCGGATGGAAGCTGGTTTCCGGGGACTTTGAAGGTGGATTCCTCGGTGCTACTCTTCGTTCATGAAGTCATAGAGTTTAGTCAGGGCGTCGCGGCGGAGTTGTCGAATCCTCTCGCGGGTTAGTCCGAATTTTTTCGCTATCTCTTTCAGCGTCATTGGCCGATGCCCGCCCAGGCCGTAGTGCAGCCGCAAGATCTTCGCTTCCCGCGGCTCGATCCTGTCGAGCAGGCTCAGAGCCTTTGTCTTTTCTTCGTAGGCCTCCATCGAGTCTTCCGGCCTGCCGGCATTCCGATCAACGAGAGTAGCTTCTAACAACTGATCTTCCTCAGTCCCATCGCCGCCGCCGGTATCTCCAACGGAACTGAGAACCTCGACAATTCGGTGAATGACCTTCGCCTTGCGCAATGGCAGGTCCATCACTTCGGCCATTTCTTCTACGTCGACAGTCCTTCCGAGTCTGGTCTGCAACTCAGCGGCGGTGTGTCGCCAATGATTTATCAACGTCACCATATATGTCGGTATATGCACCGGCTGAACGTTCTCGAGCAGGGCGCGCTTGATACCTTGCTTTATCCACCATGCTGCATAAGTGCTAAAACGCGTGCCACGATCCGGATCGAAATAATCCACCGCTTTTATGAGTCCGAGATTGCCCTCCTCAATCAAATCTCCCAGGCTCATACCGCGACCGCCATACCTCTTTGCGATGCTTACCACCAGGCGAAGATTACTGCGCACCAACTGCTCCCTCGCCCACGGATCGTTCTCCTCGACGATCAGCTTGCCCAAAAAATGCTCCTGCTCGACCGTCAAAAGCGATGCTTCATCGATCTCTTGGAGGTACTCTTTTATTGTCGCGTCAAAAACTGCTATAGCCAACTCCTCGCCCGGCAGAAAAGCCTCTCGGCTCACGCCACAAGGGCAATCAAAACCCTAAATGCACCACCCCTTATAGGACCTTCGATTCTCCGCCGCCGGAGAACCTATTGAACGTATCGGTAAAATACATAACCGGGTTAACCTCGCCGGGAAATTTCCCCCCTAATCGACTCCTCATGGGCCTTTCGTCGCCTTCTAACGATGGTTCGGAGCGTAATTACCCCCTTACCGCGGACCTGCCTGCATCAAATCTCACTTCTCGATTACCCCCAATCGTTCATACGACCCAAAACACAAAAACAGCCGGGGCCTGCACCGTTTCATGCAGGCCCCGGATTCGTATTGATACGTATGGCAATGCCCACAAGAGAGAGCAATACCACGTTCACTTCAACTCAGCGCATCCTAATAAGGAAAAGTCTCCTCGGTAAGCCACGCATTCATCAACTCGGCATAATCCTTAAAGTTGACCACTCTATTGCCCTGGGCCTCGCCTTCGTAGATTTCAGCAGGCGAAGGCACCGGGTAGTAAAGGCTTTTATTAGGTATAGTGCCTCCGGCCTTGACGGTCGCGATTTCGGTCGCTGAGAGGGCGTGGTTGTAAATCTGGACGTCGTCGATCAGACCATTCCACCCCGTACCGGCTGCCTGGTTTTTGCAGCCCTTACCCACCAGAATCCGCGTATAACCAACCGTTGTCCCGTTAAGCGTTGCCTGAATCGATCCGGTTGCGTCCTCAACGCCGTCAATATAGAGCTTGACGTCGTTTCCACTGCTCCAGGTCATTGCAACGTGCTGCCACGAGGTCGTCTGGATGTCGCTGATACTTTCGTATTCCTGCCAGGTTTCAGTGGAGGCCGTGCCTATCGTAGTGCCGCACTTTATTACGCTCGTGCCGCCTGTGCTTGCGCCGCCCGCATCGTACCGGATGTCCCTGTGGTCCGTACCGTCCGGATCCTGGAATATGATGAAGCCATTATCCGTAGCCGTGGTCACTCTGTTCTTGACCCAGACTGCAACAGTCAGGCCGTGGAGGCCGTCGAGGTATTCGTTGGCATCCTCAGCAAGAACGAAATCGCCGTCGTTGAAGTCGAGGCACCAGCCTCGCTCGGTGTCATAGACCCAGGATCCGCCATTGATATCGTTGACATCGCCGTTGCGTGCCTGGCCGCTGCTGTTGCCGCTGGTGTCTGTGGCGATTGTTCCGGCAGCATCGTTGAATTCCCAGCGCACGAGCAACTCGCCGATCTCAAGTAAATCTGTTTCGAGCCAGTCACCAACCAATATCTCCAGGTCTCTGTAATCGACCCTGCAGTCTGCATCCAAATCGACGTTTGCGAACTCCGCTGAACGCCGCGCAGCAATACACTGCGGCGTATAGAGCCTGAAATCGTCGAAATAGACCGTCCCGCTTCCGTGCGCCCCGCTGCCGTCCTCGTTGCCGAAGCCGATAGAAATGCTCACGAGATTCGCCGGGTCCACATCGAAGTCGGCCATGTCAATGAACCACTCATGCCACGATTCCTCGGTGATGTCATTGGGATCTTCGTCCTCGTAGTCTCCGTAGGTCACCTTTTCGCCGTAGCCTGTGGTGTCCTGCAACTGCACCCACATCGGCTCAACGCCGTTTAGCGCGCCGCCGTAGAAGCGCAGCGACAGCGCCCTGACGCCTTGTATGGTCCAGTCGGTGCCGATCCCGGAGGTCAAACCGGCG
>JAUVXL010000321.1 GCA_030603595.1 Sedimentisphaerales bacterium | reverse complement strand
CTGGGCAGTTGTCCAGCGGAATAATACGTTGCAGGCAGGTTAACCTCTGTCGGCGACGTCGGCTCGCTATAGTCCCAAATCTCAATCGTCCCCGACCCCCGGCTGCCATACTCTACATCCAGCGTCATGGGGTGGCTCGAATCAAAAGGCGGTGGCGGCCCTGAGACCGGATACAAATCTATCCCCGTAGTGCCGCCAAGGCCAACATACCCCCCCACAGTTTCCTCCTCAGTATCAGCAACCCCGTCCATATCCATACGCACTTGAACCACCGTCACATTAACAATATCTGGATTGTACCCGGGGAACCAAGTCCCATCCGGCGTGTACCACAACTCCAACTGACCATTAACCATCTCAGTGCCTTCGATCCACAACTCCGTCGGCGCAGAACCAACCCCCCATCGTTTGCTGCCCCCGCTATCTATCAAAAGATTCCCATCTCCCTTATGCTCACTGCCCCAAACCCTAAACCCGGCATATTCAGATACACGCAATTCCAGAAACCCAAAAGTCAAGTCATCCGGCAAGCAGTCAATAAGAACGATCTTAGCCAAATCATCCTCACTCGCATCCCCGTCGTCAAGATAATCCGGCACGCCGTTCTCATTATCGTCATCGTCATTATAAGCAATAAAAGCCCCCGGATCCTCCTCATCGTCGTCAGGCACTCCATTAACATCCAACTGCGTATCGAAAACCAAGAAGTCCTCGCAAACGCCCAAACCCCAGACCCCGTCCACCATCGTACCTATCGCATTAACATCGTAAAAACCTGCAGAATCAAATCTCAGATACTGCTCCGGCCAATTCCCATCTGGTTCTATCGTCCCTCCCGTAGAACTCCAAACCCACGTCTCTATGGCCGGAACCCCCGGCTGGCCGTTTATCCAGCCTTGAACACTCGCTAAAAACGTACTCACGTACTCAACGTTTGCTTCATAATACTTCAGCGACACGATATTTGAGTCGCAGGGGTCGCAAGTGATGTTTATTAGCTCACAGGCATACGCTATACCGATTAGAAGGCAGGCGACCCCTAAAATCATGCTAACTCGTACTCTTTTCTTATTCATTTTTGTCCTCCCCGGAAGTAGATCGACATCCTCTTAAACCATTTGCGTGCTGTATCTGCAAACACACTGTCCGGATAGTCCTCGATCAGCTTCTCATAAGCCTCTTTGATCGCCATCCGCCTTGCAGTTCGCGAGATTTGTCTGGGCACGCTAAGCTGCTTATACGTCGTTCCGACCCGATATTGGGCAACTGGTGCCCATTTATGCCCGGGCCACCTCCTAACAACCTCTCGATAGTACTCGATAGCCTCGAAACGCTCTCCGCAATGGCTGCTCGCCACCCCGGAAAACAACCATGCCTCCACCGTATCGTCCGTCGTCGGCAATTTCTCTCGAATTCTCCGCCCGAGCGTTACCATCATCTTAACCTGCTCGTTCCCCTTCTGCCACTGCCCGGCCCCCTGGAGCCGAGAACCGCTGTAATAGTAGGCATCCGCAGCACGCCAGAGCGCCAGCGGCAGGTCGGGATGGTCGTTAAAATCGGCGATCATCTTATCCAAAACCGCCTGTGCAGCCTCGTCATTACCCAAATGCACGTTCGAGACCGCCTCGGCCACACCCGTCCACAGCCCTTTCTTCTCCTCTGGAACGCTCTTTATGACATCCAAAACCGTCTCATACACCCCCCTCCACTTAACGAAATCCTTCTCTCGGTAATACTGCCCCGCTATCGACGATACGGCCCTGCCGAACCCATTCTGCTCGCCGTAAGACGCCAAAAGCCAAGCCAAAGCATCTTGAGCATTAGGATCGTTTCCAAGCTTCAGGCTCGAAATCGCAAGACCCATTTGAGACCACATCGCATGCTCCGATTCCGGATGCTCCGTCGCGACCCGCTTATACAGTCTCATCGCCTCTTCGTCCCTGCCCACCCGCCGATACTCATCCCCAACCCAGCAAATCGCCGAAGAAATCTCAGAATACCCCGAGTAATCCGCCAAAAGCTTCTCGGTAGCCAAACCCGCGTTAGGATCGCCCAGCTTAACCTTCGCAATCACCAGATTCATCTGCGACCAAAGCGCCTCCTTAGTTTCCCCGTGGTTTTCAACCACATATTCGTACAATTCGAACGCCTCATCGTACTTCTCAGCCTTGCGGTATTCATCCCCAATCGTCCGCGCCGCAAACGGTATCCGATTATCGTTCGCATCCGCATAATCCAGCACCCCTTCCACCGCTTCGACCGCTCCCGCCTCATCCCCAAGCCCGATTTTAGAAATCGCACTATTCATTTGAGCCCAAAATGCGTGTTCGCTGTCTGGATGTTCCTTTAAAATGTGCTCATAAAGCTCGCAGGCCCTCTCATGCTTGCCCGCCTTGCGATACTCATCCCCCACCTGGCAAATAGCCGATGCTGCGTTCGCCTCATCGGAAAAGTCCTCTATCAGCCTCTCAGCCGCCTCTTTCGCCGCATTATCCCGCCTCAGCCGAATATTCACCATCGCAAGCCCGGCTTCAGACCAGAATGCATGTTCCGCCTCCGGCCAATGCTCCAGAACGTACTCGTACATCTCCAGCGCTCTCGCCGGTTGCCCCATCTGCCGATAGTTGTCTCCTAATAAGCATACCGCCTTAGGCAGCAGTTCGTTACCAGAGTATTGCCTGCAAAGCGTCTCAAAAGCAGCCGTCGCCCCCCCCACATCCTTCAGAGCGGCCTTGCACACAGCCAAATCCATCTGAGACCAAAGCGCATACTCACCCCCCGGCCAATTCTCAATCACATAACTATAAACCTCACAAGCCTTTACATGCCCTCCCGACCCCCGATAAGTATCGCCCACACGCGTAACCGCCCCAGCCAAAAGCGCATTGTGCCGATATCCGGCCCGCAGCGCATCAAGCTCGCTTTGCGCCTCGCCCCCTCTACCGGCCTTAACATAAAGGCAAGTCAGCTTCTCCTGCGCCTCCAACCCGTAATCAGTCCCAGCCTCACCCGCGGCAACAGCCTTATAGACCTCCTCCGCCCGCCCCGAATCGCCGTCCGCAG
>JAUVXL010000251.1 GCA_030603595.1 Sedimentisphaerales bacterium | reverse complement strand
GGAGCAACGGCTCTGTCCCGGTGACGCCAAAATCTGTTAAGAACTCTATATGACTTGTTCAGCAAGCCCTACTTAAAATTGTTTTGATTCTATCGTTCATAATGCCTTCCACACATATATGCTTTTCAGTAAAGTATACGCAGGCACTGTGAAGGCAATATGAACGGAATGTGAATATTCGGTGAAGACCAAATTATTTTCTTGTTTTCGCTGAAATCTCTCAAATATCCCGGCTGGTCCGCAAGGTCCGTGTCCGGCGCATTTAGTATTTGACCTCATAGTTTGCCCCTGACCCGACAGGGCAGGCGTGCCGTCCATCCTCGAAAAGAACCTCGCCTTCCTTGTCGGCAATTAGCCTGCTTCTGACATAATCAAAGGTCGGCGGCAACTCATTGATTATCTCAATCCGGCTCCACGGAACCACCCTGACCATCAAGTTTCCAATTTGGATATCTTCAGGCTTGTTGACGACCTTGGCAAAATGATATGTTGTGCAGTGCAGGCGAACATACGAATCTGTTACGCCGAGGACCTTGCCGACAAGTATATGATTGTGGGCTTCCGGATAATTCTTGATGGTTCTAATCTTCCAAACCTGCGAGTCACTATTGTCTTTCATAGCTTTCCCCAAAATCTTTCTGCAATCCGAACTTCATTTCTTTTCTTTCGAGGCCCTACAAAGAGAGCCGGATCTATATAGCTGCACCATAACTATACGCTGAGACTGTGAAGGGAATGTGAAAGGAGTGTGAATATTTGGTGAAGACGAAAAAAATTATTCTCGAGGCAGCGTTACGAAGACCTTTGTGCCTTTGCCGGCTTGGCTCTCGATTCGAATTTTTCCGTTGTGGGCGGCGACGATGTGCTTGGCGATTCCAAGGCCGAGCCCTGTTCCGCCCAACTGGCGTGAGCGGGCCTTATCGACGCGATAGAACCGCTCGAAGACCCTGTCGATATGTTCCCGGGCTATCCCGATTCCGTTGTCTTCGACAATTACGGTCGCGTCCTCGGCATCTTCTCTGATCGAAATGTCGATTCGCCCGCCGGGCTCGGTGTACTTGATCGCGTTGTCGAGGAGGTTCACGAAGACGTGCTCGATCTTGTCGCTGTCGGCCTCGATTGTGAAATCCTCGCCCTGAACATCGACGTTTAACGTGATGCCCTTGGCCTCGAGCGAATGACCAAACCCCAAAGCGATATCGTCTATCTGGCTCTTGAGGTCGAACCGAGCCTTGTTCAAACAGTCCCTCGAAAGCTCCATCTCGCTCAGGCTCAGAAGATCGTTGATTATGTTCTCAAGCCTGTCGGCGTTTTCCTTAATGATCGCGATAAATCTTCGGCTCTTTTCCTTATCGTTGAGGGCCCTTCCTTCAAGCGTTTCAATATAACCCTTGATAAGGGTCAGAGGCGTCTTGAGTTCGTGAGAAACGTTGGCGACGAAATCCGTCCTGATAGTGTCCATCTTCTTGAGGTCCTCGATTTGCTGCTGCAATTCGTCGGCCATGACATTCAGCGACTTGGCCAATTGCCCAAGCTCGTCTTTGCTCTTTACCTTTACCCTGCTGTCGAAGTCTCCCCCGGCGATCCGCTCGGCGGCCCTCTGCATCCGTCTTATGGGCGAGGTTATGCTCTTGGACACATAATATGCGATGGTCAGCGCGATGATGATAGTGACAATCGCCCCGAGCAGGACTACCCTGTATATGACTCGTATTTGAAGCTGGACTTCCGAGAGCGGCAACGCGAAACGGACAACGGCGTGTGTCTCGGCACCGCTGCGGACGCGAACGGCGACATACTTCATATTGTAGCCCAGTGTTTCGCTGAAATGAGTGCTCTGCCCGAAACCGGCCTTCAAGGCCCTGGCAATTTCCACCCTGCCGGCGTGATTCTCCATCAACCCCGGCGCTTCCTCAGAATCACCCAGCACTAAGCCCAACTCGTCCACAACCGTGATTCGCAAATCGAGCTTGTCTGCAAAGGCTTGCACTTTATCTTGAATTGCCTCGTTTCCGCCCCGCACGAGATCTTCTGTCAAGATGTCGCCGACCAAAATCGCGTTGCTGCGGAGTTCTCGCGTGATCTTCTGCTCGAAATGGTCGCGCAGCTTGAAACCGACGAAGAAATTCAATACGAAAACGGCGATAACGGTTAGAAATGCGAATGCGCCGAAGAATTTCCAGATGATTCTCTTTGTCATTTAGAGCTCTCTGAATCTGTAGCCGGCCCCTCGAACGGTCTCGATGTAATCCCTCGCGGGGCCCAATTTGCGCCGGAGTGATTTTACGTGTGCATCGACGGTTCTGTCGTAAACTACGGCGTTGTCCCCGGCGACGGCGTCGATAATCCGGTCCCTCGATAGGACAACGCCCGGCCTTTGAGCGAGAAACTCGAGGAGCTTGAACTCGGTGAAGGTCAGCGTGATCTGTTCGCCTCGAACAGTTACCTTGTGCTTCGTGCCGTCTATTACAATATCGCCGATTTGGGTGCTGCCGGCCGGTCGCTGCGAACGGCGGCGTCTCAGAATCGCGCGCATTCGGGCGATTAGTTCGCGCGGACTAAACGGCTTGGTTACATAATCGTCGGCGCCCAACTCAAGGCCCAGCACTTTATCCGTCTCTTGGGATTTGGCGCTTAGGATGATAATCGGGATATCGGCAGTTGAACTGTCGCTTTTAAGGGCCCGGCAGACCTCGAAGCCGTCCATAACCGGAAGCATTATATCGAGGATAATCAGGTCGGGCCGGCGCTTGCCCGCCAGCTCGACGCCGATGCGACCGTCGGGAGCTGAGATGGTTTCATACCCCTCCTCGGTGAGGTTGTACTCGACCATCTCCTTGATGTCACGGTCGTCTTCGACTATTAAGATTCTGCCCTTGCTCATCCAAAGCTCGCATGTTTTCGACCGAATGGACTGAATCGACGGCAAATCACACGTTTGCCGGGTCTTCGGATCTTGCCGCCTCTCGGATTTCCTTGTTTATCCTGACGCTGCACCATGCCTTGCCGCACATCGAGCAGTAGTCGGCCGAGGACGGCCGCCCTGCTCCGATTTCCTTGCAGGCCTCGATGTGCATTCTCTCGGCTGTTTGCGGGTCGAGCGATTCGGCTAAGTGCGCTTCCCAATCGAGATTCGCCCTGGCGATGCTCAGCCTTCTGTCCCTTTCGGCGGCGCCTTTGAGGCCGCGTGCGACATCGCCGGCGTGGGCTGCGATCTTCGTCGCAACAACGCCGGCCCGAACGTCGTCGGCATCGGGCAAGCCCAAATGCTCTTTCGGCGTGACGTAGCACAGGAAAGATGCACCGTATGTCGCCGCAGCCGTGCCGCCTATCGCCGCGGTTATGTGGTCGTAGCCCGGCGCGATATCGGTCACTAACGGGCCGAGAACGTAGAAAGGAGCATCACTGCAAATCTCCTGCTGTATCTCCATATTATGCCGTATCTGGTCGAAGGGCACGTGGCCGGGGCCCTCGACCATCACCTGGCAGCCCTTTTCCTGCGCCCTTTGGGTCAATTCGCCCAGCGTCCTCAACTCCGCTATCTGGGCCTCGTCGGTGGCGTCGGCGATAGCGCCGGGGCGAAAGCCATCGCCCAGCGAAAAGCAAATGTCGAACTGGGACATTATATCGCACAAGTCGTCGAACATTTCATAGAAGGGATTCTGCCTGTTGTGATGCAGCATCCATTTGGCTAATAGCGCCCCGCCCCGGCTGACGATGCCCGCAACTCGCCCTTCCAGCAGGCGCAGGTGCTCTCTCAACACTCCGGCGTGAATCGTGAAGAAATCGACTCCCTGCCCGGCCTGCTTTTCGATAATACCGAGGATCGTCTTGATGTCTATATCCTCGACTTCCCTGCCTTCTATCACCTGGTATATCGGCACCGTTCCGAAGGGCACGGGACACTGAGCGAGCAACTGCTCGCGGGTTTTATCGAGATTCCCGCCCGTGCTCAGGTCCATAATCGCATCGGCCCCGACGCTCAGAGCCGCCTGCATCTTCTCGATCTCGACTTCGACGGACGAGCGAACGCTGCTCGTGCCGATATTCGCATTGACCTTCGTAGTGAAGATCCGGCCAATACCGGCCGGTTTGAGATTCGTCTCGAGGTGCAGCCGGTTCGCAGGTATCACCACCCGACCGGCCGAAAGCTCCTCGCGGATCAACTCCGCATCGACATTCTCAACCTCGGCAACGAACTTAACCTCGTCGCTAATCACCCCCGTTCGTGCAATCTGTAACTGTGTTGGCACTATCTTTACCCTTTCTGTTTTACCGCCTCGGACAGCAGGGATTCCATCGTCACTTCTGCAAAAAGACGCGGACGCCCTTCTTGTTTGATGTAACGATGTCCAGCTTTTCGTCATTGTTCATATCGACGACCTCGAACTGTGTTCCTACGCCCGAGTCGTCGTCGATTACGTGCGTGGTGAACTCTACCTTTCCGGTCTGCGGGCGGCGCAGCTCGATCCAATACAGCATCGCCGGGTCTTTTCCGCCGGGGTCATTGCCCTGGTGGGCTAAATGGCGCTTGCCCGTGACGAGGTCTTTGATTCCGTCGCGATTCATATCGGCGAGGATAATAGCGTGCGTCTGGGAGTACTCCTTGGTAATCAGATGCTGCTCGAACTTCGAGTCGTCGAGTTGCTCGAACCACCATATACCATATCGGTGGGCCGAACTGGTGATTACATCACTGTCGCCGTCGTTATCCACGTCGTAAACGAGCAGATTCGCGCAATCCTCGCCGAGGTTGGCGGGGTGGAACTTCCAATCGGCCTTCTTGCGATCTTGCGGCCCTTCCCACCAACCTTCTTTTATGAGGATGTCGTTCCGCCCGTCGCCGTTCACATCGCCCGCCCCCAAGCCGTGGCTGTACATCTTTGTCCCCGGCGCATCGGGTCCGGCTGCGATTACGTGCATATCCCAGAGTCCTTCGAGATCCCTTGGCACGCCGAACCACGCCATAAGTCCCTGCGGGCGAACAGCGAATATCGGCACCAGTTGGCCGTTACCCAACAGGTCGAAAAAGATCGGCGTCTCGTTGCAGGCGCTCTTGGCGACCATGCGCTCTTTCCAGTGGCCGGGCTTGTTTTTCGGGTTCTCATACCAAAGACACGGTCCGTTGGGCAGACCGACGACAATCGAATCGACCCAGCCGTCGCCATTCACATCCTGCGCGAAGTTGGTAAAGCAGTTGCTGTAGCCTTTCGTTCCGTCATAAGTCCCCACCGCACGCAATTCGTGCATCTTGAAGTCGGGCGCCGAGTACCAAACATCGCCCGAGAAGATATCGAGCTTGCCGTCGCGGTTAATATCGCCGACCGCTACTCAATCGGCCCGAAACGTTTTATCGACGACTATTATCTCGAAGTCGAATGGCTCTCCCGCTAACGAAACG
>JAUVXL010000179.1 GCA_030603595.1 Sedimentisphaerales bacterium | reverse complement strand
CGGAAAGTTACCGATGCACAGTTGTCCAATGTCAGAATCAAAAGGAATAAGTTTCATGGCGATTGGAACTACCAAATACTTCCAAGCCGATGACTGGAATAAGTTAATATCGGTAAGTTATTATTTTGCGCCTCCTTAGGCACCTTCAGCCTCCTCTTACATTCAGGAAGTCAGATGTTTTTTCGATTTTGCCTTCATTGAGATACCTCTTGCTCTCTTCGAAGATGTCGCGAATATCGTTGAGGAGCAACTCCCTGCCGCCAATGCCGAACGTTCTGCCGTAAAGCATCGGCCTGGGATCGGCATCGAAAAGCGAACTGCATATCTCAACAAACAGAGGCCCATAAGCCCCCATACTTGTAGATCTGTCGAGAACAGTGATAATCTTGCTGCGTTTCAACGCCGCTGCAATCTCGGCATAAGGGAAAGGCCTGAAGACCCGAATCTTTAGCAGCCCGACCTTTTCGCCTTCGTCTCGAAGCTCGTCGATCACTTCTTTGAGTTCGCCGGCAACCGAGTTGATGGCAACGACAACTCTCTCGGCGTCGTTCAGGCGGTACGACTCGAAAAGCTCGTACTTCCTGCCGAATTCTTTGGAGAACCGCTCGGAAACCTCCTCGATAACAGGTTTCGCATTCTCCATACCGACCTGCTGGCCCTTCTTATGCTCGATATAGTAATCGTGCAGGTCAAGCGCGCCCCAGGATGAGGGATTGTCGGTATCGAGGAGCGTGTGAAGGGCGGTGTGCTCGCCGATGAAATCCTTTACCTTTTGGTCGTCTTCGATCTGCATCGTCTCAATAGAATGAGAGATAATGAAGCCATCGAGGCATACCATCAAAGGCAGCCGAACATCCAGATGCCCGGCGATTGCCGGAGCCATGATCATGTTGTCATAGGCTTCCTGGTTGTTCTCGGCATAGATTTGTATCCATCCCGCATCGCGAGCACCCATGGAATCGCCGTGATCGCAGTGGATATTGATAGGCGCCGACAGGGCTCGATTGATAACTGCAACAAGTATCGGCTGCCTCATTCCAGCGGCGACGTAGAGCATCTCCCACATCAAAGCAAGCCCGTTGGCGGACGTCGCCGTCATCACCCTTCCCCCGGCGACGGACGCCCCTATACAGGCGGACATCGCGCTATGCTCGCTCTCGACAGTTATAAGCTCGGTATCGACTTCTCCGTCCGCCACAAACTTGGCAAAATCCTCGATGATTTGCGTCGAAGGGGTGATTGGAAAAGCAGCCACCACATCCGGAGATATCTGTCGCATTGCCTCGGCTATGGCGCCGTTTCCCGTAATTGCACTGGTTTTAGACATTCTTGGATTCCATTACGTTTCTTCACGGATAAATTTTATCGCCTCTTTTTTGCCCTTCCTGTTGACCGGGCATTCCTTTACGCACAGGCCACAGCCTTTGCAGTAATAGTAGTCTATCTCTTTGATTTCCTTGCGGTCCTT
Source organism: Sedimentisphaerales bacterium (assembly GCA_030603595.1). Lineage (GTDB taxonomy): Bacteria > Planctomycetota > Phycisphaerae > Sedimentisphaerales > Anaerobacaceae > JAFGCD01. Next base: position 7,452 of record JAUVXL010000179.1, on the reverse strand, counting down.
CCCGTTGGGCGTTTTGCCGTCCTTTAGCACAAAGGCTCCCTCAGGGCAGAAGACCCAACAAGTCAAGCAGTGGATGCAGTCATGCTCCCGCCAAAGAGGCCTCCATGTTCTCCACGTTCCGGTCTCGTAGTCGGCCGCGTTGCCTCCCTCGGTGACAACGCCCCCCAAAGGAAGCTCTTGCCAGTCTTTCAATCTGTACTTCTCGCTCATACCGTTTGCACCTCATCGTAACCACATCTTATCGCCTCAATATTCTTGCCGACGAGATCCGCAGCAAGCAAATGAGTGAATATCTTCTGTGCCTCCTCGACCAGGGCTTCGAGGGAAATAATCTCTGGGCAGGCCCTCGCAAACGCCCCCATCATCGCCGAGTTGGGAATCTCCCTCTTGAACAACCGATAGGAGATACTGTTGGCCGGGACGGTATAGACCGTTTGGCTCGTCAGGTCCAGCAGTTCTTTCGTCTCGGCGGCGTTTTTCTCGGTGTTCACAACGAAAATCGTGCTCTCGCCGACGCCTTCGACAAGGCCCTTGCCGCCGATCAGCGTCGTATCGACAATTATGACGACATCCGGCGAAAGAACCGGCGTGTGAATGCGGATTCTGCTGTCCGAGAACCGGTCAAAAGCCCGCACCGGGGCGCCTCGCCTTTCCGGGCCGTAGTCAGGAAACGCCGATACACACTTGCCCGTGCCCTGAACCGCTTCAGCAAGGGACTTCGCCCCTGTAACGGTTCCCTGGCCTCCTCGACCATGCCACCTAACTTCAAAATACTTCGACACTCGAACCTCCCGGATCGCGCAAAAGTCAAAAACTTCTAATAAATCATTATCTTATGATTCGGCAAGTACGCCGCAATTACATTCGTCGCCAGAGTCCGGACGCCCCCTCCAAAGGATCATATCCCCTTTATCCCCAAGTAACTTTCAATCACATATAAGGCCGATTGTTTTACCATATAGAACGAGCGTATTCCACAAAAAATCTTACCCAAATATCCGAGGGGCGCCCGACAGGGTTGCGGCGGCTCTGCCGCATATTTCAGGGTGGCAGCCTCCCCCAAGGGGGTGATGGTCCGGACCGATAGAACTGCCCGGCCCGACATGCCATCTTTTTGTCGCACACACTATCCGAGCCACATAGCGGAACGCTATTTCTTCACAATGGCACTCGGAGCGTCGCACACAACGCGGATACCAACATTGAATACCCGCTGCCATTCCGCGTATCCGAGTCTGAAAGCGCTTCTGGCGCGTTTCGGCCTGTCGTAGAACGAGCCGCCTCGGGCGACCCTCTTCTCGTTCGCCTTGGCCGGGTCCGCCTTGTACGGATAGGGCCTGTATGCGCTAAGAGTCCACTCGCAGACATTGCCGTGCATGTCGTGAAGCCCCCAGGCATTAGCCTGATATTTGCCCACATCCGCTGTGGCGACCGTCCCATCGTTTACTCCCTTGGCGCGCGGTATCCACCTCGGCGAATCGCGAGGAGTCAGACTGCTGATCTGATCGTCGGCCAGGTTGGCGTGCTTGCTGAAATCAGCGGCAACGCCGCCGTAGTTCATATCCGTATCGCTGCCCGCTCGACATGCATATTCCCACTGCACTTCGGTTGGCAGCGTAAAGTTGCGTCCCGTCTTTCGGCTGAGCCAATTGCAGAACGCCACCGATTCTTTCCAGCTAACGCGAATCACAGGTTGCTTTTCACGGTCGGCAGCTTCGCCCCGCCTGCTTTGGTCTTTGTTATAGACACTGATATAGCCGCTCTGATGCGTCGGGTCAAACTGCGAATACTGCGAATTGGTCACCTCGAATTTGGCCATATAGAAAGATTTATCAATTCTCACACTACTCCTCGGATACTCATCGGCGTATCCGTCGGGCGAGCCCATGATAAACTCGCCGGCCGGTATCAACACCATCTCCAGCTTAATGCCCTCGGCCAAGTCGAAAGTCAAATCCTTCGGCAGAGAGGCCCGCTTCTGGCGCTCTTTGGCATTCTCGATGCTCAAAGGCCAATTCATAACGGCGGCGTTTAAGGCGGCTCTACGGACAACCGGTTTGGGCCTGACAAATTGAGCCTTCTCAGGCGGGATCGAAGGATAGACCTCAGGTTCTTCAGGACGATTGGCGTAGAGCTTTCGCATATCGAGCCTTCGCTGCTCGAAGTTGCCCGCAATTTTCCGGTGTTCGCTCCATGTGCCGTGGTCCGGGACGTTCAGATCGATCCATGTAACCAGCCTGTCCCATGCCTCGGCGTCCAACTTGACATTATGATGGCCCTTCTCCAACATCTGAATCAATTCGCTCACGCTTGCATGGTATTCCAGCGGCTGCTGCATGAAATAATCGCTTTCAGGCCCGGGCCTGCGTACATAGGGATGCAATTCACAATACGAAGGAGTAAAATTACGGAACGGGCTCGGACGATCCGTCGTGAAATTAGGCCGCTCTTTATGTTTACCGTCATGGCAGCCCACACAATACTTGTCCAAAACGGGCTGAACTTCACGCTTAAAACTGAATCCGCGATACGGCCCGCGCCAGGGCTTTATTTCAGAAGGCTTGCGAATAGCCGCAATCGTAGGCTTCGCACGCGGAACAGTGCTCTGGCTTTCATGGCAGCCCACGCAAGACAGAACCTCGCCGGGCATGGCGGTGAACCAGCTTCGCATAATCTGCAGAGCACGCCCATTCTCGTCGAGCGGCTGAACCCCAATAGGCATATTCGCAGGAACCCTAAAATTCGCCGAACCGTCCGCCTCGACGGGCACCGTGCCGAGCGTACGACGAACATCCCATGGCCCGTCGATACCAATTTGGATATGACCGCCCATCTTGGGATATGCAAAATGATACTCATAAAGCCGAAGTTTCTTAACAGTGTCCCGAGGAACCCCGTCAAGGCCCCCGCCCACATAGATATCGCTCAGATATACGAGCGCATCCTGTCTGGTCAAATCCACGCGATCCGGAATTGCTGGCGGACGAACCCGCTTGCGAATCGGAACAGGCTCGAAAAGCCTGTACCCAGGCTCTTCTTTGAGAAGCACCAGATTGTCGAATGTATCGACCAGATAAATACCCCACAACGCGGTTGCATCAGGTTGCATCGCAGTGAGGAAGTACTTCTCGCTCAGAGGATGAGGGTGCAGGAACTTAGGCCAGGAGTTGTTTACAATCTGATCTGCGATAACAGGCTCGACCTTCTTGCCGTATCCGGGAATCCTCTGAACGGCCCCGTCGGCCTGCTGCCGGCCTCGAGCGGGATCGAAAATCACCATCTCACCCATACGAGGGACCCCGTGATGACCGGAAATCACCGCCACAACCGCAGTAGCCTGATTCGGGATGGGCTTGGCGTAGAAGAATGAATTGGGCCAGGGCGAGTTGCTGCCGTAATATTCCATCTGGTTGCTGCCGTCGGGATTCATGTGGAAGAGCAGTCGCGTAAAGTAATGCGGCGAGTCAGAATATTCCCATCGAGAATAAAGGACCCTGCCGTTGTTCAACATCGTCGGGCACCAGTTGTGGTCCTGGTCGAAACAAAGTTGACGAATTTTCGTGCCATCGGCGTTCATCACGCAAAGATTCGCAACGTTATCGCCCCCGCCAACGCACGGAATACCCTGAAAGCACCGCGTCGAGTCGAAAATGACCCGCCCGTCGGTAAGATAGCAGGCGTCATAATTCTCGACATCGTCGTACTCGCCGGGCGTAACCTGCCGCAGCCTTAAGCCATCGACTCCGATTTCCCATATTTGCCATCTATTGTGACTGCCCGGCATTGAAAACAGCATCTTGTCGGCGTCAAAATGCAGATCGACGTCGCCGACAAATCGACCGTTTTCAGGCCTGTACAGCGTGGTAAGCCTGCCGCCGGCGTGCACAGGCGAAAGAACCGCTATCTCGTTGTCATAGCCGGTCTTGGGAAGTGCACAGTTGCCCTGCCAATTCTGCGGCAGTCCCTGGTTGCTCGTAACGCTTCGCTTAACAACAAGAAGCTTCTCGAAATCAAGCAGCGGATTGCCGAGCAAGGCCTTCTCTGTCAATTCGAGAATCTCGCCGCCAATCTTGACCATCGCATCCTCATCGCCCGCGTTCTTGATGGCTTGATAGGCTTCTTGCAGTTTATTTAGCCGCCCGAGCAGTTCCGGACCCTGTTTGTACTTGAGGGGAAAACTTTGGGATAAATCCCGGATTGCCCGCTTCACCGGCTCGATATCGAGCTTCTCGAGTTTCGCCAAGGTCTCCTTCAATTCGATAGAACGATGATAGAGGTCGCGAACCTCATCCAGCTTTGTCGGCCCGGCGACGGCGAGCTTCACTGCCTCGCTCTGCAAATTCTTTGTACGGCAAGCTCGTGCATAACGGTTCGCCAATTCTTTTATGTCACCTTTCTCCCAGGCGCTATCCCAGATCCCGTCCTTCTGCTCCAGGCTAATTTGCCGCTGCGCCTCTTCCGACGTAAAATCTCTCACCACCAGCTTCCAAAGCCCCTCGCGCCGCTGCAAGCGAGGCGAAAGAGCGGCCTGGCCCGGCTTTGGCGATGTCGAAAAATAATAACCATGATCGCCGCTGCGGTTGTATATCTTCAGCAGCAACTGATTCTCGCCTGCCTTGAGCGGCAGATCGACCTTGTCCTGGCCTGGACTAACACCCCGTGCGACGTTCCTTGAAATCAATCGCTTCCCGTTGAGAAACGCCTCTAATCCGTCGTCGCTCCCGAGATACACCGTCAACTTGCCTTCGGCCCCGACGGTTATGGTGCGAAACAGATACGTCGCAGCATTACTGGGGCTCCTCAGTTTCACCACTGTGCCGTCTTTATGCTTCTTAGCACGCTTCCACTTCATCGAATCGTTATAAGCCTTCGATACTTCGATCTTGCTCGTCGCGAATCCCGGAGTGAAGTTAAAACTCTCTTTCCCGGAACTAACAGGCCCCAAAACATACCACGGGCCCAAATCAAGCTTCCCCGCATCCTCATCTGGGTGTTCGCTTTCCCATGCAGAGAGGGCCTCGAGGCTGCACCGCATTGTCTCCTGCCAAGCATCCTTACGCTGATAATAGGATGGATCGGCTGCGAAAACCGAACTTGCAAATACGATACCGACAAACAACATCAGAACTGCCTTACGCAAAACCATACAGAACTCCTTAATACCCATCTTGTGCAATCCGCTTCGTACTTTAGCCTTTGCCAATTCCACATTCTGCCCGTTCCGACAGCATACGAAGCCGCCGAAACCGCCAACATACCCGATAATCAACCTCGGTAAAGGCTTTCAGGCCCATCAGCCCAGTTATTTTACCATATTCACCCCATGCCTTCCACTCTCTGTTCAGACTTTTCTTGGGTACATCCGGGAAATGGGTAGGTGCATTCGGCGGTTCGCACGACCGAGAAAAATCGTTCGGGGCGCCAGAGGCACAAATTTCCCTCTCCCCCCGGCGGCCCAAATCCCCGAGGAACGATTTTTCTCTCCAAGCCACTCCAAGGACGTGATTTGCCGGGTTCGCCTGCTCATTATTCGGACGAAGCCAAAATTGCCTTGAACTACAAAGGAAATTCGGTATATAAGGAATGAAATTACCGGCTGGTTTTAACGCGCCCATTGACAACTAAAAGGATATTCGTTATTAAAACAATACGCCTGCGTCAAAAGTTTGCTCAGGCGGCTTTGCTGAGCTTTGGAATACTTTCCAATTGTTGAAGATGCAATCTGATTTGCCTTTTCAGGCTCATAGGAAGACTTCCGAGCGTCTTGGCCCACCTCAAAAATCCAAAATTAAGCCAGAATGCGGCCATATTGGCTCGTTCCCATACAATTTGGCGCATTTTGGCGCAGACCGATGCCCGCAAAATGTTCCAGCCTGCTATCTTCAAGTAAATCGCATGGAAAACCGCCGGTCCGCCTCGTACTCGTAATTGGCCCAGGCCTGTTCGCCGTTTCAGGCCGCTGTTGGTTCCTTCAATGCCGCCGCGAATACGGTAGCGTTCTCTGAAAACTTCCGTGGCCGTTTCTCGCCTGCGCCCGGCAAGACGACGTTCTTTGGCTGTATGTTCAAGGCAGTATCCAAGGCGACCCTTCTTTACAGGGCATTGTTTGCGGAATTCACATCCGCCGCAAGCGGATTCGGGCATGAACGTTTTGGTTCTGCCTGTTTCACTGTTATGCTCGGAACTTTCAGGTGCATGACCGGACGGGCAGCACACCACCTCCTCGGTTGCCTCATCCACATCAAAGTCATCTATATTCAACCGCTCATATTCATCGTCATCTTTGCTCTTGCCCGACCCGGACGGCACAGGCCCGACGAGTTCCACCCCTTGTTCTTCTGCAAGCTGCACATTCTCATCGCTATTGTAAAGGGTATCGCTAAGCATCTGCTCAGGGAGCAGGCCGTTGGCCCCCAAGTCGTCTAAAACTTCTTTAACAGAGCCGGCATCCGGCTCTGCCGCTGTCTGCGGTATCGCAGAAGTAATAAGCTGTACATCATTATCAGAATTACACGTCTCAGATATCTGCACCTGATAGCCCGGCCCTTTATGGCCGTCATAAGTCGCATCCGGATCGGACGGGTTCTGCATCACATTGCCCCCGGTCTTGTCTTTTACGCAGACCTTCTCTTCGTGCACTTCGCACTGCTCATAAAAGATTCGCTCGAGGGCTTTGTAAGTATCTTTGCGCCTGTACTCGTACATGCCGGCAAATCGTTGGTAGAGATAATACATATCCTCTGCGACCTGCCGACGGAGCAGACGGCGGGATTCGCTATCCTTCTTCGTATCGGCGAATAACTGATTAACACCGGGCGCATAACGCCGGCGGAGTTGATCGTCAAGGGCATGGTAGTCCTGCTTGTTATGGCGTATGACCTGCGTGAGAAATCGTTTGATCGCTACGCCCATCAAACGAGTCCTGCCAAAGCTGGCCATATCGCTGAATATGTGCGTAGAGTCCAGCCGCTGTTTGTCAATCCTGATGCCGAGAACTTCGACAAGCTTGACGGTAATTGCATCCATCGTTGCTTTGGCCAAATCCTCCTCTTCGCACAAACGGATGTATCGTTCAAGCGTCCGTTTGGAAATGTCGTGAGCTATCGGCTCAAGATTCAATGCGTAATGAACATTCATATTGAAACTGTAAGCGTCGAGGGCTTCATCTTTTGTCCAGTCCATGAACTCCTGTATCAACAACAGGCCCGCTATGGAATAAAGTTCCTTCGTCGGCCTGCCCATGACCGGGTCGAAGTGTTCGCTGATGGCATCGACCGGCATCAGCTCAAGGATGATGTGGCGGAAAACGCCGGGCCAGCCGTCGAGTCCGCCCGGGGCGGACTTGCGGGTCTTCTCGGTCAAGACCGAACCAAAAGGGTCAAACAGGCGTGTTTGTTTAGGGTTGACAATCCTTTGCATAATTTCTCCAAGTCTTTGGTATATAACAGGTTA
>JAUVXL010000020.1 GCA_030603595.1 Sedimentisphaerales bacterium | reverse complement strand
GGGGGGGGGGGCGCCGCCCAGCAGGCTCGTGCTTTACGAGGCGGATGTTGGTTATTTTCTTTGGCGTGCCTTCGACAATCAGTTTTCCGAGTCGGTATCGGGTCGAGCCGTCGTCGTCGCCGAGGAGCGGATATCGCCTGCCGGTTGCCGGGTCCCACAGACCGATGCCGATGTCATATTCGCCGGGCCCGTATTCGGCAGGTACGCCGGCTATCCAGTTTTCGCCGGTCTTGAGACGACCGGTCCATTGGCCGGTTCCGATGGCCGGGGACCCGCCGCTCTGGAATGCTATTTTGTCGCTGCCAGAGGCCTTATCAGTGCTGAAATGGATGAAAATTTGCAGATCCTTCGGTGCCGGCCGTTGGACGTCCCAATCGACTATCATCTTAAATCGCCTGCCGCCAAGATGCTCGATGGTCTCGGCGGTCGGGCGGATGGGCAAGGCGCCATCGGGATTGGAGGTTCGCGAGTTGACGTACAGACCAGAAGGCCCGTTGGACCGCTCGACGATGACGCCGTCGATTCTTTCAATGCTCGATTCGATAGGGCCGTTCTTTGCATAATAGCCGTATTTGGGCAGCCGTTTGCCGGCGATAAGCCAGTCATCTTCGCCACGATTTACATATACTTTTGCCCCCGATTTCCAGGAGATGATCTGGCGGTGAATGCTTCCGTCTATGAATTCGACGTTCTCGATTGTGTCTGTTGCGATGCTGCGAATGAAGTCCTGAGCGAGCCAGTATTTGCGAACAGCGCCTCTGCCGAAGCCGCCGCGGTCGATCATCAGCGCGTGGCCTTCCAGTATCTCTGCCGAGATGTAATCGTCGCTTTCGATACCGTGGTCTCGGCGGGTCCGGTCGCCCTGGTATCGACTGGAATAGCCGACGCCGTGGAGGCTGAATTTGTCGTGCAGGACGGCGTCGAACCAGGGGACGCGCTGCCAGTCTTTGCATTTGATGTTGATGCAGAATCGCTTGCCGACCGGCGTAATCTGCAGGTGCTGGCAATCGGCGCCTTCGATGTAGCCGGTCAACTGGTCGTGGCCCGCCTCGGAGGTCATCGGGGCGTCGCCGCCAAGGTAGTCGCGTATCCAGGCGAATGCCTCGCCCCAGCACTTGCGGGTTTCGAGCATTGAGTGGAAGGCGCCGTCGCTATCGTAGTAATCGAAGCAAGGCAACGATGTAAAGACGTCGATAAAGTAGTGATTGGGTTTGAGATTAGGCTTTATCAGGCGCAGGTTCCTCTGGACGAAGGGCATAATGCTGTCGGGCCGCCAGCGATAGCTCTGGGCGCCGCGGCCTTCGTTGATCCATGCCTTAACCGGCTCGCCGCGCTCGGTGAAACATATATGGTCGTAGGAGTAGTCTTCGGCATCGGGGTAGAAATCGATGTAGTTATCGTGGAGGCCCCAGGGGATATCGTGTTCGGCGCAGACTTTGGCAATTTTCTGCATATCCTCGACTGTGCCGAGTTGCGGCTGGGGCGGATATATATCGGGTAGGCGGTAGTCGTAGCCCCATCGCTGCCAGACGTGAACGGTGAGGAGCGAATCGGTCAGGCCGTAGCTGATCATCCGTTTCATCGTCTCGGCTATCTCGGCGTAACGGCCGCCCCAAATATCGAAGACGAATCTGCCTGCCTTGCGCTTGAAGGCCGGCGCGGCCTTCTTATCGTACAAGGGTCGATACTTGCGGGCGCAATCGAATGCCCCCCTGCTGCCTGGCACAAAGGTCATAGTCGCATTAAGATGCGTGTGGAGTGCGTACTTGCGAGTGCTCGGATTGACTTCGAGAAAATCGGGCGGGTTGTCGGATGCAACCAGAAGCGAAAGGCCCTTTTCAAAGTCGAACCCAACGTGACTTGTCGAGAGGTTGTGTCCGCCGAAGCTGGCTCTGAAGGCTTCAGGCTCGACGATGCAGTATCCGTGGCCGTAATAGACGCGCGACGCCTTCCGGTCGGCGGGACCGAGGGCGATGTCGGTAATACGTTTGGGACAGTTCAGCGCGATGCGAAGACCGGCTTTGTCGAGGCTAACATTTGCGGTGAGCACAAATTGCTCGTCGCCCAGGGAAAGGTCGTGCCTGATAGTGACCGCGCCGAGTTCGAGCCGGGCGGTCGAGACCCCGCGCACAACGAGGGGGGAAAAATCTGCAGCGAGGTTGTGGCGCAAGACCGACGTTTGCAGGCCATCGAATACAACGCTTCGCCTGCCGTCGGAGAACGCGATGGCGCCGTCTAAGAGCCCTTTCGGTCCCAAGGATATCGCGGCGCGACAGCCACCTTCGAGACGAAATACGTGGTCACCTTTGCCGAGAGGCTTTTTGAGAGCGGTGATATCGAGAGCGCGTTTGCGCAGTTCTTTGCGTTGCATATCGGTGAGTTTGGGGCGAACGTTTCCGGCGACGATTACGGGGTCGCCCCAGTAGGATGAGTCGCAGGTGGTGTCGCGTTTCGGGCCGGGGTGGCTTTCGAGGCGCAGGAGTATCTGCTTGCCTGCGAATCGGCTCAGGTCGGCCTGGCCGTCGAGCCATTTTTTGCTGTCGGTATGTCGCTCGAAGAGTTTTGTCTCGCCCGCCCATACCCGGAAAGTTACGCCATCGCCGGCCGGCTCGGTAGCAGTATGGTCGCGAATTGCGTTGGCGAAACGCAGGCTTATAGGCGTGGTATCGGGCAATTTGAGCATGTATTCGGCGAACACGGTTCCGCCGGCCGGCTTCCACGGGGGGTGCATCACGATTGCCTGCTTGGTCGCACCGCGCGTAATGGGGCGACGGGCGAAATCGGCCATTGATTCGCGGACCGAGCCCTGGAAGCCGACATGCGTATAAGCAAGCGGCTTGTCGAAGAATCGCCAAGCGAGGCGGTGCGTATCGACAGAGCAGAGCGGCAAGGCGCCGTTGGCCGGGACGATATTGACCGGCAACTCGGTGGATTTCGCCGCTGCGGGAGATAGTCTCGGGAATTTCGTCTCGAATATCTGAATCGCATGGGCCGTCACGCTTTCGCCGTTATCCTTGAAGGTCGCGTAAATATGGACGGGATATAGCGCAGAAAACGCGCCCTCGGAGACGGCGATTTGAAAGGTCGCCTTTGCGCTGCTGCGAGGGGCGATTTCGATTTGCTTTTGCGTTTGTCCTACGGCATGCCACTGGTCGATAAGCCCGTCGATACGAACGTTGACGCTCAGGTTGGACGGACCGGTATTTTCGAGCATCACGCCGACGTTGTATGGCCGGTCGAATTGCGTCGGGCTCTTGATGTCGGCTATAGTAACTTTGAGCGGGCCTTCGGTGACGATGTGGCCGTTGAAGGCGAAGGATGCAAGTGCAAAGACAAGAACAACCGGCAGTATTAATTTGGCGACACCTTTTGCGATCATTAGTTCGGACCTTTCGCGATTAGTTTCGATATAGGAGACGTCGTGCCGACGTCCGCTAAACACATAGTTCGCGGGAATGACAAGAAGCGAGGATGGACGGTCGAATTCTCATTATGAATCCCTTCATCTATGTTCTTTGTCTCAAGGCCTGGTCAGGAGATACCACATTGTTTTGTATTTCGGCGAGAGCTTCACGATGCTCTCGTCGTCACGGTAAGAGACAGGGACTTCACTTTGCGGCATTCCATCAGGACCGAGGGCCTGGCATTTCCAGCACCCGCTCGGCAAAGTCACCGTTCCTTCGACGGTTTCGATGAGGACGGGGGCAGCACCCCAGTTTCGACCTACGGTTCGGCGGTCTTCGGAGAATTTCATACCGGTATTCTCGCATCGGCCGCAGGCGGTGATGAGAACGCGGCTGCTCTGTTGCAGCGTCTTCTTGTCGAGGGCGGTGACAGCCATTGCGAGAAAGCGGGGCGAGTACACAGCCACGAGGCCCCTGGTAACCGGTGCGAACTTCTCTGCGTGGCCGGCGAGGAGCCATGCCTTATCTCCGAAGGCGCCGTAGAGGCCAATACCGCTCTCGGTGCCCCACTGAATCCTCGTCGTTTCAGAAAAGCCTCCACTACCAGCCCAGCCACTTAACGATGAGGCAATTCGCGTTTTCAGCACATCACGCCAGCCCATTTCCCAGCGTTCAGATATAGTCGCGAACATATTACAGTCGTGCCGGATGTGCAGCTTTGCCAATGAGGCAAGGCGATCCGCCGAGTCAGGCAATGAAATAGACAGACTACTTTTCAATTCAGCAATGCCGTTGTCAACAAAGACGGCGGCGGCGGCCCGCATAAAGCCCCACTTGGCGGGGTTTGTGTCGATATCGAAATAGCTGCTCATATTCTCTCTGTCCCAGTCGTCGGAACTGTGGGAGTATGTGTATAGCCAGATTCCGTCCCAATCCTGGGCGGCGGCGAAGGAGGCGAGCATGGGGACGCACTCTGCCTGGGAGTCGAGGGGGGCGGGGTGGTTGTATTCGCTGACGGTATAGGGCTTGCCGGCGAGACGCTGGGCGGCCAGGCGGAAGAGAGTGGCCTCGTCGGGGTAATCGGTCATTGGTTTTTGATCGATGAGCCAGTCGCCCGCATCCCAGGGCCTGTTGGGGAAGCGAGGGTGCTGCCAGTAGGCGTGGGCGTCGATGAAATCCATGTCGCTCTGGGCGTAGAGTCCGAGCGGGCCGAAGACTATTGTGCCGGTTGCAAGAGCGTCGCATTTGAGGTCTTTTTTGATGAAGGTGCGCATCTGGTCGAAGTATGCCTTTTCGGTCTCGGCGAGGAATTTCATTCGGTCAATCGTGCGTTGGGGGGATTCCGTTTCAGCGAAGAGAGCGATATTGCCCTTGCTGAGCGACTCGCGTTCTTTGAGACCGACTCTGCCGCCGGGGCGAAGTTCGATATTGGCGAGGTGTATTGGGATTTCGCCGCCGCCGAAAGAGAAGCTCAGGCGGGCGTTTGCTTCGTCGGCCTTGGCGGTGAACCCGAGGCGAAAGGTGGTGCGCTTTTTGGTGAGTTCGATGCGCTGCGATAGGCCGAGATTGGCCCACGGGCTGCCGGCCTGGCTCACGCCGCAGGTGATTTGGCGCGGCTGATCGGCGGCGGCCTCGAAGGCGACGGTGTAGTATTGGCCCTTCTTGAGGGTGAGGCCCCGCTGGTTGAACTGCAGGTGCCATTCGGTATCGTCGGCCTTTTCGATCTCGATTCTCAGCGCCCTTCTGGATTCGAGCCGCTGGCGTGAGCACCAGGCCCTGCAGCCTTCGTGCTGCTCGATGTTCCAATACTGCGGGATGCTTGAGCCGGCTTGGCGGGACTCAAAATCGCCGTTCTTGAGCAGGTTTTCGCCGAGCGGCTGGACACCGTCGGACCAGGCGGTGCGCAGCTTGTCGTCCGAGCCAAGCTCTGTTTTCAGCCACGAATTGAACTTGGCCTGGAGTATCTTGGCGTAATACTCCGGCAGGGTTCGCAGTGTCCGGTCGCCGTCCCACATGAAGAAGCTGTTCTCATTTGTGATTTCGACTATTGCTATGGCCGGGTCGTCGGCGTAGCGGACGTTGCGATACTTGTTGACGTGGCCGAGTAGGTCGCGGGCGTATTTTTTCTGGGCGTCAACAAGGGCGGGAGTGAAGATGTTAGTGACTTTGTCATAGCTTCTGCCGGTCTCGGGCAGGCCGAGGTATTTGCTGTGCTCTCTACCGACGTGAAGATTGATGTCCGCATAGATTCCGCGGCGCGCAAGCTGATCGATAAAGAAGTCGAGCCGGTCAAGAGCTTCGGGGGCAATATCTTTGCCGTCCTCGGCATTCCAGATGCCGCGAGGCCAGCGAGCGGTGTCCATGTGATGGCATCGAACGCTATTGACTCCGACGGCCGCCAGGCGGGCAGCTACGTGCGGTGCGGCCTCGTGGGTGGGGAAATTCGCGCCGAATGAGAGATTGACGCCCCAAAGACGGACGCGCTTGTCCGCACGAAAGAAATGGCCCGAGCGCGCAATCAGCCGGGGCGAATCCGCACCAATTGGCTCAGCAGGAGCCGCCGCAATCGGGGAATTGGGATTCGGCTTGGACGGGATGACGAACGGGATCAAATCCGCCCCAACCGCCCTGCTGCTGCAAAATACGGTCAAAACCAAGATGCCGAGGAAAGCATAGACGCGAATTGCGGGCAACGAATTGCATTTATGATTCGAGGTGGTTGAGTCCATTCAAACCTCCATAGAAGATATCAAGTCCCGCCATCCACTTCTTGCGTATTGCGGCCGGTCGGGGCGGCGTTCTCGGTGCGAGGGGTATGGATTCCTGCTCCCCGATCGGGGTCGAGGACAAGCTTCGCAGGAATGACAGTTTCGGGCAAGATACGATGAGGCAATAAAGCTGCGCGGCCGGGGGCGGCGAGGTGGTTGAGGTACTCTTCGATGTTGGTGTAGCCGTCTTCGTCGCGATCCTTTGCACCGTCGGTTTTGTCGTTTGGCTTCAGACCGTGGGCCTTTTCCCATTCATCCGGCATGCCGTCTTGGTCGGTATCGAGAGGCGGCTTTGCGGATTTCAAAACGGGCCAGCCGCCGACATCCTCCTCATCGTCTATTATTTTCCCAGTTCCGTCGATCACGTTGTTCACCACATTAGTATCCACGGCGTCCCGTTTAGGAAGTACGGCTCCGGCCTGGGCGAGAACTCGCTTGAAGGCGGTCATTGCGTCTTCGGTTGTGACATCAGCAACGGGAATCGGGGCATTTTGTTTGTATGCCTGGATCTGTTCGGGTGAGAAGCCTCTGAATGATACGAGCGACCACGGGTCATCGGGGCGAACGCCGTTCATTGCATTGTCGGCGAACCAGGCCTTTGCGCAGGTTGTGCTTTCGGCGAATGCGAATCGGCGGGTGGAATTCGGGCCTTGCTTATAGTAGTTGGCGACGAAGTTCATCTTCGTGATGCTGTCGCCGTCGGAATTATACCCTGCGGCCGAGCCGGCCCAATTGTAAAGGACGTTGTTTCTAAAATCGAAGATGAAGCCTTTGGGGTCCTCGGATGCCGAGTTGTAGTTGCCGGGGCGCGGAGAGCGTCCACGATGGTGGGCGTAGAGGTTGTGGTGGAAGGTGTATCCGTTTCCCCATCCGCCGCGGATCAGCGAGCCGTAGCCGTGAGATCCCTTGTGGTGAGAGGAGTTGTTGAGACTTTCGGAGATGATGCACCATTGGACGGTAACATCGCCCAATTGCCCGGACGTAGAGGCCGAGAGCGTTTCATCGACGGACCAGCTTGCCGAGCAATGATCGAGGATGATGTCGCGGCCTGCGGATATCGAGATTGCGTCGCCCTCGAATTTTGCATTGTCGCCCGGCCTGCACCGAATAAAACGGATGACAACGTGGTCGGCGGCGACGGACAGCGAGTATGTCTTGAGGCATATCCCGTCGCCGGGGGCGGTCTGGCCTGCAATAGTGATATAGGGATTCCTGATCGACAGCCCGGATTCGAGATTGATAGTGCCGGAGACGCGAAAGACTACAATTCTCGGCCCCTCGGCGTTGACGGCGCGGCGAAGGCTGCCGGGTCCGCTGTCGTCGAGGTTGGTAACTTCAATAACGCGCCCTCCGCGTCCGCCTTGTGCGAAAGCGCCAAAGCCCTCGGCGCCCGGAAAGGCAGGCGTCTTCGCCGTGGGATTAGGCTTAGGGGCGCTATCCGAGCGTTTATTCTTACAGCGGTCGAAGCGTTTTTGGAAATCACGCAGGTAGTCTTCGCGCCACTTATTCACAGTTTTGGCGCCGGGGCGGTCGCCCTGAGCAACAGCAGGGTCGGGATCGTCGATCCACCAGTTGGGCCGACCTTGCCTTTTTACGAACCTTCCGCCCCAGCTTTCTTTCGTCGGGTCGTTGGGCGTCCCGCGCAAAAGATAAGAAACAGTCGGCGTGTCGCCCATCTTTATGCCGCCGCCTTTGAGACGGACGAAAAGCTCGCCGAGCGCGCCGTGGCCCTTGGCGTGCGTTTGAACGAATGATTTATTACCCAGATCACCGCCCTGCTCGCCGCCCATGTACCACCCGCGGAACGTGGTGTCATTGTGAATGAACCAGGTATCGGGATGGTGCCGGTCGATGTATGCGAAGGCGTTTTCGTCGTTTCTCTGGTTCCAGGAGGCGATGAATTGCACGCGGATTTTCTTCTTTATGCCGGGGTCATCGTGAAGCGCCTGGGCGACGTCGGTGACCGAACCCCAGACGAGGATGTATAACGGACGCCGGTCCTTCTTTTTAGCGCATTCGATGATCCATCGTGAGCCTTCGGTGGGATTGCTGTAGCCCTTCTCTGGGGCGGGATCCGTTGCGCCCTGCTTTGAAATCGAGCGGAGATAGTCGGGCGCCGGGTATTTGTCCGACCAGGTCCTCAGCTTGGGCAGGTCCTTTTCGTAAACATCGATCACCTTCAGGATGTCTCTCTTTCGGCCCTTGTGCGGCGGCGAGGAGATGATACCTTCAGTATCGAAAAGATCGGCATAAACCAAATAATGGATCATTGATTGGATGTCGTCCTCGTCGCTGCCGCCTATATCGCTTGAGATAACGACTCTGTACCGGTTGCCCGCAATCGCGCCGCCGACGAGGCCGAACGAAGGTCTTTGACCTACGAAGACACTCGCTGCAAGAGAGAGCAGGACTGTTCTAACAAGACAAAGACCACGCTTAGAGATTATCTCAAAAGTCCGAATGTCATTCTGAGCGCAGCGAAGAATCTCATATTCACCGCTGCCAGACCCTTCGCTTCGCTCAGGGTGACAGATTTGAGATAGTCTCTTATTCATAGCGTCTATTCGATTACGTGGATGTTCTTCTTTTTGCACATATCCTTGAGCACTTTTGGCCATACGGTTGCGCTTACCTCGCCGATGTGTGCCTTTTTTAGCATTAGCATGAATGTTCGGGACTGGCCGATACCTCCGCCGATGCTCAGGGGGATCTCGTCGTTCACAATCGCCTTGTGGTAGGGCAGCTTGAGGAAATCGAGCTGGCCGGAGATTTCGAGTTGCTGCTTGAGGGTCTCTGCGTTGACGCGGACGCCCATAGAGGTAAGCTCGTGTCGGCGTTTTGTGACCGGGTTCCAGACGAGGATGTCGCCGTTGAGGCCGTGCATTGGCCTGCCGTCCTCTGAGGTCGTCTCGATTGCCCAGTCGTCGTAGTCGGCGGCCCTCATCTCGTGTGGGTAGCCGTCCTCTAATACCCAGCCGATACCGTAGATGAAGACGGCCGGATAGTCCTGCACAATTTGCGTCTCTCGCTGCTTTCGCGGCAGGTCGGGATATTTAGCGAGGATGTCCTCGGCGTGAATAAAGGTCAACTCATCCGGCATGTCGGGGTATTTGTCGGTCTTGAGTTGCGGGAAAAGCTCCTGGACGCAGGTCTCGGCGCCCTTGAGCACCTTCCATATCTTCTGCACGACCTGCTTTAGGAACATCAGGTTTCTCTGTTCGGCGGTTATGGCCAATTCCCAGTCCCACTGATCCACGTAGGCGCTGTGGTCGTGGTCGAGGAAGTAGTCCTTGCGTATGGCGCGCATGTCGGTAAGCAGGCCCTCGCCGATGTCCATTCCGAACTGCTTGAGGCCCATTCGTTTCCACTTCGTGGCGGCCTGAACGACCTGCGCACGAACGGGTGTCTCCAGTCCGAGTCCGCACGAAAACTCGATTGGCGTGCGTGAGCCGTCCCGGTCGAGCAGGTCGTTGACGCCGCTATCGACATCGACGATAAGAGGAACCGTGACGCGGATTAGATTTAGCTCTTTGCACAGATTTTCTTCGATGTAGTCCTTGGCTGCATAGATGGCGTTTTGGGTCTCCTTGGGCGATAGCAGCGATGTATAATCCTGCGGTAGGGTCTTGTCGAGTTCGGCATAATCGCCTATTCCGGGGCCGGCAAGGTCTGCTTTTTTGTCTGTCACTGCGTACTCTCCTAATGTCGGTTCAAAAATTGATCGCGGAGTTTTGGCCCTCGCCGTGCTTAGATGTACTCTACAGTAGCCGGCGGCTTGGGTGTCAGGTCGTACAGGCAGCGGTTCACGTCCGGGATTTCCGAGATGATTCGACTGCAAATGCGGTTGAGTTTCTCCCACGGCAGTTCGGTGGCCGTTGCGGTCCTGGCGTCGGTGCTCTCGATACAGCGGACGACAATTATCCGGCCGAATTCACGCTTGTTGTCCCTGATTCCCGTCGCGCGATCGTTCAGCAAAACGGCCAGATACTGAAAGGCGCCGCTGTCTTTGAGCTCTTCTTCGACAATTTCCGTCGCCGCTCGCACTGTCGCCAGCCTCTCTCGCGTTATCTCTCCGACAACCCGGGTTGCCAGGCCCGGCCCGGGGAAGGGGATACGCTCGGCGATTTCGGAGGGCATCTCCAAAAACCGGCTAACCTCGCGGACGCCGTCTTTTCTGAGTGTCTTGAGCGGCTCGACTACCGCGTAGCCGTAAGCTTCTTCTGTGTCGATGCCAAGCTGGGAGAGGATATTGTGCTGGCGTTTAATGCCGGCGACGGTCTCCTCGATGTCGGTGAGGATAGTGCCGTGGAACAGGAACTTTGCGCCTGATTCCTTGACAAGTCGGCCGAAGACCTTCGAGTAGAACGTATCGGTGACGGCCTGTCGTTTCTCTTCGGGGTCCGTCAGGCCGGCCAGGGCCGAGAGAAAGTCTTCCTGGGCATCCACAAGATCGACGGGAATATCCATTTTGGCGAAAGTGTCAACAACATACTGCGGCTCGCCTTGACGCATCAGAGCACTGTCAATGAAAACTGTCTTTAGACGGTCGCCCAGAGCGCGGTGTCCGAGAACCGTCACCAGGGAGCTATCGACTCCGCCGCTAAGCGCGTTTATGGCCTTTTCGTCGCCTACGGTTTGTTTGATCTGCGCGATTTGGTCTTCGACGAATTTTTTGCAATCCACTGCAGTCTCCATGTAAATTTCCATTTGCGTTGTTTTGAATTAGTATAGGTACGCGGCGGGGAATGTACCAGTCCGGCAGGGAAATGTCAAGACCAAATAGAGAATATCGCCACAACAATCAGAGAGTTTGTCCTTCCATCCGGCAGAATTCTCAAATCCGTGTTAGGCGTGGCTCTCATCCAATAAAGCCGGCGGCTTCCATTTTGTTTAGACTCTCTTGGTTGTTCCCGGCTCAACGGACCCTTGCGCAGCTCAAGGATTTGCTGTTTTGTGAAGTGAAGGATTCCTCCAGTTTCCAATCCCATCCCACCAAACAGAGATATAATCGACAAACGCACCGTTTCGATATTTCTGTTTGCACAGGTTAATTGCCATCTCGCGAAGCTGCCGCATACAGCCGAGCCCCCCGGCCTGCCAGGCGCTTGCGCCTATATCGGCAGCTTGGCGCTGAGCCAGCTCAAAGTCAATTCTATCAGCGGCCAGCAAATCGGCGAGTTTCTCAGCCTGCGGCTTCAACATTTCGGCCCATTGTTGTTTGTTCGACTCTTCCTTCTCCAGAATATCGGCCAACAATTGCTCTCGTTCTTCCTGCTCTTTTTCTCGGAGCACCTTCGTCTGGGCGACTCTCTGTGCACGGTGGGTTCTGGCCGCGGGCGACAACCACACCTCCAAGACACCCGTAGCCGGATCGACAATTACCCAGACCAAAAAAGTCGCAGCTAAAGTCCCCAGTGCGGCACCCTGCAAGAACTGCTGGACTATCGTACATACGCCAATCATTCCCAGGCAGCCGGCCAGACCGCCCAGAAAAGGAATCGTAACATAGAATACGGTGTAGTAGCCCGTACTGGTGAGGGGGTGCTCTATTTGATGTATCTGGCCGCCGCTGACGCCCCGGAAGATTGCAAAGAGATACAGACTGATCACAATGAACGCTATTAACGCACCGTGTCCGGAAAGGGAGAATAGCACCCACCACCCCACGCCCGCCTGGCGCAGGGCCAGCACCAAAACGTAAACGACACACAGTATGAACCACAGGGTGCCGGCAAGATGAATGGATCTGAGCGTCTTTCGTCTCAACACGAGCGCGCTTCCCCAAAACTCAGGACGATCCTGAACAAAACTCAATCGCCGCGACGGTCAACCGGCTAATACCGGTAGTCGTTGCGCCCGGCTCCACTGGAACCCTTCCTTGACGTCGGGGGGTTCTGAAGCATATAAGCGCCCGAAAAAGCCCGTGCCACTGGCCTGACGAGCTCTTCCAGCTTCAACCCAATTGAGGCCAGGAACGTCGGCGGAACATATATTATATCACCTTCCTGCAAAAGAACGTCCTGGGAGGTCTCGCCACGGGTGATCATCCGGTTGAAATTAACCTTGAAGGCTTTCGGCCTAATGCCGGGATCTGCTGACGGCCTGATTACACGGATCTTACTCTCAGCAGCCATGGGGTTTGGCACCGCTTCGGCAACAGACAAGAGCACCGTCTCTCGCCCCGTGTGGATTTTCGCTCCCGGCGAGAAAACTTGGCCCATCACGTAAAACACCTTGCTGCGATAATCAACAACCCGCACCTCTATGGGGAATTCCCCGACGAGCTTGTAAAGCTCTTCAACCTTCTTGCCCAACACCTCCGCAACCTGGGACGGGGTCTTCCCGGCAACTTCAAATTCGCCCAGGCCTTCAAAGGAAACCTTGCCGTCAGGCCGAATTCGCTGGACCTGCATATCGATTTCAGGCACTTTCGAGCAGTGCACTGCGATGTCATCCGGGGGTTGCAGAATGTAGTTCTTGGCGGTAACGTCGGCTTCGTACGGCTTGAGGAATGCCTCAATGTCCGCAGGATTGCACGGCGAGTTGCAACCCGCCCCAATAACGCTGACCAGCAACAAAGCCACAAATGTGATTGTATGCGCATACTTCATTACTATTCTCCTTTTCTCTGAACAATGAGATTCCGTTTCTCAGTATATCGGCTTGCTTCAAAGCACACTGCAATTTGACTGAACATTGCGCCTATGTCAAGCTGCAAGACTAATCTTCGCCTCGGCACGCTTGCCCGGGCAGATGCCCCTTAACCGCTCTCAATGCCCGGAAACAACACAATATAGCAGGCGTTCGCATCATTAAAAAGCGTTGCCGGCAATTCCTATTTTTCGGCGACGAGTCTGTATCACCGTTCGGCGGCGTCTTGTTATAGGACAGTCGCTGCGATAATTCCTTCTAATTCCCTTGCAAAGTCTTCTTGTCGATTATAAAGTACGGCTTCAGCCTATGGATTAGGCGGTTTTCGGGCGATTAGCTCAGTTGGTAGAGCAGCTGACTCTTAATCAGCAGGTCGAAGGTTCGAGCCCTTCATCGCTCACTTTCGCTTCGCAATGGGTCGCAGGGCCAAGGAGAGCGGTCTATGCGGCATATTCGATTGGCCTGTTGCGTAATAGCAATTTTGGCGATCAGGGCCGCTTTCTTCATGGAATCCCGAGCCGAGTCCGGGACTGAGTTCGTCCTCGATCATATCGAGTTTAATTTGTCTCTATTTTCATAGACCTTCTCGATTGCGTCGGCGATGTTGGCCATGTCTTCTTTTGTTCCAAGCAGGGGGCCGGATGCCCAGATCATGGCCATCTCTTGGCAGACCTTGTCGCAGTTGGGGCATTGGTTTTCCTCGCGGTATCTCTGCAGTCTCTTCTCGGAGAACATCTTCTTGTACACTTTCTGAGTCAAGATGTGGTCTATCCAGGGTTCCTTATGCAATCCCTGCCTTATATAGGGGCTAAGACTGACGCCTTCGGCGCTCATGACCTTTAGGAACTTGCTGCGATCCGCACCGTTGAAGTGCTCCTTTCGATACGTCGTAGCGTAGATGTAGAAGGAACCGCTGGTGGTGCCCTCGTATAGTTTCTGCGGGACGATTCCGGGGATGTCCTTGAGGCGTGAGGTGAGGTAGGCGGCGTTTTTGTTGCGACGGGCGAAGCGTTCCTGCACGCCGGAGAGCTGGCCGAGCAGGACCGCTGCTTCAAACTCGTTCATGCGGTATTTCGGCCCAGCCACTTCGGTGCGTCCGCGGCGTGAGGTGCCGTGGTTGTGGACGGTGTAGCACTTGTCCATAAGCTCTTCATCATTTCCGACTATCGCTCCGCCTTCCCCGCAGGCGATAGTCTTGCTCGACTGAAAGCTAAAGCAGCCGAGGTCGCCGATGGTCCCCGGCTTCTTGCCCTGATATTCAGCGAGGTGGGCCTGGCAGGCGTCTTCGATTACTTTCAAATTGTGCTTTTTGGCAATCTGGCAAATCGCCTCCATGTTGCAGGGCTGGCCCATCATGTGGACGGGCATAATCGCCTTGGTGTTCTCGGTAATCCTTCGTTCCACGTCTTCGGGGTCGAGTTGATAAGATTCGCGATCCAGGTCGGCCAGGACGGGCAGCGCTCTGGCGGCCAGGATCGAGGCAATGGTTCCCGGGTCGGTGTAGGGCGAGGTGATCACTTCATCGCCGGCGCCGATTCCAAGTGCTTCGACGCACGTATGTAGCGCCTGGGTGCCGGAGCCGGTGGCCACGCAGAACTTTGCACCGATCATTTGGGCGAATTTCTTCTCGAACGTTGGGACCGTGCCGGACTTGGACTGGATTCTGCACCAGATTCTGCTTTTTGTGGTTTTCACTACTGAGTCCACAACATTGTCGTCCCAGTAGGGCCAGCGGGGCCAGGTCTTGTTCTTTCTGACCGGCTCTCCGCCGAGGATTGCGAGCTTGGCGGCTTTTTTGGTGATGTTGGCGTAGGCCGGGATATTCGGCGATACGGCGGCAATCGTGCCGAGGGATGCGGTTGCCAGGAGCTGCCGCCTGGTTAATTCATTCTTATCCATTTTACAGACCCTTTCAATTGGCGATCTTAAGGAAACATGACATTTGGTTGAGGCTTCATTATAATCCGACGGTGTGATCGATGTTAGCAGAAAAAGGGCGGGGGATGAATTTGGTATGTCGGATATCGTATCTCGTGAAGCGTGAGGCGGGGGGATGTTGATCGGGTGTTTTAGTCGATGCGAATTTTGACATCGATGTATCTTACTCCCCAATTCAGGGCCTCCTGGTGCGTGTAAAAGAAGACGTCGAGGCGGTCGCCTTTAATTGCGCCACCCCTGTCGAGGACTTTAACGGGTTTGCTATTGTTGTATCCGGCGACAATCATCTCGGCGCCCATCGCATATTTTCGGTCGGCGGCGACAAAGACATCTCCGGGCCTTATTTTGTGCCCGCTTGCTGTTATGCCATCCGAGTACTTGCCGCAACATTTCTCGCAGGGACAATAAGCGGTTACTCGCATTTGAACGGTCCGCCACTGTGTCGTCTGCTCGACATTGGCTGTAGTGTCATTTGCGTCGGCATCTGAGTTGTGTTTTTCGGGTTCATTCGAGGCGGATAGAGCAAGAGCGTCTGCATCGATGGCCGCTGTGTGAATCCCTGATGTCTGCCAGCGGGCATTTATATCGGCTATCCCGACGATCGGATTTAGAAGACAAATAACCGCCACGAGAACTATTACCGTGTTGGCGGCCCCGGCCTTCAACAGGATATAGCAACGCTCATTTACTC
Source organism: Sedimentisphaerales bacterium (assembly GCA_030603595.1). Taxonomy (GTDB): domain Bacteria; phylum Planctomycetota; class Phycisphaerae; order Sedimentisphaerales; family Anaerobacaceae; genus JAFGCD01. The sequence continues at coordinate 17,073 of JAUVXL010000020.1, read as the reverse complement.
TTAATCTTTTCAACGGACACCCCCATCCAAACAAATCTTCCGCCTGTATGATTGACAGAATAACTTTATCAACCGCCCAATAACATTGTTGTATTGAACGGTCTTATCGAAATCGATATTATTATTTTACCAGATAACATGCTTGAATTCAAGCAAATTGTCACGGGCAGGCGGACAAGCGTCCTATTATTGGAGACTGACGAGGAAAGTGCCGTTCTTATAGGCCCCTGCGAAAAGGAAAATTGCCTGCGGATATACTATCGCCAACGAGGATTGCTCGGAAGTGAGAGCTGTTGACGAAATGGGGGCGCAGGTGCAGGCCGGCATTTGAAGATGGAGTTTTTATAGATGCGGCGGGCAGGCGGATGCGCGGTGCGGGCGCTGTGCAATCGCGTGGATCAATGCGGCAGCGACAACTCAATCAAAAGGTTTTCTTTGCTTAGCCGGCGGAAGCGGCCGGGGTATTTGTTATTCAACTATCACGACTTCTGAAAATTGTGGTATCAACAAATCATACACCATTACAACTTCCTGATCCTTCATGCGAATGCATCCTCGCGAGCATTGCGTGCCAAGCTCATCGGTCTTTTTTGTTCCATGGATTGCAAACCCCCTCCTGCCTTTGGCATCACCCTCGAGGCCTTTCAGCGCAATCCAGCGTGAGCCCAAAGGATAATCCGGATCCTTGGCCTGATAGATTCTTCCTGTATCTGGGTTTCTCCAGGGAGGAGATATTAGCTTGCCGCCCGTTTTGACGCACCATCTTCCGGTAGGCGTCTCGTGTTCCGGCCGGCCCAGGCCAACCTTAAAACTTCGGACAAAAGTATTCCGGACGTACAAATCCATGGTAAAGGTTGATCGCGATATAACGGCATGAAACGGGCCGTTGATGACCTTGATAGTTTCACCCGCCCGCAGAGTCTTGGGATCTGCGATATTGTTGATCCTCATAATTATCTGATACGGCACGTTATGCTCTTTGCCAATGGCAAGAAGGTGATCGCCGGGCTCGACCTTGTAATTGCTGCAAATTTCATCCTGCGGGCAGACTTTTCTGCTGAATAACCACTGGTCGGCAAGATCTGAGAGCGTCTCCTTGACAAATGCCAATTGTTGCGTGGTCATAGGCTTTTTTAAGAGTATCTGATTTAGCTTATCGCGTGCCTGAACAATGTTGGAAGGGTTTGCCTTGAGGCTGGAGATAGCCTTCGCATCAGGTGCATCTAATTCAGGCGATCGCCCTGGAGTCGGTCTATGCGTTTGGGGCGGGTCCCATGTTGGCACAGGTTCTTGCACAGGCGAGTCGGTTGTGCGCTGCTCTGCCGGTTCGGCGAGCGGCTTGGAAGGCGATTGGGCTATCTGTCTGATGTTCGATTCAGGTATGAGCTTCAATTGAGGCGCAATCGTTTCGTCCCCAGTTGCGATATTGTCCGGAGTCGGGACGAATTCGGACTTATCTTCGCCAAAAATGGCGGCAGGATTAAAGCCGCGAATATGGATTTTCATTTTAACCGCCACGATGAGCAGGAGCACAAAAACGACATAAAGCCATTTTCGTCTTTTTCGTATTAGCCTACGAGATGATCTGGGAGAATAGGGCGCCATGATTGTCTCCTTGACTTACATAATGGAGTTTAATCCCAAGGGCATTGTTAGATCCAATTGCCCATTTACAGAGTTTATTTGGGCCGAAGGACGAAAGCTTTCCTTCGGACCGCTTGAGTACTTAATTCTATTCAGAATACTCGGGTTTTGCATGTTCAGCTATTCGCCTCGGGGCCCTGGACGACAACAGTTACGCTATTTAGTCTTTCTATGTTGCATGAGGGCTTCACGATTATTTCCCAGATGGAAGGATTTTCGTCGCAACCCTTGCAGCGCGCCACTGTTCCGACTATCAGCGATCCATTGAGGAGCCCGGGTTTCTTCCGGGCCCAGACAATATCCCCAGTCTCTATTTTGTATTTTGTCGGCAGGAGGCAGACTTCGGCCGAATGGTCGCCGCTGCCTTTCATTACTCGTTTGACGTCGAGATTAGCTATGCTTACCGGCATTTTGGATTCGGGATCGGTGATGAGCTTGACCTTGGCAACGTGAGAACCTACACTATGTACGGTGCCGATGATGCTGGACTCGCCAAGGACGAACTGCCCCTCGGCCAAGCTATCTTCCTTGCCGCGGTTTATGAGAAGCTCGCCGCACGTTTTGTTCATTGTGCTTGTAACTATATCGGCTACGACAAAGCTTGTGCCTCCCCAAACTGATTTGCCGGGCAATTTGGTCAGTTCCTCGACCTTTTGGCGTTCCTCCCGCAGCCACAGTGCGGTGTTGGCTTGGAAATTCCGGAGCCTGCGGTATTTGCTATCGCTAACGACGCTTGCCGGTTGTTCGTGTCCACGCAGCAAAACAGAGAACTCTCTTCCGAAAGCCAAAGGCTTCCGGAACGCGGAGGCAAAGGCTATCCGGCACTTGTTCGAGAATTTCTGTGGGGCAAAGAGCAACATAAGTCCGACTAACAGTAAGAAAGAAAATAGCAACGGTTTACAGGCACTGCCTCGTTTGGTCCGCATTTTTCATCCTCTATATTCCAAGCAACTCCCCACAGCACGACTGGGGCGGTCATCATGTTTTTGCTACTCCTAATTGACTTGATCCATCGTATCCTTCCAGAGGTCAATGCCAATGTCTTGGCCGATCCAACCGCCTAACCAGCCAAATACTGCACCGATCAACTTTTTCGAGTTCCTTAGCATTTTTCGTTGGCTTTCCAGATTCTATCTGCTGCGAAACCGGTTTCGCAGTTCCAATTTTATTTATTATCGTCTTGAAATTAGCCGACATTTAGCCAGAAAACAGAAATCCCGCCACTTTACATGAAACAAATACCCTTGTCCTCATAACTCGATACTCGACAAAGGTTTATGCGTTTCGTCCGCACTTCTGGTTAACCATCGGCGACATCGGAGACCGGGGATAAAACGGGCATTGTATTGGCTTATGTCCCCTACGCACCACTGCGGCTAACCCATCACCCTCTATCCCTATTCTTACAGAATGCGTATCTTTTGTGCCAATCAATCAGCGTTTTGATTCCTACACATCCTCTTTCTCAATGCTTCCATCGACTAAATCAAAGACCTCCGAGTATATCTCGATGTCAAACCACTCATTGAGCATTTTCCAATTTCGTTTTTCCGGCCACAAATCTTCTGTTGCAACCCATACTCCGAATGCCCACTCAAATATCAGGCCATATCTTTTACGGATATATTCCATAGCTTCATCGGTGTTGTCGGATTGCGGAATGAGAAAAGTAAGATTGTCTGCGGATATTTGTTCGAGGGTGTAGTCGAAATCATCATCCGGCATTGATTTTAGCCAATCAATAAAAGGCTGTTTGGGTTTAACGACTACGGCTGTTCTATTTATGCTTTGCATGCTTTTCTTCCTCAAGAAGTTCAGGGAGCCGGTCGAACCCATTTTTCTTCCGCCAGTCATAGACTGCGGTGCTGATCCAGAGGTTCTCGGTCTGCTCGATGTAGAGTGATTCGACGCCGCAGCGTTGTATGGGGGATGTATTCTGGACATAGGGGCCGACGACGTCGGCTGAGGTGAACTTGGCCTTCTGAGCGGGGTTGATTTTGTATTGTCTTTGCCAGGGGATCGGGGATTTGGCCCGGGCGGATAGTGCCAGAGATAACAGGCGGAGCGTTAGGTATAATAATGACTTTTGTAATCGCATTTTTTTAGCCTCGGATGTTAAGATTGACGGAACTGCAAGTATTTGTGCAGATAGCAGAGCGGGGCGGAAAAGTCCAGGAAAAATGGGGGTTTGTATTTCGTGTGTCGTATGTCGTTCCTTCGGCGCTGCTCAGGACGGGGTTGTGTGCGAGGTTTGGGGTTGCGTTGTCATGACTTGAGCCTCCTTGTTTTGTATAGCCATCCGATTTGATGTGTATTATACCATATTGGGCGTTAAATGCGCAGTTAATTATTTCTCAGACACGGGTTAACACCGATACCCAAGGCATAAATTTACATTGTATTTGATTGGGCACAGAGAAAGAAAGATAAAAGAGATTAGACACGGATTGACACTGGATTTACACAGATAGAGGAAAGGATACCCAAGGCACAAGTTCACAGGAATTTTCACGAAAGGTTTTTGGACACGGATTAACTTGGCGCAGCCTTTGGCCGCAACCAAAAAAGTGATAGAATTTGCTCTATACAATAAGGGCTCTTTGAAATACTTCATGGGTGATGGCCGTGGGGCCCCGACGCCCCACGGCCAATCAGTGTTGCGTACACCCCCTCCGAAGAGTTCTTAGCAACCTTCACACCAAAAACACGTTAGCATTCGATAGAATTGCGCCGGGTCAGACGTCCTTCGTGGCACGCCCATCCTGGCCGTGGTCGCACGGGCTTCAAGCCCGTGCTGTTTCTAACCGTTTGATTGGGTCTGATGCTCGTCGATTTTTTGTTTGATGAACTTCGCCGCTCGCTGCGCCGCCTCCTTGCCCGCGCCGATGGCCTTGTGCATCCCCGAATTGCATGACTTCGCGAAGCTGCTCACCTGGAAATCCGAATCAAGAAGGCCCCCTTTGGCGTTTTGATCCGGCGGGGTAGGCGATAAAGCGTAGATCGCCGTCGCAAAACCTGCGAAATAGACTATCAGCAGAAATATGAATTTAGCTCTCCAACCTCTCATTTTTTCTCCTTCTCCAAATACGACAACACTGTGCAACACTTTTAACCCGGTCTCGGCCCCCAGCCGATCCTGCTCGTCTCTACATAATATAACATAAAAACCACCCAATGCCAAATGGAGAAAACCGAAAACAAAGGACTTTACAAGTGCTGATTTTTGAGTTTCTCGGAAAAATTGACGTAAAACGCAGGATCGCACAAAGCGTTTTTCGCCTTCCTGCAGGAGATAGAGCAGCAAGGCCGGACCTTCTCTCCCGCCCAGGCTGCTCCTGCTGGTAGCCCCCAAAGCGCAAAACGCCTTCTGAAACGCGGTTTCTCGTTGCATCCGCCCGAAAAAAACTTGATTTCCCCGCCTGGATTTGGTATCCTACCTTCTGGCTTGGCGGCGTAGAAAGGCGGACGTAATTACGCCCAAGGCCGATATATGGGAAATGTTTACTTAATCGCCCAAGAGGCGTGGTTTGCTTCGGATGTAAAGAAATGACTGAACTACCACCGGCTGAAGCCGGTGGGTTTTTCTCGGCGGACTAAAGTATATTTTGGAAAGTTATCGAAATCATGAACAACCGTCGGTGTTCAACTGTGGCAGAGCCAGCATGAGCAATGAATCCCAAGGAAGTTCAAAAACGATTAACAGGGAGACAATGTATAACGTTCTTAACGAGATGGCAATTAATGCTTCGATACATGCAGACTATCGTTTTTATTGCTATCTTGTTGCGAACACAATTCTTGTTCTCGCTTCGGTCGAACTGTATGGGAAGTTCTATATCCTGCCAAAAGGGACGACAGAACCCTGGCACGTAGCGAGCGGCATCTTGGCGTTCTCCGTTTCCATCTTTGGGGCGTGGCTTGGGTGGACCTTTCGGCGCTTCCTCAAAAGAACAAAGCTATATGAGCGCCATTACATAGCTTGGGCGGCAAAGATGGAAATTGACGAACAATATTGCCCTAAGCCTTACTTGTGGACGGGTCTAATACGAGAGCTTGCAGAAGATATAAACAATCTGGATATTTCGCCAAAGCGCATGCGACAGCAAAAAACTCAAAAAACTCTTGGACTACTGAAGCGCGACGAATTCAAGGGGTCCTGGGTAAGGGGCCAGCGCATCCTGCCTTCGGAAATAGAAACGGAAAGACTAGGAGCACTGAAGCCCAAGGACGCCCCCCTCGATGATGATATAGAGAAATATGACCGTCCGAAAGTACCCTTAGGGTCTGCCTACAGTATCTACAAGTGGGTCCCCATTGGCTTTATGGTTATCTTCCTCGCAATGGCGGCCCTTCCTATCATCTTATGGGCGATCTAACGGATAATCGCGGATCTCCCTGCCCCCACCCCTATATGACCTCACTAAGTGTTCGGCAGACGGTTGCGATATCGTCTTTGGTCATATTGTTGTAGAACGGCAGGGCGATGGTGCTCTGCGATACGGCCTCGGTTACTGGGTAGTCGCCTTCTTTGCAGCCCAATTGCTCGGCCAGGAAAGGCTGCAGATGCACCGGCGGAAAATAATTGCTCACACCGATTCCCTTCTCTCGCATCGCTTCGAGTACGGCGTTTCGCCGGTCCAGCGTGACCTTCCCGGTAAGGCGGATAACGAATACGAACCAGCTAATCTCGCATCCATCCGGCTCTGTCGGCACGATAATCCTCTCGTCGCCGTCAAGCATTTCCTGATACATCTGGGCGACCTTACGGCGTTTGGCCTTGATCTGGTCGATTCTCGAAAGCTGCACAATGCCAAGGGCGCAGTTAATATCGCTGAGCCGATAGTTATATCCGAGCCGTTCGTGCCCGAGCCACCCGCCGCCCTTGCCCCTGCCCTGATTTCGCAGCGAGACGCACATATCGGCCAGTTCGTCGTCGTCGGTCATAATGATGCCGCCCTCGCCGGTGGTCATTTGCTTATTGGGATAAAACGCAAAAACGCTCATCTTCCCGAACGTGCCGACCTTCTTGCCGTTCAGCGCCGAGCCGAGCGCCTCGCAGCTATCCTCGATCACGGCCAGATCATGCTTCTCGGCGATCTCGCAGACCTTATCGAATCGGGCCGGGCTCCCGAAAACCTCAACCGGAAGGATCGCTTTGGTCTTATCGGTGATGCTCGCCTCGATCTTGTCCGGATCGATATTCAGGTTGTCCCCGTCGATATCCACGAAGACCGGCTTGGCCCCGACCATCATAATCGAGGTAGCCGAGGCGATAAACGTAAACGGCGTCGTTATAACCTCATCGCCCGGCCCGATCCCCATGGCCGAGAGGCACAGAAACAACCCGCTCGTCCCGCTATTGACCGCGACCGCTCGCTTGGTCCCGATATACTCGGCGAAGGCCTGCTCGAATTCGCCGAGCTTAGGCCCTAATGAAAGATTCGGACTGCGAAGCACCGCGCAGACGGCCTCGATTTCAGCTTCGGTGATATCAGGTCGTGAAAGATGCACCTTCATAACAAACGTCTCCAAATGAGCAAGCTAGTAGTCTGTCAACGTTGATTTTAGGCGGCGTCATTGCGAGGAGGCCGAAGGCCGACGCGGCAATCTCATAACCCTCGAACGCCAGAGATTGCCACGGCCTTTCAGGCCTCGCAATGACAACTTATAGATTCGGTTGTCACAGAATACTACTCAATAAAAGAAGAAATCGTTTCTTTATTTGTATAATCGGCGAGATTGTAACGCCTGCCCTGCATAAATCAAAATTATTCTCATCGCCAATACTCGTCGGGTGCGGCTGACTTTTCCGGCGCTACGTAATCTTTTGTGTGACAAGGTGTTACAGTAATTTGTCATTCTGAGCGATAGCGAAGAATCTGGGTTGCAGGGCGAGAGAATTTTTCTACTAAAGGGTTCATTCGCTTCTGGGCCAGATGCTTAGTTTCACTCAGCATGACATGACAGAATCGCCCGGCCACACCCAACTCGTCGCAACCTCGCCGGAGCCCTCCGTGTCTCAATAATAGGGCGGTCCACTTATGGGACGTGCAAGCACCCGGACACGCCGCTATTCGCCGTCAATGCCCAAAATGGCCCATTCATTCTAAACAGAGCTTCCATTTGAGCCGAGTATATTTCGGGTTAGGTGTGAAGAAACTGTAGGAATATGCAGATGGCAAAGGGCAAAAACGTACTGACAACCGGCGAAGTGGCGAAGATTTGCAACGTCGCCCCGCGCACCGTCTCGAAGTGGTTCGATAACGGACAGCTCAAAGGCTATCGCATTCCGGGCAGCAAGGACAGGCGAATCCCCGTCAGCGAGCTTCATCGGTTCATGAAGGTCCACGATATGCCGACGGCGGCGCTTCCCATGGGTAAGCTTCGGGTCCTCGTCGTTGACAGCAACAACGATACCGGCTCGGCTCTCGCCGAAGACTTAAAGAACAAGGGCGACTACGATACAAAGACCGCTGCAAGTAATTTCCAGACCGGCACCGTCGTTCAAAGATTCACCCCGCACGTTCTCATTATCAACCTCCTGGCCGAGGGTATAGACGCCGCCGGCATCTGCGATTACATTCGCGCCGATGACGACTTGCAGACCATCAGAATCATAGCACTGGCCGACCATTTGGGCCAGCCCGAATCCGCCGCGCTTCTGCGAAACGGATTCGACGCCTGCATTTCAGACGGCAGGAACGTCACCGAGGTGATCAAGAAAATCGAAGAGACAACCGCGATTATCTATTGAATGCGCAGTTGTCCTCCTTGCCCGGTTTCCGAATTCCCGCATCGGTTTCTTTCCCGGCCGCGCAAATACCTCCTATTGCTCCAGGTGTTTTCCGAGCATATAGGCCTGGAGTGTTACTAAAACCTCCGGCGAGACGGTCCTCGTAGTCAAATCGTTGAATATTACTCTATATTTTCCGTCGGGCAATTTCCAGTGCATCAAGACGGCGTATCTGTCGTCGGGGTCGGCGCTCTTGCCGTAGTAAGTAACTTCTTTGGCCCGCCTGGCTATATGCTTGCAGAAGTCCTCGAGACTCGCGAGCACCTCGGCTCTGCCGGCATTCTTTCCCGCCAGGCCGTATTTGATGAGAAGCTTACTGTCCTCGATAACCTGATCCGCCGAGGTATTCCACGCCCCAAGGAAGCTGGCCCAGACCGATAGCGATACTATGATAACCGCCGCCGCGACCGATCTGCTCAGCCTCAGGTCTATTATAATGCTGAACGTATTCCACGTCACTTTATGCCGGACGAGTCTATAAGGGATTTGGCGCCGGATATCCTCGTCGAAGCCGTCGCGGACCGGCTCGGCGGTGAAGTCGGCCAATTTGCCTAACAACTCTTTTAACCTTTCGTCTCGCATTAGCCCAAATCCATCTCACTTATGGCAATTGTTTTCTGAGGATTTTCAGTCCCCTGCTCAGTCTGCTCTTGAACGTGCCCTGCCTGATGCCGGCCGCCTTGGCGCCCTCGGAAATCGTTAAATGCTGCATATAGTGCAATACGATTACCTCTTTCAACTTAGCCGGCAATTGCCCAACCGTTTGCCGCAATTGCTCCAACTGCTCGTATTCGCTGCTTCTGTCGCCCTCAATTATGCTGTCTTCCGGCGCATCGATCCATTCGATGCTCACTATCTTCTTTCCTTTGTGCCTGCGCCAGTACAGCTTCGATACATTGCTTGCAATGCGATAAAGCCAGCTCGCCAGGGCCTTGCCGTCTTTCAACTGGCCTATATGATACCAGGCGTTGAGAAAGCTCTCTTGCGTCAAATCTTCGCTGACCTGCCTGTCGTGGCCCAGCCTCCTCATATAGAGGAAAATCCGTTGATAATACATCTCAACAAGCTCGGCCGCGGCGGCACAGTCGCCGTCTCTGAGCCTCGCGGCAAGCGAATCATGCCCATCTTCCAAATGGTCGTCCTTCGTATCGATCTTCTGTCGCTTACTTCTACGATGCGCAGAATCGGCCTTCTGTTCCGGGGATTTCATCTTTTTCGCCATTATTTAATTCCTGATTCACCCGCCTATACTGTACAGTAAACGAGGTTTTTCCGCAATAACAAAAGGTTTGCCGGGCGTAACTGCCTCGTGGCACGGCCATCTTGGCCGTGGTCTCACGGGCTTCAAGCCCGTGTTCTGCCAGGACGCTGCAAGGCCGGTTGTCCGGCTAAACACGTATTTTACCGCAGGTCTTGACTCGCAAAACTATATTTGGCAAGACATCATCAATGAATATGGCCGATTTCAACCCGCAACTCCGCAAACTGTGGGCCCTCACAGATCCCTGCTACAAAGCCGTAGCTCACCCAAAAATAAACCGCAGACCAACACAAAAAGAAATCCAAGCCCCTAAACAATACGCGATCAAAAAAGGCCTCAATGTTCTGGATTAGCGAAGCATACTGTGAGAAAACACCTCCAAACAAGTTTGAAGGTGCCACACTTTATTTATCCATTTTGTTAAACGGAGGGGTGGCACGCTCAAACTGTGTTTGGGCGTGGCGCTATACAAATCCGTCCGCCAATACGCCGTCGCGGAGGGGTGGCACGCTCAAACTTCGTTTGGGCGTGGTCTTACACTGTAGGAAAACTGTCAAAATCTATTAGCACTGGTCCGCTGACCTTGCCCTCCCAATCTCTGGCGCTGGAATAATACCATTGCCCAGCCGAATCTACCAGTTCTCGTCGAACCGGATTGTTGTGAATGTACCTTACAGCACTTGTAAGCGTGTTGGGTGATGAAATATTCCTGTCATATCCGCCGCCACTCTGCCAAAAACGATAAGGCGTGTGCTTTTGTCCCGTGGCAAGTGACCTCAGCCCCCGCGGATTGTGTTTTCTAAGATATATAATAGCCTTTCGCGAAACCGATTGTTTTATCGAGAGCAATATCTGTGAAATCGAATAGTCTTGCCTCCTCGGACAGATAAGAATGTGCACATGTTCGGGCATAAACACATAGGCCCACAGGTCAAAGTCATGCTTTTTCCTGGCCATCTGGACTGCATCAACCAGATATTGACACGTTCTCTCTTTTGATAGAAACGCCCGGTTGCGATAGCAGCAAAACGTTAATTCGTGTGCATGTCCGGGGAAATTATAACGACGACACTTCTTACGATGCATCTCTTCACGAGCCATCTTGGTACTGTAACTCAGAAGACGCCTCCAAACAAGTTTGAAGGTGCCACACTCTATTTATCCATTTCGTTAAACGGAGGGGTGGCACGCTCAAACTGTGTTTGGGCGTGGCCCTATGCAAATCCGTCCACCAATACGCTGTCGCAGAGGGGTGGCACGCTCAAACTTCGTTTGGGCGTGGCGCTGTCCCTTGATTCTATGCAGAATCATACCGGATTGGCGCAAGGATTGGGAACCTCAAAGTGTTGAGACCGGAGGCGGGAAATATGACTTTGATTTTGGTCCTGCCAGGATATAATCGCCTTTATGAAGAACGCGGTTCTTAGTGACGTTTTTGGCCGGATGGCTGATATCATGGAGATCCTCGGCGAGGATCGGTTTCGTATCAACAGCTATCGAAAGGTCTCACGGATCATCGGGGATATTCCCGCCGACATCGAGCTGCTCCTGGAGACCGGCCGACTCGCAGATACCCCCGGCATCGGCAAATCGAGCCTGGCCAAGATAAAAGAGTTCGTCGAGACCGGCTCGATAACCGCCCATCAGGACCTGCTCGCAAAGATACCGCCGAACCTGCTCGACCTGCTGCAAATACCAGGCATCGGTCCAAAAGGCGTCAAGGCGGTTTACGATAAGCTCAACGTCACCAGCATCGCCGACTTGAAGGACGCCATCGAGACCGGCTCGCTCGCCCAACTGCCCGGCTTCGGCGAAAAGAAGGCCGCCGGCATCGCAAGAGGCATCGCCTTCTTAGAGAAATCCACCGGCAGAATACGTATCGACCAGGCACTGGAGGCGGCCGGAATCGTCGGCGCAATGCTGCGGTCCTACTCAGAACTCTTGACGATTCAAACGGCCGGCTCCCTGCGACGCCGCGCCGAAACAATCGGCGACGTCGATATCCTCGTAGGCATTGCAGGCCAGGAGAACGCCTCGAAGCGAATCATCGAGGCCTTCACCAAGGCGGCCTTCGTCAAAGAAGTCCTCGCCTCCGGCTCGACCAAAGGTTCTGTGATAATCGAGACGAGCACATGCGACGTCCAGGTCGATGTCCGAGTCGTCCCGGAGGAAAGCTTCGGAGCGGCTTGGCAGTATTTCACCGGCTCCAAGGCCCACAACGTCCGTCTGCGGGAAATCGCCGTAAAGGCGAAGCTGAAGCTCAACGAGTACGGCCTGTTCAAAGGCGATAAAATGATTGCCGGCGTCGACGAGCGGCAGATATATAAAAAGCTCGACCTCGATTATATCCTCCCGGTCCTCCGCGAAGACCGGGGCGAGATTGAGGCGGCAAAGAATCACAGCCTCCCCAAACTGATTGAATTCGCCGATATCAAGGGCGATTTCCACATGCACACCGTCGCCTCCGACGGTGATTGCGAAATCGAAGAACTCGCCGAGACCGCCGCAGACCTGGGCTACAAATACATCTGCATCACCGACCATTCGCACTCCCTGGCCATCGCCAACGGCCTCTCCCCCAAGAAGCTCGCCCGCCAAATCGACCAAATCCGCAGAATCAATGAGAAGCTAAAGGGCATAACCGTATTAGCCGGCACAGAGGTCGATATCCTCTCCGACGGCTCCATAGACTTCGACAATGAGTTGCTCGCCGACCTCGACTTTGTGATAGCCTCGATACACTTGGGCCAGTCCGGCGCCCGTGAAGAGATAACGATGCGGACCCTCAAGGCGATGGACAATCCCTACGTCAACTGCATCGCCCACCCCACGGGCAGGCTGTTCGGCCGGCGAGAGCCAATGGACATCGATATCGCCGCCGTAGTCGCCCACGCCGCACAAACGCATACCGCCCTCGAGGTCAACGCAAACCCATGGCGGCTGGACCTGAAGGATACACACTGCAAAATGGCCATCGAGGCGGGCGTCAAGCTCGCCATCGGCACAGACGCTCACAGCACCGTCGCCCTCGGCCTGATGGGCTTCGGCTTGGCAACCGCAGCAAGAGGATGGGCAACAAAGGCGGACATTCTCAATTCATTCACGGTCACCCAGATAAGAAAATTTGTCAACAAGAAGAGGCCCTGAACAGAAAGGACAATGCGTTCTCGTGAGCAAAGTCATAATCGACGCGAGTATAGTAGAAGGCAGCGGCCGGATATTACGAACCAAGCCAGCCGGCCTGGAATACTTGAGAAAACTTCGAGGATAAAGCCGATGAGAGAATTATTTCAAGTTGCTGGTGTGGACGGATGCAAAGCCGGATGGCTTGTCGCACTTGTTGAGGGATCGGTGGAACGTTCCGAGCAGAGCGGTTCCTATAAATTCAAAGCGAAAACGATTTTCGTTGCCGAAGACTTCACAAGCGTCCTGGCAGAGACCGCAGGATGTGACCTGGTATGCGTTGATATGCCAATAGGTCTCAGTGATGACACGTTTCCAAGGCAGTGCGATGTAGAAGCTTGTCGCCTCTTGGGTCCTGCAAGAGGCAGAAGTGTGTTCAGGGTGCCGGTAAGATCGTGTCTGACAGCAGAGGACTACCCCGCGGCGAATAAGATCTCGCGACGGGTATGCGGCAAAGGGCTGAGCAAGCAAAGCTTTGGCATACTGCCCAAGATTCGTGAAGTTGATGAGCTCATGGACCCTATGGTTCAAAGACGCGTACGTGAAATCCACCCGGAAGTTTGCTTCTGGGCTCTGAATAACGGCAGAGCTATGCGGCACAACAAGAAGACCGTTCCGGGCCAGGCCCAACGCCACAATCTCCTTGTGGACGTCCTCCCAAACATGGATGATCTACTCGCACGGGCTCCCTCTCGCGGCTACCTCATGGACGATGCGTATGATGCCGTTGCTGCCGCCTGGACCGCTGCTCAAGCCGTCATGGGCAGAGCCGCCACGCTTCCTGAGAAACCGCCGTTTGACAGCAAGGGACTCCGGGTGGAGATGCTGTATCCGGTTGTGTAGGGACATATGTCGATGGGCCGAACCTGCGCGCATGGCGGCGGTTTCAAGTTGGGCTTGAGTGAAAGGAACAGATGAAAACAGTCTTGATTGACGGAAGCAAAGAAGAAGGCGGCGGCCAGATACTGCGGACGAGCCTGGCGCTGTCTTGCATAACGGGTAAGCCCCTGCGTATCGAGAACATTCGCGCCGCTCGCCGTAACCCCGGCTTAGCCAGGCAGCATTTGGTCTGTGCGCAAGCCGCGTGCGAAATCAGCAAAGGCAAATGCCAAGGCGATGCCTTGGGTTCCCATATCCTGGACTTCCGGCCTGGCCCGGTGCGCAGCGGCGATTTTCATTTCGATATAGGTTCGGCCGGCTCCGCATCCCTGGTCGTTCAAACGGTCCTGCCCGCTCTGTTCGGCGTCTACAAACCGTCCCGCGTCACCGTCACCGGCGGAACGCACAACCCCTGGGCGCCGCCGTTCGATTTTCTAAGCGAGACGTTCCTGCCCGCGATCTCGCCGGCCGGGTTCTCCGGCAGATGCAAGCTCATAAAGCATGGCTTCTATCCCGCAGGCGGAGGGAAGATGACCTTCAGTATCGAGCCCAGCGGACAATCGGCCCGCCCAATAGACCTGTGCGGCAGCGGCGATGAATTTCAAATTCACGCACGAATATACACCGCCAGGCTCCCAGCCCAAATCGCCCGCCGCCAGGAAAAGCTCTTGTCGGACAGCGCCCTGAATATCGCGGACATCGAGCATGTCGAAGCGACCGATTCCGACGGTCCGGGCAATTGCGTCATGCTCCGAATTTGCAGCGGTGGGCGGACAACGGTCTTCACTGCCTTCGGCCAAAAGGGCAAGCCCTCCGAGAAAGTGGTCGGCGAGGTAGTCAGTCTGGCCCAGGATTTCCTAAAAAGCGGCGCCGTTGTGGACCGTTTCTTAGCTGACCAATTGCTTATCTACATGGCCGTCTCAAACGCCGGCGCCTTCACGACATCCGAACTGTCCAACCACCTCCTAACGAATATCGAAGTCATAAAGCAATTCCTCCCCGTCGATTTCAACACCGTCGAGCAGCCCCGGCAATACCGCGTTTCCTGCCAATCGCCGTAGATTGCAGCGGTTGCGGGCGTGGCTAATTCTTCCGGCACGGCGTAATCTTTTCGATGACAAGACGTTACACTCATTTGTCATTCTGAGTCCGCCTCGGGCGGACGAAGAATCTGGGTTGCAAGGCGAGTTAGTCTTTCATACTCGACTGGTCCATTTGCTTCTGGGCCGGATGCTTCGTTTCACTCATCATGACACGATAGAACTCAGTTGCCAGAAAGTCTGCCCACACCCCGCGGCTACGGTGGTGAGGAAAATTCTTGTATAATCAAGCCCTCTTCGCTATACTATTGTCGATATGAGGACGCAATTCAGGTTCAACACGTTGATCGAGCTTTTCAACGAGTCTCTCGCGGCGTCCGAGCCCGCCTGCGGCGGGGACAAGGTATGTCTCGAAATAGTCAGGGCCGAACGCTCCGAGCAGCTCACGTTCGGCCGATTGAACAA
The DNA here is from genome assembly GCA_030603595.1 of Sedimentisphaerales bacterium. Classification (GTDB taxonomy): domain Bacteria; phylum Planctomycetota; class Phycisphaerae; order Sedimentisphaerales; family Anaerobacaceae; genus JAFGCD01. The sequence continues at coordinate 1,808 of JAUVXL010000020.1, read as the reverse complement.
ATCAGCCCGCAAATTCGCTATCTGGCTCGCTCAGGCCGCAGGCCTTGATATAGGCGACAAAATCGCCATCCTCGGCAAGAACCGCGCCGATTGGGATGTCGCATTCTGGGGAGCCGTCCTTGCCGGAGCCGTCCCCGTCCTGATTGACCCGGAAAGACCGGTCGAAGGCGTAATCGAGCATCTAATTCACACCGATACCGACTTGCTCGTCATGGCGGACGACTATCAGGACGAGGAATCCCGCCTGAACATCAGAGAATTCACCGCCGACAGGAGTCTGGGGTTGGTCGAAATGCTCGACGCCCCGTTGTGCGATTCCCTCAGTGGCCTCAAAGGGCCGGACGGCAAAGATGTTACCCTGGATACCGCTCGGACCGACGAACTGCTGCAAAGCATTGCCGGTCGGGTCGAAGCCGAGGCCGCAGCCGTAATTCTCTGCACATCCGGAACCACCGGCGACCCCCGAGAAGTGGAGCTAACGCATACAAACCTTATCGCCAACATCGAAGGAACCGTCGAGAGAATCCGGATAACCTGCGACGACATCCTCGCCCACATTCTCCCGCCTCATCACTCGTTCGGCCTGACCGTCGGCAAACTCCTGACCTTTTCCACCGGCGCCAAAAACATATACACCAACAAGTACCGCCAAATCCCGCAGCTCATCCGCAACAAGAAAGCGACCATCTTTATTGCCACGCCCGCTCTCTTCACGGTCCTGGCCAGGAAGATCGAAGATAATCTAAAGCAGCAGAAAAAAGGGGGAATTCTCGTTCGGCTCCTCGACCGATATCTGCCAAAACTGGTAGGCGGAAGCCTCGTTAAAAAAATGGGATGGGAGAACCTGCGATTTTGCATCTCCGGAGCCGCCCCCATGCCAAAATGGGTCCTCAACGTCTTTTGGCGAAGGGGCCTGCTGCTCTACGAAGGCTACGGCACGACCGAGAACTCGCCGGTCTATGGCTTCAACGATAGAGTCTCCGGCCTCGGCTCGGTCGGCAGGCCGATCCCCACCATGGACGTCAAAATCGTAAACGAGCAGAATGAAACTCTGCCGCCCGGCAAAAAGGGAGAGATAATGCTCGGCGGACCCTGCATCATGAAGGGCTACTACAAAAACGAAAAAGCCACCGCCGCCGCTATCGAAATCGATGCCGACGGAGTCCGCTGGCTGCACACCGGAGATTTGGGCTACCTCGACGCCGACGCCAATCTCTTTATCACCGGCCGCAAGAAATTCCTCGTCGTCCTGCCCGGCGGGAAAAACGTCAATCCCGAACTGGTCGAGTCGGCCCTTTCCGAGGCGAATTTTGTCGAGGAGATACTGGTTGTCCCCGGCACAAAGAAGGATTCGGCCGGCGTGCAAACCGAGACTGTCCACGCGATCGTCCGCCCCGACTTGAACGCAATAAAGAGCCGAACAAACCATTCCGAGGCCGACCTGATCAAAAAGCCCGACCTGCTCAAGTCCCTCGTCTGGCAGAGCATCAGCAAGTGCCAGCAGAAAAGCAACCATCTCTCCTCCCATGAGAAAATCTCCTCTGCCGGCCTCAAAATACGAATAGAGGAATTCCAGAAGACCTCAACCGGCAAAATAAAACGCCAAAAATACATCACCGGCTGATAAACCATATCTAATGCGGGTCTGCGGGGCTGTTATGTGTACCGTAGGGCTTGCTGAACAAGTCATATAGAGTTCTTAACAGATTTTGGCGTCACCGGGACAGAGCCGTTGCTCCCATTGCAAGTCCGCCACGCTGCCCAACGCAAGGCCGTCCACACTGGCAAGCAAACGTTAAGAACAAACA
>JAUVXL010000327.1 GCA_030603595.1 Sedimentisphaerales bacterium | reverse complement strand
GACAGCAGGGAGGATCGGCTGCGAGTCGGGCAGGCACAGGATATTGTTGCGGCGATTGGTGAAATCTATGCCGGTCAATATGACGAGGACGACCGCAGCGTGGGCAAACCGGCGGTAGTTGTCCTCGGTGATTATAATTTGGTCGGGTCCAGGACGCCTTTAGAGACGATCATCGAGAAGAAGGAGTATGGTTTGAAAGACTGGCTGCTGGGCAACTTGATTGGCGAATCTATTATCAGTTGGCGGGGAGGGTCGCGTGCCTCGTTTTCACCCGGGAAGCTGGATTATGTCGTGTACAGTTCCAAGGCTCTAACACCCGGGAACGGTTTTATACTTGATTCCGGACTTCTGAATCGGAGGGAACTGAAGGAATTGAAATTGGATGCCGGTGACAGCAAGCTGAGCGATCACCTGTTGATGGCAGTCGATTTTCAGTTTTCAGATTTCTCAGAGCATTGATGTATTGCGCATTCGCCATGCTCAGAGAGCAGCGGCTCGGGCACATTCAGGGGGATTTCAGGCACCACGGAGCCAATGAAATCATTTGAATAATTTGGCGTTTTTCTGTATAATGGCCGCAGATGAGATGATATGACCTCATTCAAATAGATGGTGAATTCCGGTTTGAGTTCGTTTGGGAAAGGTGCGAACAATGCGTAACGACTTGGTCTTGGCAGCAATTCTTGGAGTCATTTTTGCGGCGGAGTTGCGCGCGGCGGAGCCCGTGAATCTGGCGTCGAAGGCAAAAGTCACGGCGTCGAGCGAATACAGCGGCGATCATCTGGCGCGCTGGGCTGTCGATGGTAAGATTCCGGAGTTGGAGTGCAAGGTCGATCAGAAGGAGGCTTGGTGCGTTCGCGGGAGCGATGGTATGCATGGCGAATTCACGCTTACCTGGGCGCAGCCGGTGGAGGTTGCCGAGGTTGTTTATTTCGGGCGGACCGGCCAGGTTATCCAGGAATGCTTCAAGGATTATGAAGTCTATCTTGACAATGGGAGCGAGCCTGTCGCCAAGGGCGTTTTTGAGATGCGTCACGGCCCGCAGCGAGTGGCGATCCCGAGGAGCATCCTTCGAGAGGTTCGCATTAAGTTTCTCTCGGCATACCCCGGGGCGCCTAATCCGGGTGCTTCGGAGATCGCGGTATTCGGCTCGTCGCCCAGCGATGCGCAGCTTGCGCGCATGCTCATACCGCCGGACGAACGGGCTCCTGAGTCGCTGCTACTGCGCGAAGATCTTCTTGCCGGGCGGATGGGGTTTCGTGATATTTTATTAGTGAAGCGACATGCGCTGAACATTTCGCATGTTTATGTTTATCACGTGGAAGGCTACCAGCCTGGCGGCGGACTCTATGTCTATACGCCCGGCAAGGACGGCGGCAAGCTGCGCTGTATTGTCGATTCGTCAAAGGGCATGATCACGACGGCCGATCTTTCTTATGACGGCAAAGAGGTCGTTTTCGCGTGGAAGCTCGGCGGCATCAAGCTGTGCAACCCCGTGGCGATGCTCGAAGATATCGATCGTTCGGTGTCCGACAACAATTACCAAATCTACCGTGTGAACATCGACGGGACAGGTTTGAGGCAGCTTACTTCCGGGGGCTCGAACAACCTCGATCCGGCGTGGCTGCCGGACGGTGGAATCACTTTCATCTCCGACCGCAAGCCGGCCTACGCATACTGCTACGTGGTGACTTCGCCGGTGGTCTATCGGATGGACCGCGACGGAGGAAGGCAAAAGCGTCTCTCGGCGAACTACCTGATGGATTTTACTCCTTCTGTGCTTAACGACGGGCGGATCATATACACTCGTTGGGAATATGTAGATCGGGCGGCGTGCCCGATCCAGAGTCTCTGGGCGATCAACCCCGACGGTACGGGTCTGGCCGGTTTCTACGGGAACCGTGTCCTCTCGCCCGGTACGTTCATGGACGCACAGCCGGTCCCTGGGACCAATAGCGTTATCGCTACGGCGACGAATCACAACGGGCCTTGCCGCGGCGGGATAGTAGTGATCGATCCTTCGAAGGGGGCCAATGCGAAGGAGGCTGTGACGAATTTGACGCCGGAAGTGAACATCTACCAACTCGGCGGGCAGTACGGCAACGGGTTGCGCGGGCCGTATGAAAAGCCGTTCCCCCTCGGAGAGAACAAGTATCTGGTATCTAATAACGGCAGAGTTCAGCTTCGCACGTTCGGTGGCGATAGAGTGACGCTGCTGCGGCCCGACCGCGGACTCGGATATTACTGTGCGCAGCCGGTGCGTTGGACAGAGACACCTCCGAGACTTACGGGCGGCCCGATGGATCGGGAGGCCGTATTTGCTGAAGACGGAAGCGTTTCGGGGGCTTGGGCGACGGTTTTTGTCCGAGATGTGTGCGAAGGCCTTGCGCCCCACGTTAAACAGGGCGAAATCAAGCAGATCGCCGTCGTGCAGGAGATCGAAAAGAGCACTCATTCGCCGCAGAACAATGTCACGTTGGATGGGCACGGCAGGCGGAATATCGCTGTGTTCGGATTCCAGTTTCCTTTGGTATCGTGCGGCGCGACATACGCGCCTAAGAGACTTTGGGGCTTTGCGGATGTTGCCGACGACGGCAGCGCGGCGTTTCGCGTTCCCGCCGAGGTGCCGATCTATTTTATGGCTCTCGATGCCGAAGGACAAGTCTTGCAGCGTATGAGAAGCTTCACGCACATGATGCCCGGTGAGGTGCAGGGCTGCGTTGGCTGTCACGCGGACCGCAACTCTGTGGCGCCTAAGATGCTCAAGCGTATGGCGATGCGTTCGGCGGTGCAGGAACTGAGGAAACCCGACTGGGGCGTTGCCGGTTTCCGGTACGACCAGGTTGTCCAGCCGGTCCTGGATAAGCACTGCATCAAGTGTCATAACGAGCGTGAGCAGCCCGCCCAGGTGGATCTGACCGGGGATA
>JAUVXL010000134.1 GCA_030603595.1 Sedimentisphaerales bacterium | reverse complement strand
CGGAATATGCTTGAGCAAGCCTTCGGCGAATCGTTTACACCTGTATTCGCCCCGCTGGAGCAGATGATATCGGTTCAATTCAATATGCGAGGAAACAAATTCCCGTACGGTAGTGAGTTTGGAGCGGTTGTTGCGGTGATGAACGACTCACCTGAGACGTTCGTGGTGAGTGATGACGGCTTATTCAGGGGTAACATCAGGGTCGATGCCGATGTCAGCGGTGATCTGAGTATCAAGATACCTAAACTGGTATCTATGAAAGTGCGCAGCAGTTACTTCATCGAACCCGGCAAAAGTATCCTGATTCCTGTCAAGCTCGTAACAGGCAAGCTCAGGCGATTGTTGCTCACCTATCCACAGGCCTCCTTGGACATCGAGTTCACGCTGTACATAGACCCGGTAGTTTCCGCCTCTGGTCAGGTGCGCAATAGACTGGCAATGATCGAACCGACCAAGTTGCTCGTCAGGCGTCCTCGCATCGAGCTTAACAGCAAGTATCTGAGAAACCGCTTCAACTTGATCTCCAAAGGCCAGCAAGGCCAGAAGATCAAGACGGCGCAGCTATTTATCGGGCTGCTGATGGAGCAGTACGCGATGTCCAATTATGAGCCGCCGTACAAGTTCATGTATGCCGACTGGATGCCGACTATGTTCAGGAATGCGCTTGTGCACGAGTCAGGACTGTTGCGCAACCCCAACAAGGCTGAATGGACCGTCAAGGTGCATACTATGGCTGAGATGCTATTCCTTCCGTTGGATTATGAGTTGGTCTCAGCGGTGGCCGACAACTTGGAAGACAGCAACTGGCCAGTCCGCATGATAGCCATGTATTTGTTGGCTAAAACCCAGGTAGGGAAGTTCGATAAGGTTCTTGAATCGGCCGCTACATACGACCCGGATGCGCGTGTGCGTCAAATGGCGGTAGCACTGGGCGCTGTTGGCGCGAAAACACCGGCATTGGAGACAGTGCCGACGGTTGAAGAACCGGCCAAAGCCATGCCTGCGGGGGAAAAATAGCGTCGCTCAATACCTGCTCCAGCATTTCATCGCCAATTTCTCAAGATTTTTGTTGTAAAATCATAGAAGATTTGTAAGATTCCCTATTTTACTATTGGTGGATTCTTGGTTTTCTTTGAAAGGGGTATGTAAATGCCGGCTGAAATAGATGCAGAAAAATGTACTGGTTGCGAAACTTGTGTCTCAGAGTGTCCGAGTGAGGCAATAAGCATGGTCGAAGAGAAGGCGGTAGTTGACGAGGATGCCTGCGTTGATTGCGGGCTCTGTGTTGATGCCTGCCCGTCAGAGGCGATCAGTATGGAGTGAAGTCGGTTGGCCCCATCGTCTAGGTAGGCCTAGGACACCGGGTTTTCAACCCGGCAACAGGGGTTCGAATCCCCTTGGGGCTATTTTGGAAGTTTCTGAGGCGGTAAGCTGCTCAGTGGTCTAAATAGTATCTGTTGCGGAAGGCTGGTCTCACTATGTAACCACTGCGAAGCTTGTGCCCGCGAAAGCGGGTAGCAGGGGTCTATGGCCTGAAAAGTGGATTCCTGCTTCCGCAGGAATGACAAATGTTGCTTTCCACAACAGGAACTAAATAACCCTCATCCCGGCCACGACCGCTTCAAATGCCATCTTTCCGTTTACGACGCCCTGGACCCGGGTTTCAACGTGCGTTCTGCGTCCTCTCTTTTTGTACCTGATGATTTGGCCGAGCAAGTAAAGGCTCTGCCCGGGTTCAACCATCGAGCGAAATTTTGCTTCTCCGATTCCTGCAAAGCCGATAAACCCGGGTTCCTGGAATACCTCCTTAAGGAAGAAGCATGAAAGCTGGGCGGCCGCCTCGATCATAATCACGCCGGGCATCAGAGGCTGCTGCGGAATGTGTCCGCGAATCCAGAATTCTTTGTCGGTTACGTTTTTGTAGCCCAATACCTGGGATTTTTTCTTGTCGTACCAGAGAATCGCGTCAAGCTGCTGCATCTCATATCGTTGAGGATTCACCTTCTCGATGGCTTCTCTGTCGAATACGGGTTCGACTGTTAAATCAATATTCGATAAATCAAACAAGAGCGGGGGGGGCATTGGTCACCATTAACTAAACACACTGCGCGCTACACAACCGAGTACTGCTTTGAGATTCCTCAACGCAACACACAGTATGCGCGTTTCGTCACACGCACGAACAAGCGTTTACAAATGCCGTTGACGACTTATTGAGCTGATCTGATCTCAAGTATCCGGCTCCGGACGCTTTGAGCAGCCTGCTTGATCATCTGCATCTGCTTACGAACCCGCGTCCCTGCGGCCTTGTTCCCACCCTCGGCTTTGTTGATATCAGCTTCAATTTCAGCAACCAACACTTTGAGGTCTTCGTATTCCTGCATTTAACATGCCTCCACACAGGCTTCAAATAGCTTATAATCGCTACAAAACTAACGTCCTGGAATCAGTTTGTCAAAGAAAAATGCCTTTTTTGCAAAAAAAATCAATGTTCCCTGTTTCCCTGTTTTTGGCCTATTTGAGTTTTGTCGCCATAAATCAGCGCCGTAGGTAGATGAGTTCTTTCGGCAGGGGGATATTGTTGCCGAACTGGTCCTCGCCGTATCCTGATTCGGCCAGCAGCTTAATGTCGGCGAGCACTCTCTTGTCGCCGACGAACTTCACGGTCAGGTCAATGTTGATGTCGATCTTGCCGAGGGCCAGGAGTTGTCCCATTTTGTCGTTGACCCGTTGCAGCAGTGTTCCTTCCTTCTGGGCCGATTCTTCGGCCAACTGGAGGGGCTGCTCGTACAGAATCACTTTGCTTTTCTCGGCGAGCGTCAGCACAAGGCTTCGGACAACAGCATTCATTTCGGTTTGGGCGGGGCATTGCCGAATGACTTCGATGCCGGCGATTTCCGCCGCCAGCCAGCGGCGTTTCTCGGCATTTATTTTTTCGTTTGCCCGGAACAAATCCAATGGCGAGGCGGCGTTATAGACCTCATCATCGAGTTCCATCTTGACCTCGCTTCCGTAGTGCAGGACGAGGGCGGAGATCAATGTGCACGGGCGAACGTGGAAACCGCGGTACGGAGGCACGGAGACCTCGATCTGGCCGACCTCGGCGTAGCGCTTGAGCATTTTCTGGCACAGCCGCTCGGCGCAGGTTATATAGAGACCAATATGGGCGATGCAATAGTTCATTAGTTGCGACAGCAGTGCATCGGCTTTCACCAGGGGCTTTCGCGCGGCTACCAGGGCGCAGACCTGCTTGTTTACGTGCCGTTCGTAATAGTGGGCGAATCGCGTGCCTAATCCAAGCAGGTGAAAGACTATGCTTATATGCCCTCTTAGAACGGGCAGGTCGGTATCCAGGTCCTCGGCTTCTGTGCCTGAGACATAGGTGTCGTACAACGACTGCAGGTTGTGGAATCTAAGTTCGAGGCTCCGCAGGCTTTCTTCTGTTAAGGACTCGGAGACGTAGGATGCGTATTCTTCAGGCTTTGCTTTGCCGGCGGCTCGGATTTTCTTGCTGTCGGCGGCCAAATTCAAAAAGGCGGTAGCCAGCAGCGTGACCGTTTCGGCGACCGTCTCAGTCCTGCGTTCGGTGCAATTGTGCGGCAGCCGGCCGGGAGGAAGCTCTTCGGAGTAAATCCGCAGGCTTTGCGAGGGAACTGAGAGTTCGAGTTGCTCGGCTTTGGCGAGCATCTGCCTGGCCGCGATTGAGAGTATTTTGCCGGTAAACTCGAGCGCTTCTTGCGTGGCCTCGGCAAAATCACGCTTGATCGGCAGGAGTCGATACGCCGGCAGCGCATGCTGGATGTGAAGCAGTTCGTAACTCACGTCGGAAAAAAGCTTGATTGCCGCCGTCAGCGACCCGAACACACACCACCGGCAATTGTTGCGTGCATCGTAGGCATCGAGCAGCTCTTCGATCTGCACGGATTGTGAGAGAAACTCGCCCAGGAACGGGCGGGTTAGGACCTTGTCGGGCGATTCACAACCGGACAGGTGGCTCGCAAGGCCCAGGAGCGTCTGCGCACGCTCTGCAATCAGTTTATGAAAGCCCTCGTCGGAGATTGTCAGGGGATCCATTGGGCTGCTCCTCTATCGCACGCCTTTTGCGTCGGATCAAACCGGGTATGGTGAACGCTTGTCATTTGTCCTTTTTCTTTAACGGGATTATTTCCGGCTCATCGAAACCTTTGGGAATCTTGAAATTAAAGACTTTTGCATCTATCTTTTTATTAATCCTGGGCTTGAGAAATTTTATTTCGTAAATATCCTCAAATGGGTGCTCTGGTTCGGTCGAGACGGCGACTATCTTTGTTGGGAGACTTAGTTTCTTGTCGATCCAAAAATCAAGGGACACATAATCATCCTTATAAGTCGAATTCGGCTTAACCGTAAGATGTAGTTGAAAAAAAGTTGGCGGTTTGTCATTTTTTTGGTCAACCAACGTTATGTCGAACTGTTTTTTCAGATTCTCGATTTTGGTGAAGCCGATCAGGGGTATATTATTGCTGGCCACGTCGAAGGCGTCCACCGGCTTATTCGGCTCGGCCAACTGGTACTTTCTGACGGTCTTGATTTGATAATTGATTTGGGTCAGCCACATGCCGTCGAATATGTACTGCTCGATATATTTCTCTTCTTTTTCATCGTCCTGCTTGAGCGTTTGGAAGTTTATTCTCAGTTTCGATTTTTCGCCGAACTTGGCGTAGTACAGGTCCCCTTTCCTGATTGCTTCGGATTCATACAACGGCTGGATGGTCTTGTATTCGATCTTTCCCTGGTAATACTTGAGTTGAAGGGTCTTATCGTTGAGTTGCTTGAGGACGGCATCGACGGGATCGGGCTTGACCTGTGGCCCTTGCCGGATGTTCCGGGATTCGCAGATACTTGCGCATTCTGTGGCCGAGCAGACGCCGACCGTCAATAGCAGGGCAATTGCTATTCTACTGATGATCTTCTTGTTCATAATAATGCTTCCTTTGTTGTGTAAGTCGGAGGCAGAGGTCTATTGGCTACCTATTGATAATTTGAAGTATCTGGCTGATGTTTTCAATACAAAAATCCGCGTGTTCGGCGAAATCGTCGGCCTGGTTGTGATTTGTCAGCAATACCGCGACCGCGCCTGCCGCCTTTGCGCAGAGCAGATCGAAGAGGTAATCCCCCACCAATAGGGTCTCGCCCGGCTCGACGTCGAATTCACGGCAAAGTTGCAGCACGCCAAAGGAGTCGGGCTTTGCCGGGCCTTCTTCCCTGCCGAAGACTGCGTCAAATCTGAGGTTGTGCTTGCGGGCGATGGCAAGGGCGTTGCTGCGTTTGTTGCGCGTTAGTATTCCGATGTGGATGCCTGCGCGGCGAAGCGCGTCAAGCGTTTGGTGCGTGCCGGGGTTCAATTTGGATTTCGTGACCGCCTTTTGCTCGTGCCGGTGCAGTATCTCTTCGACGCGACGGCGCTGCGGGGCGGTCATTTTCTCCATTGATTCGAGTATCGGCCCGGAGTCGGCGGGCAGCCCCATTTCTTCACGAATGAGGTCGAAGTCCAAGTACGGCTGGGTAATTGTGCCGTCCAGATCAAATATCACAGCTTTAATCGGCATATCTTGTCTGCGGCGGAATGTTAATGATGGCTATCTGGCGCCCTTCTGGAGTAATTCGATGAAATATCGAGTGGCCTGGCCCAATATCTTGCCTTTGCGAACGATAATACCGGTAGGCCTGATAAACTTCTCATTCGAGAACGGCACCGCCTTGATTGTTCCGGCGGCGAGTTCCTGAAGTATCGCGATTTGCGGCAGTATGCTTATCCCGGCGTCTATTTCCAGCGCCCGTTTAACGGTTTCGATGTTGTCGAATTCCATCACGCGTCTGACGGCGACGTTGTATCGCTCCAGGATGCCGTCCACCCAGATGCGCGTGGGGACGCTCTTTTCAAATGCGATAAACCTTTCGAACTGAAGCTTATGAATATCGACGTGCGGCTCGTGCGCCAGGGCGTGTTTCGGACTGCACGCCAGGACCAACGGCTCATTCTCGAAGTCGTGCACATCCAGGCGTTTGTCCTTTTTCGGAACCGCCACAAGGCCGACATCGATCTCGCCGGCCAGAACCAGTTCGTATATCGTCGCGGCGCTGAAGTATTCGATATGGACGTTTACGTTTGGATGGCCGACCATGAATTTCTTGACGTAGTTGGGCAGAGTGTGCATCCCGATACTGAAGATGGCGCCTACGTTTATTTTGCTGCCGACCGACGTTCTCAGTGTGTTGAGTTCGTTCTTGAAATGCTCGTATCTATCGAGCATGTCCTGGGTGGCGCTGTAAAGTAACTGTCCGGCCTTCGTAAGCTCAATGGGTCTTTTCTTGCGGTTGACCAATTGGCACTTGTGGCTCGTTTCCAGTTGTGCAAGCTGCTGTGAGATAGCTGATTGGCTGATAAAGTGCTTTTCGGCGGTTTTTGAAAAGCTCTGCAGATTAGCCAGATCGCAGAATATCTTAAGCGTTTCTATGTGCATTATAAGCCATCCTAATACGCCCTATTACTATTAGTCTCTTGTGTTGAACCTTACTATCCATTACACTGTTAAGCTGTGCCGTCTAATGCGGTAATGTAATTGCGTCATTAGCTTAGCTTATTATAGGCGAGTTGACCAGAGAAATTTCAATATTTTATTAGTGGAGGCTACGAAAGTGGCAGCAAACACAATTGTCGAAGCTGTTTATGAGCAGGTTCTCAGGCGGAATCCTGGCGAGGCCGAATTTCAGCAGGCTGTCAAGGAAGTGCTTGATTCACTTACGCCGGTGCTGGAAAAACGCCCTGAGTATGTCGATGCCAGGATACTTGAAAGGATTGTCGAGCCGGAAAGGCAGATAATGTTCCGCGTTCCCTGGCAGGACGATCAGGGCAATGTCCAGGTCAACCGCGGATTTCGGTTTCAGTTCAACAGTGCGCTTGGTCCCTACAAAGGAGGCTTGCGGTTCCATCCTACGGTTAATGCCAGCATCCTGAAGTTTCTGGGTTTCGAGCAGGTTTTCAAGAATTCTCTTACTACTTTGCCGATGGGTGGAAGCAAAGGTGGGTCGGACTTTGACCCCAAGGGCAAAAGCGACAACGAAGTTATGCGCTTCTGTCAGAGCTTTATGACCGAGCTTTGCCGGCATATCGGCCCGGATACCGATGTCCCGGCGGGGGATATCGGTGTCGGCGGACGTGAGATCGGCTTTCTGTTCGGTCAATACAAGCGTCTTCGCAACGAGTTTACAGGCGTTTTAACCGGCAAGGCACTGAACTGGGGCGGCTCACTGATTCGCCCTGAAGCGACCGGTTACGGGTGTGTCTATTTTGCCGAAGAAATGCTCAAGACTCGCGGCGAGAAATTCGAGGGTAAGATTTGCGTCGTCTCCGGTTCCGGAAATGTGGCGCAGTACACCGTCGAGAAGCTCAATCAACTCGGCGCAAAGGCCGTCAGCCTCTCCGACTCCAACGGAACAATCTACGATCCCGACGGGATTGACGCTGAGAAGCTTGCCTTAGTCTTGGAACTCAAGAACGTGCGGCGCGGGCGAATCAAGGAATACGCCGACAAGTTCGGCGCGGAGTACCGTGAAGGAAAGCGACCCTGGGATATCAAGTGCGACTGTGCCTTCCCCAGTGCAACGCAAAACGAGATTGACAGCGAAGATGCCAAGACTCTGCTCAAGAACGGTTGCTACCTCGTCGCAGAGGGAGCCAACATGCCGAGTACGCCTGAGGCTATAGAGCTGTACCTCGCCGAGAAGATTCTCTATGGTCCCGCTAAGGCTGCAAACGCAGGGGGCGTTGCTGTGTCCGGCCTGGAGATGTCGCAAAATTCAATGCGGCTTTCCTGGACGCGAGAAGAGGTGGACGAACGGCTTGGCAACATTATGGTCGCCATCCACAAGCAGTGCTTTGAGGCTGCTGAGGAATATGGCCGGCCGGGCAACCTTGCAATGGGTGCAAACGCCGCAGGATTTGTCAAAGTTGCCGATGCGATGCTCGATCAGGGAGTCGTTTAGGCTACGATAGATCACTGAGTTCAGTAAAAGGGCGTTCCTTGCAGAATCGCTCTTTTTTCTTTTTTCGGGGATTCGGTCGTTGTGATTGCACATATTGCGATTATGATACGTGTCGTTTTACTGCAGAAATCGTCTGCGACAATGGGGGAAGGCAAAGAGGCGCCGTATGATCGGCAATCTCTTTTAAGTTGCCCCGGTGCAGAAGGGCTGCTATAATCCGGCCCTATGGAAGACAGGGCAAAGATAGGCAGTGTAATTCGCCAGCATCTTGAGGCCGAGCAGTTCTTCGCCGGTTTCTCGGTAAGGGGCCAGAACGATGCGGGCGAGTTCCAGGAACAGGAGGACGATATGGCTGTTACCCGGAGCGCCGGAGAACTTGAGAAATTGGCCGAGGAAGTTAGGCAGTGTCGCAAGTGCGGCCTTGCCTCGTCGCGAACTAATGCCGTTCCAGGCGAGGGCAATCCAGATGCGCGGATAATGTTCATCGGAGAAGCGCCGGGCGCCGATGAGGACGCCCAGGGCAGCCCCTTCGTCGGAAGGGCGGGCCAGTTGCTGGATAAGATTATCGCAGCCTGCGGGCTTGAACGCGACGATGTCTATATAGGCAACATTCTGAAGTGTCGTCCGCCGGGGAATCGGGATCCTCGCGCCGACGAGATAATAGCCTGCCTGCCGTATCTCCAGAGGCAGATCGAATTGATCCAGCCCGAAGTAATCGTGGCCCTCGGTGCTCACGCCGCCAAAACGCTGCTTGATACTACCAAGTCGATAGGCGAATTGCGGGGGCAGTTCCACGAATATTATGCCGGCCTGGGCCAAATGCCAGTGAAGCTGATGGCTACATACCACCCCGCGTATCTGCTCCGCAGCTACTCCCCGGAAAACCGCAGAAAGGTCTGGGAGGATATGCAAAAGGTCCTCACGGAACTGGGCCTGCCGATTCCTGAGCGCTCGAGACGGTAGTTCTATCCAACCGCTGCTATCCGCTTTTCGCAACCGTTCACGGAGGTGGCGGCCTCCCCCAAGGAGGGATGTTTCATGGTTCAATTCCGGGTGTCATGCAGAACCTCGCGGATTCCGCTGAGTTGTGCGAAGCTCTGGGTCTGGAGGCGGCGCCCGACTACGCGACCTTGTTTCAGGCCGACGCACGGCTGACAAGGAAGGGGTTCCTCGATGAGTTCTAAAATCAGCCCGCATTCCTCATCAAGTGCGGAGACAGCCGAGATTGCCGGCTAAGGCATGCTCTTGAGCAGTTCTTGTAATCTCTCCAATTCACCGGGCTTCATGTGGTAGCTGTGGCCCTTGTCCGGGTATTGGTTGTTCTGTACTTCTTGGCTGTATGTGCTGAATGCCTCGATGGTTGCCTGTGCCAGATTGCCGTAGCTTTTTGCGAATTTTGGCAGCGGTCCTTGTGTTAATCCGAGGATGTCAGGCGCGATCAGGATTTGTCCGTCGCAGCCCGGCCCGGCCCCGCAGCCGATAACCGGGACCTGTGACCGCCCTGTGATAATCTGGGCAACTTCGGCAGATGTTCCTTCAATTAACAGCGTGCCAGCCCCGTTATCGATCATTTGCTCAGCAAGGCTGACAAGCTCGGCGGCCATCTCCGCCGTTGTGGCCTCTGCTTTGAATCTTCCGGTCTTGCTGATGCTTTGGGGTCTGATGCCGATATGCGCCATAACAGCGATGCCGGCGTTGCTTATTGCCTTGACTACGTCGAGATGGCTCCCCGTTGCTTCGACCTTGACCATTTGAGCCCCGGCTTCGACAACGAATCGGCCTGCATTTCTAACGGCCTCGGTTGCCGTGACCTGGTAAGATAGGAAAGGCATGTCGGCCACGAGAAACACGTTTGGGGCGCCTCGCCGGACCGCAGCGGTTATTGCAACCATGAAATCCATCTTGGCCGGGAGCGTCGAGTCGAAACCGAGCACAACCTGAGCGGCCGAGTCACCCACCAGTATCATCTGCACTTGAGTCTGAGAAACGAGCCGCGCGGTGGTGTAATCATAGCAACTGACCGCGCCAATTCTTTCGCCTTGTTGCTTGGCTGAAAGCAGGTCTGCAATCGTAATTCTTGTGTCCATAGTAGATCGTTCCAAGAGAGCGTTGTTGCAAAGAAATAACAGCTTGGCAGTTAGGATAAGAGAACAAAACTCCTTTTTCAAGCGTAAACTAATTAGGTTTTGTGGGCCGTAAGCGTAGTGCTCCCAAGAAAAACTGAAAAATTTAATATTTTTGCGAGTTAAGGCTTGATTACTTGAGGTAAAAGTGTAAATTCTACAAATTCACGCTTTTTCGCTAAAGTAATCTTTAGTGTATGCTCGATTAGATATATATAAAGATTGTTGTTGAACTGGAAGAACGGAGTCGAATTTAGTTCATAGCGTTATCATTAGCTTTTCATCACCCTCCTCCGAAGCCAGATTCTGTTATATTAGAATCTGGCTTTTTTTGTTTCGGTCGTGTTCAAGATAGGCAAAGATGTGGATGCCGTTGGGTGTTAAGCTGGGGGGATTTGATGGGCAATGGGCGACCCGTTTGCCTGTTGCAAAGGCAGAGTTCTTGGCTGCGACCTATTACATTTCCGGGAAGAATCATATTTTTTTAATTTTTCTATTGACCCCACCAATTTACGAGTCCTATAATGCGTTAGTTGTAGATGACGATGGCTATATCTAATTAGTCGGCGAGTGTTCTTGCTTTGTCAAAGGGATTTGATGAGAAGGCATAGCTCAGCATATTTAGGATGGCGGGTCTTCGTTTTAGGTCTATTGCTTGTTTTCTGTGGCTTGTTTGCTTCGGCTTATTGTCAGGCGGCGGATGTAGCAGTGCTTATTGAGCAGAGCCCCCCAAGCGGCGGCGAAGTGGCCGGAGGTACGGGCATTCGCTACTTTCCATTTGGTTCTAAGATTACGTTGACAGCAGTTCCAAAGCGCGGCTACCATTTTCTCTACTGGCTGGGGGACGTTGTCGATCCACATTCAATCAGCACCGTTGTATTTCTTGACGGCCCGAAGATTATCGTCGCTGTGTACGCGAAGGTTCCCGAAGAAGGACGTCTTGAGCTTGAGGCAATAAGTCCGCCAAGAAGTGCGGGCAGCGGCGGAGGTGGTGGCGTCCGGGCGGCAGAACCAACGTCGCCCTCTCCTCCTCCTCCCCCTCCACCTCCGCCTCCTCCTCCTCCCCCGATAGCGGAGCCATCGACGATTTTCCTGTTCGGTCTGGCCGCCGTAATGCTGCGCAGAATGCGACGGCCCATCTGAGCGAATAGCCTCGAGCCGCCGCAATTGTCTGCTGTATGAGCGGCAGGCAAATGACCGCAAGTCGATCCCGTTGCTGTGTATCCGTAATCTACTGCGAGGGTGGATCGCTTTATCGCAAAATTACACGCTTGACAGTCTGAGGATCCTAAGCGTAGTATAATGGTTGCGTGTTGACGCGATTTGTGGTCATGCAGACAACCTTGTTGGTGCGCTCTTCTCAGTGGCCTTCAATATTGAGTATGGAAGGAGATATCGTGGAAGAACAAAACGCCGAAGAAAACAAAAGCAACGCCGCCGAAGAAAAGCCAAGCGTCGAAGAGGTCAAGGAGGCCGAAGATATTAAGGAAGCCGAAGAGGTCAAGGGCCCCGATAGCGCGAGGTCAAATAAGAAAATCATATTTCTGGGTCTGTGCCTGATTGGAGCGGTAGTGGGCATTTGGCTTATCGTTCATTTCCTGTTTCCGAAGATGGCCGAGGTTGAGTGGTTCTCTAACAGGATGATAGCGTGGTATATAGCCGTCGGCGTGATTGGCGGGGGCGTAGGGGCGTGCTTTATGTTGCGGAAAACGCTGAGGACAAGGTTGAGAGTGCAGAAGGCTATCAGGGAAGACC
>JAUVXL010000256.1 GCA_030603595.1 Sedimentisphaerales bacterium | reverse complement strand
GCCGTGCCAACGTCTTCGATAACGATCAGGGCGACTACCACCCCGACGACGCAGCAGAGAGGAACGAATCGCTTCCAGAACGATCTCAGGGTGTCAGTGTACCTGTGGCAAAAAGCCGCGAGGAAAAAGATAGTTGCCCATTTTGCCAGTTCCGAGGGTTGAAAGCTGACCTTGAAGGGGCCTATGGGGATTCTCAGCCATCTACGAGCATAGTTTATCTGCGTCCCGAAGCGAGGAATCAGGACGAGTATAAGCAATACTATGCTAAGGACCAACAGATACGGGACCGGTGATTTTAGCCAACCGTTGGTCAAGCGGAGCTTGCGATAGTCGAAGGCCGCGGCGGTGAAGAGAATAATGCAGGCCAGGGGGAAGAAGATGATTTGGCGTAAGCCCGGGTAGTCATAGAACTTATGGAGATTAAGCTCGTTGCCGATGTCGGCACTGGCTGAGAAGACGAATACCGCACCGATTGCCATCAGCAGGACGACCACCGTAGCCGTACAATTGGCGACCTGGTTGTACTTAGCGTTCGTAAGCACTTAATCCAGCTATAGTTAGAAAAACAACAGCCCTTTTTCTTCAGGCCGAATAACCGCCTGTTTTAGACGTATCTTCGGCTTTTCGAGGCTGATAGCAGTAAAAATTGTGCATTTTTGGCTTCATCCGAACAACGAATAGGCATTATCCGCAATATCCCAAAAAAAAAAGGATATTTTTTGGAAAATGTGTAATTTTGCCTTGACATGGCAGGGCATGTTCAGTAAACTGAAGATGTTGTGGATTTGGTTCTTCCTTAGGAGGAGGGCCATTTCAAACTAAAAAGTTGTTGCCGCACATTATGTAGCTCCGTTATGGATGGAGCTTGTGTGGGTAGCGGGCAATTGAAAGTCTTAGTTTGGAGGATGTGAGTGATGAAGGTATTCAGCGTAATAGTTTTGTTGGGGTTGATGAGCGGCCCTGTCTTTGGTGCACTGATTCTTGCACCAGGCGATGCAATTATCGCCGTCGATCCCGATGCTCCCAGATCAAACAGTAGCTATCCCGGTGATAGTACCCACGCTGGTGGCAATGAACAGCCGTTCAAGGCGCTTGACAATGACTCGGGGACGAAGTACCTGAACTTCGCCGGGGCGTTTACGGGATTTATCGTTACGCCGAGCGGTGCGGCTTCGGTGCAGAGCTTTACGATAACGACGGCGAACGACGCCGAGGGACGTGACCCTGCTTCATGGCGGCTGTACGGTACGAACGATGCGATTAGCAGCGCGGACAACAGCACCGGGCTGGCCGAGAACTGGGCGCTAATTGGCTCGGGCTCGGTGAGTCTGCCGAGTTCTCGTTTTACATTAGGGCCGGTTGTCCCGGTCAGCAATAGTACGGCGTACTCATCGTATCGCATGCTCTACCCGACCCTCAAAGGGGACCCGTTGATGCAGATGGCCGATGTGGCGTTTTACACGAGCAGCGATGGCAGCGGCGCGAACGTGTTGAGTGCGAACGACCCGATTATTGCTATCCAGGAGCGTCCGGACAGCGAGCATCCGGGCCACGAGAGTTCGACCAATGTCGTTGACATGACGCTCGGAAAGTACTTGAACTTCGGCAAAGAGAACAGCGGATTCATAGTCACGCCTGCATTCGGCTCATCGATTGTCGATACCTTCCAGATTACAACGGCAAACGACTCCGAGGAACGCGACCCGACGTCATGGGCATTGTACGGCACGAATGATGGGATCATCAGCACGGACGACAGCACGGGCGATGCGGAGAATTGGGTGATGATTGATTCGGGCTCTGTGGCCTTGCCGTTGGAGCGTGATACGCTCGGGCCGCTGGTCTCGATCAGCAGTAGTACCGCTTATGCGTCGTACAAGATGCTTTTTCCGACGCTTAAGGACGCGGACCTAGCCAACTCGATGCAGATCGCCGAGGTTCAGTTCTACGGCGTTCCGGAGCCGGCAACGGTTTGTCTGCTTGGCCTGGGTGGTTTGAGCCTGTTACGGCGTCGCAAACGCTGAGGAGCGATTGCCAAACAGCAAAATTGAATAATATGGGCTTTAGACCGGTGCGGAACAATATTGAGTTCCGCACCGGTTTTTTTTGTTGCTCTGTATAGAGGCACCGATCTATCACAGGGTCCCCAATGAATCCGGATGGATCACGGGGAAAGCTCAAGCGTACTCATTTCCGGGATTAGGGAGGTTTTACCTGGCTGCGAGGGGTATTTGGGATGGAGGTATAGATCTGCCGCTTACGCTTAGGGTTCTGTGGGGCATAAGTTGGGTCGTAAGTTGTTGTCCAAGCTGGAGTTAGGGTTTAAATTGGCAAGTTTTGGGGTGGCGGTGGCTGCCTGGCGGGGCTTGAGGGGGTCGAACAATGTTGTCTGGAGGGGTGGAGATGGGGTGGATTTTGTTATAATTCCGGGGTGAAACGCCGAAATTGAGTGAAATAGCGTTACTTTAGGTGCGTTCCGCGCACCTTAGATACAGACAATACCATTGAATGGAGAAAACTGTTGATCACGTCAGGCTGGTAAAACGAGCCCAACTCGGCGACAAGGAGAGTCTTGACAGGTTAACCGAGTTGGCTGAGGAGCGTCTGCGCGTTGACGTATTTCGACTTACGTTACAGGAAGATTTGGCCCAGGAGATTGTACAGGAGAGCTTGTTCGAGATGTTCAGGGTATTAAACGATCTAAAGGAGGCCCATCGGTTCTGGCCCTGGCTTTACAAGATAGCTATCAACAAGATGCGCCTTCACTACAGGACCGAGAAGCGCCGGCGGACGGTGACTGCCTCGGCGGTTGCCGAGAAAGCCGCCTACGGCAGCAGCGAGCAGGCCATGGCCGGAGCCATAAGCAAGGAGTTGAAGGATATTGTTCTTGGAGCGATGCGTCGGCTCAAACCCCGCCACCGTACGGTTCTGACAATGCGCTGCTATCGCGAGATGGAGTATTCTCAAATAGCCGAATCGATGGGCTGCAGTGAGTTTGCTGCGAAGATGCTCTTCTATCGTGCGAAGAGGTCGTTGCGGAAGCAGTTGTCCCGGTTTGGGTTTGGCAAGGGTTTGCTGCTTCCGGCGCTGGTATTGTTCGGCAAAATGACGGCGCGCAGCGAAGCGGCCGTTCACGTGACTGTCTCGACGGCCGCGATGAAGGTTGGCGTCGCGGCGGGCGTGGCTGGTTTTGCCACGAGCACGACGGGGATTGTGTCTCTTGCTGCGGCCGGCATATTGGCGGTAGGAGCGACGACGGCGACTTTGGAGCACGCCGGCGGGGATGTCCGTTCGGGGGCCGGCGCCGTCGGAAGTGGGCGGATCACCGAACAGATGGGTGCTCTGGGCGCGGGCAACGAGGAAATGTGGTGTTATTATCCGGATAGTCCCAAGGGTCCGGTGATGATGCGTCTTCTTCGCTGGGATTCTCGTCAGAAGGGTAGGTACTGCAAGTGGCTGCAGAACGAGCAGGCGATGTACTATTTCGACGAGGGCAAGGACACAGTCTATATTGAAAATCATCGGGTGTGGCGCGAGGACCTGTCGGTGTGGCGTTTGCCTACGGATCCACCCGAGTTGAGCGAGTTTCTTTCGCGCATCGAGGGCAGGATTGACGGGATGCGATATGTTCGTGGCGGCGGCGCCGGTTTGCTTGTAATTTCTCAGGGCCGACCGGCGGGCAGTCCATCTCGAGCGACTCGTCATTTCAACGTTTTGGACGAGCAGTATTTTCTTTACAGTTGGTCGGCGCGGACGAAACGTCTCGATAATCGGGATATGATGCACAAGCGAGGTTGGACATATTTTCGTGTTAGCGGTCGAATCGGCGACCAGGCCATTTCGGGCGTCGGACGACTGCCGTTCGTGGATGCTGCACGTGCACGGTACGGGGCATGGTTGAAGCTGGATGTTGGAGAGCGTCTTAAGATTGGAGACAACGGCCAGGAGGCTCGGATTTACGATGGTAGTCGGCTTGTAGCAAGCTACGCAGGCGGGAGCTTCTTTGCGGGCCTTTCTCGGCCGTGGATGGGTCTTCACACGATCGACACAATTCGACGCGATGCCGCGGCGAACCGGATATGGTTTGAGACCGAGCCGAAAGGCCAAGGCGATGCGATAGAGGTTGTGCTGACGAGGGGAGAGACGAAATTGAGGTATGCCGTCAATATGGATAAGGATATTATTGAGAGGATCGGAATCCTCGGCGAAAGTGGCCGAGAGGGCGAGTTGGTATTTTCTTATCTCGATGAGGTTGATGGGATTGAGGATGAGTTTGTTGCACCGAGGTGGAAAACCCTGCGCAAGCGGCATCCTGGAGGGCCCGGGGTGGTATGGTTAATGAATTTGGTTGACGGAAACCTGTGAACGCCTGGAGGCAGTTTTGAAAAGCGGCAAGAGATATTCAATACTCAGACCTGATGGAGAAGGGCCAATGAACCTCAAAGGGACTAAGGCAATGGTAGCGGCGTTGTTTTGCCTTCTATTCGCGGCGGCAGAGGCGGCCTCCGGGGGGCATATCTTTGTGGATATTGACGCCGTTGGAATGGATAACGGCTCAAGCTGGGAGAATGCATACAATCATCTTCGAGATGCAATAGCTGGCTGTTCGAGCGGCGATGAGATACGCGTGGCGCAGGGGGTGTACAGGCCCGACCGGGGAAGCGGCATTACATCGGGTGATCGCGGGGCCACTTTTCGATTAGTCGATAACGTAACTTTGAGCGGTGGATATGCGGGCTATGGCGAACCGGATCCGAATGCGAGGAATGTGGCCGGATATGAGACTGTCTTGAGCGGAGATCTGACGGGCAACGATGCCGAAGCGATCGATGTCTGTAATCTGCTAAGTGATCCGAGCAGAAGTGATAACTGCTACAATGTGGTGACGGGGACGGACTGCAACCAGACGACTGTTGTGGATGGCTTTACGATCACAGGCGGCAACGCCAACGGCACTCGCGAGAGAGACAGATACGGCGGCGGGGTCCACGATGGAAATTTGACGATTAGCCAATGCCGGATTGTCGGCAACTCGGCGCATAACGGCGGCGGAGTCGGCTGTTATGGCGGCGGGACGATTGTAGAGAGCACTATCAGCAACAACTCAGCCTTTCAGAAAGGCGGCGGCGTTTACGTCGAGCAATGCGCAGTCATATTGAATCGCTGTACTATCGCAGGAAATTCGTCGGACGCCGATGGCGGCGGCGTTTAC
>JAUVXL010000143.1 GCA_030603595.1 Sedimentisphaerales bacterium | reverse complement strand
CCTGTCCGCATGCCGGTAAACCGAAACTTCCACGTTTTCCCTGTGTCATAGAACATCTGAGTCGTGCGTTTTTTGCCGGTGGCCTGATGAGTGAAAGTCACTCCGGCGGCAACATCGAAGGGATTGCCGGAATAGCTCTGGGCCTCCGCTTCCCATTCAACGGTCCGCCACATTCGAGCTTGTTTTTGCCCCAGATCCTTCCCGGAGACGGGTATGCAAGCCGCCGTAAATACACACAGGCACACGCAAATCTTTTTGACTCCTGAATTCATGGTCTTCCTTCCGAGCAGTTCCCAGATATTCTAATCTCTTTCGAACCTCACAGGGAGATAGTTTTTGAGGCGAATTTCTGCTGAAGACATACATACAGTCCATTTGATCTATACGACTAATGTATAGTTACGTTAGCCCGTCGGAGCCTATATTCTAATGACTTCCAAGGTGACGGCTTATTACCAGGATTTGGGTTCCGGACAACGTACACATAGTTATCGTCCCGATAAAGATACTCCTCTCGACCGTCGCCAGTCAAATCAGCAGCAAATCTGGCTGAGAGCCAGGGATAATGATTACCGTGCCCTGGCCACCTTGGCTCGGATGATCTATCTCTGATGAGACTCCCATCGCCATCCAGGATTCCCTTTGGCGTTAATATCTCGAAGCTATCATCATCTGTCCAATCCACCAGAGAGCACTGGTCGCTGAATGCCTGATCTCGCTTCCTCCAGATCTCCTCTCCCTTGCTATTCAAGAGAATCAGTTGATCTGCACGTTCAACGGTAGTCAATACCTCATAGCCAGGATGGTCTGGGTGAACCTCAGCAATCTTCATGTTGTGGCCGTGGTCGTCCATCGTTCCTTGTCTCGGGTAAACCCACTTAATACCAGCGTCCGGCCTATAGGCTATTATCTTATTGGTCGTTTGCCAACTGCAGACAACTGTCATATCTCCATCCAGCTTATCAGTTACACATACACTATCGGCATGCTCCCTTACTGGGAAACTCTTAGGGTCTTTGAGAACCATTCCATTATCATCCAGCCAGTATCTGCCAACGACTATTTCGTCTTTCCCATCTCCATCTATATCCCCACCCTTTGGATAATGAGTTCCATACCATCTTCCACCCCCATCCGCAGGATGAAATCGCCCTGGCCCTGATGGGTTGCGAGGATTGGTCCATTCCCAGAGAAGCTTCAAGCCGCCCCTTTCACTATTCCATCCGTAGGCATCTACGAAGGCTCCGTCGGCTACGGTCACAACGAGGTCTTGCGGGTATCCCAGCCCTCGCAGGTTGCAGATGTAAATACAGCTCACTTCATATCTCTCTGGTATTATCATCGTATTTTCCCTCACCGCGTGTTTGTTGATTATCTGCCCGGTGAGACCTTCAAGAACAGCCAAGTAATGCTTTCCGTTCTCGTAATACTCGCAGATGTACTCGTCTTTTCCATCTGAGTTTATGTCCCACCACGTAGCAGGGACCTCAGCGAGATCTGTTGCTCGGGTAGGCCCGTTCAGTTCCCTGGACCACCTCATCTTGCCATGATAATCATAGGCTTTTACCCATTTCCTTCCGTATTGCCAGGCTGACCATATCTTTGAAACACCTCCCTCTGGTCTTCCGAAATGAGCCGTGCCAGAAATCCCATCCTCTATGGCTATTTTGTAGGCTACCTCTGATACGTTCTCAACTGCCTCCTTCACTTTTACCTCGGACCTCACCTCATTTTCGACATCCTGAACCACTTTTTTCATAATCTCAAGTCTCTGCCGCCAATCACCCTGATACGGAAGCAAAGCAAAACTTCCTCCTGCCTTGAGTACATTGTAGATGAAACCGTAAAGCTGGGCTGTATCGTCCCATCCGGGTGAGTCGCTTGAGATAATAACCTTTCCCCGCAGATTGTCCCTCCCATTTCGATTTAATTCATCTATTGCCTTGTATGCACGCTTCATGTCCATCCTGTTATGAATTGCCACGTAGTCCAGATTGAACTCATCACTCTCATTCCAATGGGGATTTGTGCATAATCTAACATTGTATCTGGGTAAAATATATTCAATCATCTTTCTTCGCCAATTGACGACCTGTGAACCTCCAGCCTCATTCGCTAATTCAATAATAACATTCTTCAAACCTCTCAATGCACCACAAACCATGTCTATTCTTTTATATTGATATTGCAGAATAGATGGATGTACGTTAAACATTTCCTCTCGTATATCTCCATCTTTTGCGATTATACCGTTTACGTTAAGGCAAGCATAAAATGGGTCGTTACATTTGCTCGATCTATGTTTGACATTACAACCATCAAATAAATCTACCATGAAGTGAATGCCTCGCTTTTCACATTCTTCGCCCCACAACCTCAATGCATCCAACCATTCCGTATCAGGTTTGCTCAGGTCGAATTTGCCGTTTGCCTTTCCGGTCGCATACCTCTGAGTGTTATGATCTCCTGCATGTTGCCCGCCGCTCCATACCGACATAGCTGTTCCCACTTCTATTCTCACAGCGTTGAACCCATAGTTGGCAATATCATCTATTCCCAATTCCTTCTCTTGAGTTCGAAGATTAGGTCTGACTTCAACAAATTCATAAATAACCAGTTGCTTGTTGAAAAATGTGCCTTGCGGTTCATCGTCATCCTTACCATAAGCCCTATTAGCTAATTCAAAATTTGAAGCATAAAATAGAGACCCAGTGAGAGCAAAGCCCATTACAACTGCTAAGCCTCTGGTTTTATGGTGTCCTAAAGTGTCCCTTACCTTTTCATAAGCTGCGGAAGCATGATTAGAAATAATTCTTGACGTATCGCTAACATGTCCAGCTATTTCATAAAGCTTATTTACTATGCTATCTACAAATGTTCTCTTCATAGTAATTGCCTTTCTGTTTAAAGCCGAAGTTACGGCACGCCGAGCCAAATTTTAGTTAATCCGATATTCCCCATATTATACGCTTGGCGACACAACAAAGCTTTCGAATTCTATTATCATTCGGGATGGCTACGCAAGAAGTTGTCTGTAAATTTCTTCATTTTGCATAGGCGGTTCAGGCGTTCACTCCTGTGTTCATGTTCAGATATCGTTTTCCGGTGAGCCATCTGCTGCCGGACTTTCTCCAATTGCTCATTACTTGAGCATTGGCTTTGCTCGTGTTAGGAACTGTATTGGGACGCCCCAGGGGTCTCTTAGTATTGTTATTACGTCTCCTGCGGGTGTTGTTGCGACCTCGTTGTGTGCGGTTGCTCCGGCGGCGATGAGCTGTTTGCGAACGGCTGCGACGTCGTCAACGTGAAATGCGATGTGGAGCGAGAGGGGATTCATGGATTTGTAGTCGGGGACTTCGTCGGGGGGGTTATTGTAGAGTTCCAGCATCATGTTGCCGCCGGCATCGGAGATGAAGCGCATGTTGACCGGCGGGGGGCCTTCCCTTTTGACCTTCATTCCGAGGTTCTCGCAGTACCATTGCGCCATAGCGACGGGGTCGGGGACGTTTATGGCGGCGTGTTCGAGGCGGATGTTGGACGTCGAGGCGCTATTTCCGGCGCAGCCGGCGAGCATCGAGAGAGCCAAGGCCGTGACGAGGGCGATGGTTGAGAGTTTGTGAATCATGTCGGGTCTCCTTTTTTCCTTAATAGTGATCAATCTTTGGAATAATCGTTAGCGAGCAAAATTGAGCGATTCTGGCTTAGGTGCATCAACGTGGAAACTCGCTCCCGGCGCGCCGGGACTAAACAATGTCAAAGATAATTCGAGTCAATAATATTAGCGAAAAAACAGTCATAAGTATGTTCATACACTACTGGAATCTCAGGGGCAAAATAAAACTTGTGTTTCCTATTGTCGGCCTGTGCCTTCGGTAAGAGTGATAAGTCTGTCGGCCGCGATATTCTCGAAGACATCAATGCCTCCGCCGATCCAGTGCACTTCAATTCGGTCAACTGTTTCGTGAGCGCCAAGACCAAAATACAGCCGACTGCCGTAATGACTCTGGTAGCCGCGACCGCTGTGCACCTCGTCTATGAGAGTCAATTCACCTGCGTTAAGCTTAATGTGAGCACCTACACCATCACGGTTTGTCTTTGTGCCGCGAACACGAATCTGCAGCCAATGGCCCTGTTTCGGAGAATCATTTCGCAGAATCGTCGGCTCTCGACGCGAGTTCAAGATCACAACGTCTACGTCGCCGTCATTGTCAAGGTCGTCAAACCCCGCCCCACGACTGCTCAACTCGATCTGCAGGCCGCTTCCGCTTTCTTCCGAGACATTTATGAATTTGCCGTCGCCTGTGTTCATTAGGAGAATGTTCTTCTCGTAGTATTTGGAAGTGTCATCGAAGAGTTCTATGTTGTCCTGCAGATGGCCGCATGCCACAAAAATATCACGGTCGCCGTCATTGTCAAAATCAACGATGCTGTTGCCCCATGTAACATTCGGATGTGTTCCCGCTGCGGCGCCGGTCAGCAGAGTCATCTCGTCGAAGATCCCATCCCCCATGTTTCTGTAGAGCGAAGTCAACTGCGTTTGAAAGGAGGTCATGTAGAAATCCAGCCGTCCGTCGTTGTCATAGTCTCCGCAATCAACGCCCATACTCCCCTGTGAATTGCCGGCCAGATCGTACGCCGTGCCGGTAAGCAGCGCCGTTTCCTCGAACTTTCCTGTGCCGTCGTTGACGAAAAGAAAATTCTCCGCAACGTCGTTGGCGACGAATATATCGGTATCCCCATCGGCATCGAAATCACAACAAACCGTCCCCATTGCCCAGCCGGCGTGCTGTGAAATTCCGGAATCCTTCGTGACATCGGTAAAAGTCCCGTCGCCGTTGTTGCGAAAAAGGCTGTCCGGGACCGGCGTGTAGAACCTGGGATTTGCGTAAACCGGCACGCCTCTGGTGGTTTTTATTACATGAGAATCGTATGAAAACTCCAGATAGTTGCCTACGAACAGATCCAGGTCGCCGTCTTTGTCGATGTCAAGAAAGTTCGTGCCTGCTCCGACCTGAAAACCATTGGCAAGTTTTGCGGCCTGGGTAACATCGGTAAAGGTTCCGTCGCCGTTGTTGCGATACAGCACATTCGGCCCATAGTTGTTCAGGTACACGTCCTGGTCTCCGTCGTTGTCGTAATCGGCGACAGCGACGCCCAGCCCATAGCCGGTATCCCCAAGCGAAGTCTGTTTGGTGACGTCCGTGAACTTCCAGTTGCCGTCATTGCGGTACATTGCATTGGTCGGAGGTTTGTCAACCGTCGTCCCTTGCAGAGGTGCGCCGTTAAGGAAGTAGATGTCCACGTCGCCGTCGTTGTCGTAATCAAACAATGCAAGGCCCGCACTTACAGTTTCCATGACATAATGCTTTCCACTGCCGCCGTCCGTATGCTTGAAGCCGATTCGGGTTTGCCCGGTGACATCGGCAAAACGAATCGTACTTGCTGCGAATGTGCGCAATAATGGAGTGAAGAAAATCAAAACCGATATAATCCAAAACCGAATCGCCGTCATGTTCCCAACAGGTTTAGTCGCTATTCTGTTTATCCCGCCTTGAAATTCGCTGCAATATCTTCTTGAAATCTTCATTGTTCGGCTCAAGCTCCAATGCCCGCCGGATCGCCTCAATCGCTCCCTGTTGATCCTTGTTGATTTCACAGGCCCAAGACAGCAGATAAAGGTTTTTGGCGCTACTGTTTATGTCAACGGCTTTCCGGATCAATAGCAAGGCTTCGGCAGGTTTGGTCCTTGTCATCAGGTGGAAATGCGCAAGTTCCCTGTAGCCGATGGCGCGGCTCGGGTAAAGTCGAATGATTTCTTGAAACGTCTTCTCGGCTTTGCCTAATTGCCCGAGCATGGCGGCACAAATCCCTTTGCCTATATAATGGTTAACCCTGCCCGGTTCGATACGGATCAATTCGTCATAGAGTCTCAGGGCCTGGTCGTTTCTTCCGGTTTGTTGATACAACGAGGCCAGGACCATGCGACTGACGGTGTTTTCAGGATCAAGCTGAGCGGCTCTGAGCAAAAGCTGCTCGGCTTTTGCAGGGCGTTTATTCATTAGATAGAGCCTGCCTATCGCGGTATGGGTTTCGGAGACCTTGCGACAAACCGATCTCAGATCGTCAAAAGCTTTATCACGCTTTTTCAGGGCGTCCATTTCCTTTGCTTTCAGTGCCCTGAACGTATTTATGTACTCTCTGGATGTTTCCATTTCGCCGGTCCTGGCATAGGCATTTGCAAGCCCATAGTAGGCATTCAAGTAACCGGGTTGGTGATTGATGGCGGCCTTGAAGGCGGCCTTTGCCTTTTCGTACTCCTTCAACAGCATGTGCTGATTTGCCATCATGACAAGGCTGTGTGCAGGCTTGGGTGAGAGTTGGATATCTCTTTTTAGCGACTCAATGGCCTGTTCCGGCCGCCCCAGGCAAGCCAGAGCGCCGGCTAAGGTCCCATGTACGTATGGCAGGTCGGGATCGATTTGGATTGCTCTTTCCCATAGGTCAACGGCCTTTTCATACTCGGCTTTTTTCATGGCAATCCAGGCCATGCCGTTGAACGCAACGGCATTATTCGGGTCAAGCTCCAGGCTCTTCCGCCAACACTCGACGGCTTCTGTGGAATTGCCGTTATTGCGGTGCACATCGCCCAAAAGGGCGATAGACTTGGGACCGGGTAAATCTTGTGTGAGCCGCAGGGCAACCTTAACGGACTCGGCCTTGACGGAATCGATTTCAATATTCGGTGCGAGGAGAGACTCCGGGCCCTTCGGGTTCGTTTGTGGGAATTCTGCCGCAGGCTTCTGCACGGCAGGTGAAGACTCAGCCGCAGGTGAAGAATGAACGGGTGCGGTTTCTATTGTCTTATTGTCTGACTCCAAGAAGTTTGTAAGTATCAGCGCAGCGACAGCAATCACCACCAAGACAGCCGAGGCAATAATAATGACCCTGCCGGAGACTATTCGGCCGGGACCATTGCTCTTCTTTTCATGGGGCCTTGCAAGTTTGTTGCGTTGCACCTGAGAGTTCTCCGGTTTTGAAATCGCTTCTATAAATCGGGATTTCCCATTCAACTTCATAAAGGGTGCTCCTGCATGCTTTGATACTCTTTTCGAAGCAGCCCTGTACAGTTGAAGCCCTACAATACCAAGATTTCATCTCATTGTCAACAACTTCCCGGCAGGTTCAGCATCCCATCTCGCAAAAGACACAAGAAAAGCGATATGTTCGTGTGAAGATTCGTGACTATGAAGTTGACTCTTATTATTGAAAGTGGATCATCAGGCCGTGTATTGACCAGAAGAGTCCTGAGACCGAGCCGGTTTGCACGATTTTTATGAACCTTGTTCGTACTGGGCGGGGGAACTTGACCTCGGTTATGGGTTTTGTTCCCTTGCCGGAAAGAATCGGCTTTCCCCAGCTTCCGCCGTCGAACGAGACGTAGATTTCGTATCCTCTCGGGTAGTCGCCCGGCGAGCCGGCCGAATCGAGGGTTATGCCTGTTACGGTGCTCTCGACGCCGAGGTCGAGGGTGAACCATTCGCCGCCGACTTGCGGTGTGCCCGTATCCCAGCGGCTGCCCTTGTTGCCGTCGAGCGCGTTCTTTGCTTTGCCGTTGTTGCGGGAGGCTGTGGCTTTTAGGGTCTTGTTGACGGTAAGCTGCTTTATCTTGCTGAGTGCAAGTGCGGCCTCTGCGGTTACGGCGGAATCCTTCTTGAGCTTCTCGGCGAGCTGGACGGCCTCCTTACAGGGGTAGTTGGGCAGGACGGCGATGACGGCTCGTTTCTCGTCGGCTCGGGCGGCGAGTGCCAATGCGCCTTTGAGGAGCTTGACGGCCTCGGCGGCGGAGCGGTTGGCGGGCAGGCTTACGAGCTTGATATATCCTCGTAGGGCCAGGGCGCGTTCTACGGTGTTGGCGCCTGTTTTGGCGAGGTTGAGCAGATCGGCGAGCGGCTGCGGGTCGGGCCAGTCGGCCAGGGCGCGGACGGCGGCTTTTTTGGTTTCCGCGTCGCTGCTCTTTAGCTGGGCTCGAACGGCGTCGAGGGCCTTTGCGTCACCGATTCGTGCGAGGACGGCGAGCAGGCGGGGCCTCTGGGCGTCGCCGGCCTCGCCCAGTGCCGAGATAACCGGCGATGGGTCGGGCTTATCGATTCTGGCGACGATTGCCGTCATTGCGCGTTCGATTCCTGCAAGGTCGGCAGGGGTCTTGGCGTCGAGAAGAGTCGAGACGATAATCGGCATTTCTCTTTGGCCCGCCATGGCTGCGAGCGCCTTGAAAGCCGCCTGGCGAACGTTCGATTCTTTGTCCCTGGCGGCGGTGAGGAGGACGGGCATTGCATCGGCCTGGCGGCGGGCGACGAGCGTTTGGATTACATTGACGCGGACGCCGGCGTCGGCTCGGCTGCGGAGAATGTCCACCAATTCCTTAGTGACATCCCGGCCGGTGAGTCGGCTGAGGCTATCGAGGGCCGCCTTGCCGAGATCGGTTTTTTCGGTGCTGAGTTCGGCGAGCAGCTTGATATTGGCGGCATTGCCTACGACTGCCAGCGCCTTTACGGCCGCCAGGCGGACGGAGGGAGTCCGCCGCGGCGGACTATCGGCGACGAGGTCGGCGATGAATGGTGCGGCGGCTTTGTCGCCTCTGGCTTCGAGGGCTGTGAGCAAGACGACCTGGGCGTTGCCCTTGAGCGAGGCGAGTTGCCCGGCGAAGGCTTTGGTTGCAGCGGCGCCGGGCATCTCTGCGACGAGGCTTCCGGCGGTCTGCTGCAATTTGACGTCTTTATCTTTCAGCAGTGCGAGTATTATGGGTACGGCCTGCTCCTTTTCTGCTCGTGCCAAGCCGTTGTAGGCTGCTATTTTGACCATGGTGTTATCCGAGGCGGTCATTCCGATGTAGATTTTGCTCGCATCGCTGGTCTTGCCTTGTTCAAGCATCTTGTCGGCACAGAGCAAATAGGCGTTGTCTCTGAGTGCTTTTAGATCGTCGCCGACGCGTGCACGAGAGAGAGCGGCGGCGGCTTCGGCGCCTCCGATTCTTCCGAGTGCTGTGATTGCAGCGGCGGCGAGGGTCTTGTCGCTGCCGGCGACGAGCTTTGCCAATTGCGGGACGGCCTTGACGTCGCCTCGCTGGCCGATGGAGCCTGCAGCGCCTACTCTCAAATTGCCTGTGAGGGTGCCGAGGGCCGTTCGCAGTGCGTCGCCCGCTTCGGGGGCGGGCATGTGCTGCAGGGCGAATCGAGCCATGTGGGAGAGCTGTTTGTCGTGGAGCATTTTTGCGAGTGCCGGAACAGACCTGGCCGAGCCGATTCGACGGAGTACATGACAGACAAACTGCTTTGCGGCGAAGCTCGATTTGGGCGAGTTCAGGGCAATGAGCAGCTTTGTCTCTATCGGGGCCATGCCGCTTTTGGGGGTATTGCGGACTTGCTCCTCGATTGCGGCGAGTGCCTTTCTGGATTTTCCGAAATCGTAGTTTTCGATCTCACGGAACATCGCGTCGTTTGCCATTCGCAGGCTGACGGTATCGGCGGTTGGAAAGTCGGCGGGGACTTCGACCTGGGTTACTCGGCCTGTTGCGGCCCATTCTGCGCCTCGCTGATATGTTACGATGAATCCGACGCATTTCAACTGTTCCGGGGCATGGCCGAGGACGGTGTGGAAGACCCTGCCCTTGCCGTACTGTATAGTAAAGAGGGCGGGCTCGTGTTCGCCTGTTCCGCTCTTTGCGGGGTCGGCGTAGGCGGTTGCGAGGATCTTCATGTTCTTTGCAGGGCCGCGGAGTTTGCTGTACAACTCATCCTTTGCGTGCATCCATTTTTGGGGCAGGCCCGCCATAATCGGGTGATGACGGTCTCTCGTTATTAGCTGGAATTCGTGCTGCGGGCCGTGAGTGCCGCCGGCGCCGGGCGAATTGTCGAGGACGACTTTGCCGTTTTTCCAGCGGACCATCGGGCCGGATTTCTCGTTGCGACCGCCCCAGCCGCCGATGCCGATCATCTCGTTATATTCGGGCCACTTGGGGAAGGCGTTGTCTGCGGCGTGATAGACGACTAAGCCGCCGCCGTTTTTCATGTAGTCAACCAAAGCCTTTTGCGTCTGAAGGGGCCATTCATCTCCGGTGTAGTTCATTACGACGACGTCGTATTTTGCGAATTCGGGCTTGAAGGAGTTCATAGCTTTGCCGCCCGCCGGGGATGTGGCGACATCGACTTTGAAGATGCCGGTCTCTTCGAGCAGGGCCTTTAGGGGCGGCGTTGTTGTTTTCCAACTGTGGTTGTTCTGGCCATCGACGATTAGTGCGGTGAGGCTCGGCTTGGCCGGGCCGGTAAGATCGATGATGCGGATATTGCGCCATCGGATTTTATGGCCCGCTTCTTTCGAGCCGTGGACCTGGAGGGAGATGAAGCCCTTTGCGGTCATATCGTCGGTGAGGTCGGCGGCCGGAACGCCATTGACCCAGGTGCGGATTCTGTTCTGGACGGCCTCGATTCGATAGTGGTTCCACTTGCCGTTCTTGAAGGCTTTTTGTGCGGCGGGCTTATCTTGGAGGTTGAAGAGCCAGCCTCGCCGGGCTTCGTCGTAGATTCCTCCGCTCCAGGCGCGGGAGGAAGTGTCTATCTCGACCTGGTATCCGTGGACTCTGCCGTCTTTGTAGTTTGCGTAACTGTGGCTGCGAATCTGGATGCCGGAGTTTATGCCCGGGTCGGCGAGGAATTCCAGTTCGAGGATGAAATCGCTGTACATCTTCTCCGTGCAGAGGAAGCTGTTGGGAGTGTTAAGGACGGTTGTGCCGACAATCGTTTGGTCCACCACTTCGTACTTCGCCTTGCCGTTTCTCTGGATCCAGCCATCGAGGGTCTTGCCGTCGAAGAGCTTCTCCCACTTATCGGTGCGAGCGGCGCCGGCCGGGGATGAGACCAGAATTGTGCAGGCCAACATGCACAGGGTTAATATCGCTAAATGCCTTTTCATTATGTTGCTCCTTATGGTCTTATTTTTTGCCTCTTCAAAAGAATTTGTGGGCTTCAATCGGCTGGGGCAGTGCCCCGAGAGTATGATATAAGGCCAATTCAAGCGTTTTGAAGGCCTTGAAGCCATAGGCTTTTCTGGTAGTCAGTTTTGCTTTGGCATTT
>JAUVXL010000187.1 GCA_030603595.1 Sedimentisphaerales bacterium | reverse complement strand
GGCACTGAGGGGACGATGCGCAACGACGAGCTTTTCGCCCCCAAGCTTTTTTCGAGCCAGAATGATTTTCTGAAGATACCGTGCATCCTGCCCGACAGCGGGGACGTTGCCCATCACCCTTTTCAGGGCGAAGTTGCGCATTTTCTGGACTGCATAATCGAGGACAGCCGCCCTTTCCCCGACCTTGCCGATGCGGCCCATACTCAGGCGGTGTGCTTCGCGGCGGACCTTTCCGCGCAATCGGGCGAGCCGGTGATTGTTGATGAAATGATGGATAAATCATAGAATACTTTTACTCGATTTTGGAGGCAGCATTATGAGTTACGAATTAAATCGCAGGGGATTTTTGAAGGCCGGCACTGCCGCGGGGCTCGGGGCGACTTTGGGCGGCGTTCAATTAGCGGGTTCGGCGGCCAAGGCTGACTTGCCTTTACCAAAGGAGGTTAATTTGCCTGCCATCGACAAAGTCCGAATAGGCATTATCGGCGTGGGCGGACGCGGCAACAGTCTTATGGGCAATCTGCTGAAGATGAAGGAAGGTGTCCGGATCAAGGCCGTATGCGACATTTATGCGAAGCGTGCGGAGGCGGCTGCGCAACGGGTCGTCAGGGCCGGTCAGCCGAAGCCGGAAAGCTACTCCGGGAGTGAAGATGTTTGGAAAAAGCTCGTCGAGCGGGATGACCTGGATGCGGTCATAATCGCGACGTATTGGCAGTGGCATACGCCTATGGCGGTTTATGCGATGAAGGCGGGCAAGTATGCGGCGGTGGAGGTTCCGGCCGCCTATACGCTCGAAGAATGCTGGGATCTGGTCAATACATCCGAGCAGACAGGGATGCCGTGCATGATGCTGGAGAACTGGAGCTTTCGCAGCGACAATTTAGCCGTGCTCAACATGATCCGGCAGGGTCTGCTCGGGAGGATTGTGCACTGCCACTGCGCTCATTCGCACGACTGCATCGACCATTGGTTCTTCGAGAGCGGGACCGGCAAAGACCGCTGGCCCGCCAAGTTCCTCGTCGAGCACAACCGGGACCAATATCCGAGCCACCAGTTGGGGCCGGTGATTAGCTGGATGGACATCAACTGCGGCGATTACTTCGACTATATCACCTCGACGGCCACTGACTCTGTGGGCATCAATGAGCATTTCGCCGAGAAGTTCGGCGCGGACCATCCGAACGCCAAGCGTAAGTTCGCCCAGGGCGACATCGTCACCACTACCGTCCGCACAAAGAAAGGCAAATCAATCGTCATCAACTACGACATGCAGCTTCCGCGGCCATACGATAATCGCTGGCTTATTCAGGGTACTGGCGGTCTCTATAACGAGCAGCGGGACGCCGTCTATATAAAAGGCAAGAGCCCCAAGTATCATCAGTGGGAGCCGTTCGGGCCTTATCATGAGAAGTACCGACACTCCTGGACTAAAGGGGAGGCCCAAGGCGGCCATGGCGGCACTGATATGCTTGAGTTGAGCCTCTTCGTTCAGGCCGTCAAGAACAGGACTCAAACACCGATTGACGTTTATGACTCCGTGATTATGTGCGTACACGGACCGCTTTCCGAGATTTCGATTGCCGGGGGCGGCAGTCCGGTCAAGGTCCCGGACTTTACCAGGGGCAAGTGGCGAACGAGAAAACCTCGCTTCGCCGTCGAGACGAATGCATAGCTGCACCGGGGATAGATGTTTAGTGGGTATTGAGCAGCGATGATTGGTATTTCTGGAACTCTTTCTAAAGCGTGGATGGCTGAGACGCTCGGCGTGCGATTTGACCGTGATTACTACTTCGATCCTGCCAAACGCCGTGCCGTTGATTGCAAGTGCAATGAATACGCCGCTGATCGCTTCGGCGGGATGCGGCTGTTCTATTCGGAGTCAAATCTTGGCCGGCTAGACTATTGGGACGAGAGCCAGGTTCTCATCGGCGGCATACAGCCCAACATGATTTTAGGGATTCTGCTGGGCGCCGACTTCGTCGCTCAGGGCGATAAGGACGCCGACATCACGCCTCACTGTCTGACGGGCAAAGACGTCGGCGACCTGCCTGCGCCGGAGAGCCTGCTTGATCATCGGCTTATCAAGCTCTTCGACGAGCAGATTCGCCGTGTGCACGATGACTCTGGCGGTCAGCTCCGCGCGATCCCGCCGTTCTTCTGGGATCTGTCCGGCCGGGCGGCAATACACGGAGTAATGACCTCCGCCCAGAAGTTCATCGGCGAGGCCGTCTTCATGGATATGGTGGCCAGGCCGCAGGCTCCCCTGGAAATTATGCACTGGATCGCGGAGGCATACGTTGTTCTGTGCAGGCATTTCTCTGAAGCTGCCGAACTGCCTGTTTCTGAAGTGCACGTGGGCGAATGCTCGTCCTGTATGGTCGGCCCCGAGATGATTGAGCGTTTTGTTGTCCCGGCAACGTCCGAGATTGGTGAGAAACTCGGCCCCATTCGCCTCCATTCATGCGGCCCCAGCACGAATCATTTGGAGGCATTTTCCAAAATTGACAATCTGCAATCCCTCGACCTTGGCGGCGATTCGTCTATCGGCAAGGCCAGAGAGCTTTTTGGAAAAGAAATGCCGATTAGCGTGGCCCCTTTGCCGCAAGATATGTCCGCCGAGGGTGCCGAGCAAATACTGCATTGGGCTCAGCGCATCCTTGAAGAGAACGGCAACGGTAATCTCGAATACGTTTATCACCTCGAACCGGGTTATAATGTCGATGCTATTCGCGTGCTGACTGAATTTGTAAAGAAACTCTCCGATGCTCAAAGCCCTTGAAACATTAACTAGTATCTGTTGCGGAAAGGCGAAACTGGCAATGTCACCCCTGCGAAAGCAGGGGTCTATGGCGAAAAAACTGGATTCCTGCTTTCGCAGGAATGACAAATGCTGTTTCCGCAACAGGAACTAAGTATTGATCGATTAGCTTCAACCATCTTCCTCTTGCCCGCGACGCTCCGAAAGGCTCTTGAAAAGAGAACGGATGTTGAAGAAGCCTCCGATTGTGACAGTCACCGCAAGCAATGCAAAAAGAACAAGGCTCACAACAAAGAAGATGCTCCAAAAGCTGATCCAGAAACTCATATCTTTCTACTCCTTAGCCTCAGAAAAGGCGCGGCTCCGGGGAAATAGCAGAGAGCCGACTATCATTGCCGATATTGCAAGTGCTATAACTGCAAGTCCCACCTTCTCGCTGCCAATCATCTTATAGACCTCGACGGTCTTTGCAGTAATCTGGTCGATGGGGATATCCTGTACGACGAGAATCGTCTTTTTAGTTATCTCTTCGGTGGGGATTTCCTTTGTGAACCCAAATCGCAGCTTCAGCGGGTTCAGCAGGTTTTGCACGGGTGTCAAACCGACCACAGCGAGAAAACCGCACACCAATGCTCCATACGCCCCGACTTTGCTTGCCCGTTTCCAGTAGAGGCCGAAGACCAGCAGGGCGATAGCGCCGGCAAAGTAGATGGCGCCGGAGATGGCCATATAATCCCACAAATCCTGGCCCAGAGGATACCATAATCCCCAGACGAGAATGAAAATGCCGATAGCCACGATGAAGACTCGCGTCAGCAGCAGCCGCTTTTTTGACGACAATCCACCTTTGAACCAGGGGGCCACGACGTCCTGGGTCAAGACGGAACTCCAGCAGAGCAGATAACTGTCGTGGGTTGACATGAATGCAGCGAGCATGCCTGCTGAGATGATGCCTATAAGCCCTGCAGGGAGGATTTGGCTGAGAAAGACGGGCATTGCCAGCAGGGTGGTCTGCGAGTCTGCGGCGCCGCTCTCGGGAAGTAGTTTGGCTCTCAGGGCCGGATGCTGAACTGCGAAAACGAAGGCACAGATGCCGAGAAAATACGGCAGGAGGAAACGCATGAGAAATCCGATCGAAGACCAGGCGTAGAGCCTCTTGACGGTGCGTGTGTTCTCAGCCGAACAGGCGCGAATCACCGAGGTCTGCCAGACCGCACAACTGACCAGGCCCAAAAAGAACATCCACACAACATAAGGGACGCCAAACCCTTCGCTGCTGAACGGATCGAAGCCCGCCTGGCCTTTAACTTGCGTTACGGTCTCGATGATGTTGTCCCAACCCAAGCACCTTATCGAAAGCAGACTCGCGGCCAGGAGACCGAACGACAAAATCACGAACTGGATATAGTCGAGAACAACTATCGAGACCATCCCGCCCAGCGTGGTGTACAGCAAGACCATTCCCAGTAAGACGGTCATTATAACCTTGAGATGAACGACTTGCGTCATACCGGTGATGCCCATAACAAAAAGCGAGCCGGCCTTGAGAAACATTCCCATATTAAGTATCCCGGAGAATGCCAATATGATTCCTCCGAGAATACGCACGCCGCGACCGAAACGCTTCTCGTAGAATTCCGGGATGGTCATTATGTTCAATCGTCGCAACGGCACGACGATGAACCCGGTCAGCCCCACGACTAAAGTCACGACAGCGGCGGCCAGGGCGATGTGGAAGGCGGCGAAGCCGCCTGTAAAGCCTTTCTGAGACGAGTACATGACCGTGACCAAACCCAACTCGGTGCCGATCATCGTAGCGACGGCCAGGAAAGTTTTCAGACCGCGCCCTGCGACGATGAAATCCGTAACATTGCTGACGTACCGTTTTACATAGATCCCTACGGCCACTACGGCAAGCAGGTAGCCGACAACGATGCACCAGTCCAGGGTGCTGAAATTTGTTTCAATTCCAAGGGCATTCAAATCCATATCAATCCTTGTTGGGAAAATGCGTTAGCAATGTGCTCTAAGGCGTCGCGGCCAACGCCTTCTTGCAAAGTTCTCGGTACTCGTTTTGTTCAGCGGCGCCTTCCGGCCCGTCTGCGCCCAGCTTCCAAGCCGAGCGCGCGTTTTCAATGCGTCCAAGGTACTGCAATGCCTTGTCCCTCCAGTATTGTGCCGGGGCCTCGGGCGGTTTGTTCGAGCGGCCCACGCCTATATTCTCCGGATATGTCAGGGCAGCTTCAAAGTCCTGCAAGGCCGCTTTGTAGTCTTTGTTTTTCAGGCGTTCGCGGCCTCGTTCTATGTGCGCCTCGTTGAATAGGTCCCAGGTGATCGTCTGCCCCTCCCAGTTGACAAAGTAGGGCGTGGATTCGAGCAGGTCGATGGCATCGCCGTAGCGCTGTTCGTCCACGTACCCCTGGGCGAGCATGATTATCACGTCGGCCCGTCTGGCCTTCTCAAACGGCGTAGATTCGAGCACCTTGATCGCCTCGGGGCGTTTGTCTGCGGCGAGGAGGATGTCGGCCAGGTCGCGATACAGGGTCTGGTCTTTCGGGCGAGCGGCTATAGCTTTGCGGTAGAACTGCTCGGCCTTGTCCAGGTCCTCTTCCGCCGTCCAGGCATGCAGGCCGAGGTTGCGAAATGCGACACTCAGCGATTGATCCAGCTTGACGGCCTTTCCCCAGTGGCCGGTAGCTTCGTCGAGCCGACCAAGATGCCCGTAAAGATTCCCGATGTGCAGATGTGCATAGGCGTCATTAGGCCTTTTCGCCAGAGCGTACTCTAATATCTCCACGGATTCGGGCCGAGATGGAAAGACATAGTCTCTGTAGGTCTTGCCGGCCTTGTCGAGAAAGGCCTCGGCTTCGGGCACGTTTGACTGCAACGACGCCAAGTAAGCCAGGTAGTACAGCACAATGGGATTCACCTGGTCCTGCGGTACCGCCTGTACGCAAACGGCTTCGAGCAGTCTGGCGGCTTGCTTTACCAGCCCCACCTCGGCGAAGACAAGGGCGGTCTCGATCATCTCGAAATCATCTTCGCCCACAAATTCTCTCGCCTGGCGCACAAAACGTTCGAATTCCTTTTTGCCTTGCAGCGCCGCCAGTGCTCTTGGAACCAAGTCTGTTGGGTTCTCAGCGACCCGTTGTTTGGCGATCTTAAACGCAGACCTCGTATTCCCGGCCGCATACATCGCCAGCAAAAGATGATTTGCCGCCTTAGCGTCTGTCGGATTCATCCGAGCCGCTTGCTCAAAGGCCTCCAAGCCCCTCGAATGATCTGACAATCGCATATAGGCGCGCCCCGCCAGATCATAGCCGAGCGATGCGGTGCCGAGGCATCTGGTCGCCCTATAAGCGCAGCGAAGGGCCTCGGTCGGGTCTGAGAGCCTCAAACGGCTCACCCCGAGGAAGTACCAAGACAATCCATCCGAAGCATCGCGCTTGAGGGCCTTTTCGAGCCGTTCGATTGCTTTTCCATAAAGGCCGGCTTCAAAATCGAGCACCGCCAGGGCCCTCAGTGCGGGCGAATACTGCGAATCGTCAGCCAGTGCTTTGGCATAGTATTCGCGCGCCCTTTTGCGGTTTGTCGCCAGGTCGTGCTTTCGGCCCTTTAGGTATTTCTCCTCAACGCTTAGCTCTTCCTCCGGCCTTTGGATAACTTCAGGCGGATAGATCTTCGGAATAGGCAGCGGCGTATCGAAGGCAGCGAGGACATCCCCGTCCTTTGCCTTTATTGTCACGCTAACGGGCGAGTCCCCGACGCCGGCGAGTGTTACCGTTGAAGCGGCGGCGGGGGAAAGGCCCAGAGGCTTCCTGAGCAGTTCCTGCTCTGTCTTCGAGAGTATGCAGATAGAGCCTGGGAGCTTGGATGTTGCGATTATCCGGAGCTGGAGCTTGCCCTGGTCTCGGCTTGTCTGGACGGCGACATCCTTTGTGGCGTACTCGAAACCATCGCCGAGTCCGTGGGCGGGATACCAGTATTCCCGCCAGGAAATTTCTTCTCTGGGCAGGAGCATCCCGTAGTCTGATTGGGTCGGCAGCGGGCCTGTTTGGACCTCTATATATGCGCTGCCGTCGTCGGTAAGGTTCTTCTGGCTCACGAGCCCAAAGTCCCAATTCCCCCAAGTCCAGGCCTTTTTCCCCCCCAGTTTATGGTGATCGCCGACTTGCACGATCCCGCGGTCCGCATCGACATCATAAGCCCCGAAGAAATCGAATACACAGTCCACCGAGAAGATCGACGCATAGGTCTCGTAGTTCTTGAGCCATGACAGGTCCTTACCCTTGTGAATCGGCCAGGAGAAGAACTCAACAGCGCTGTGATCCGTGCCGAGAGTCATCGGATATATAAAGCGCGTGCCGGGCCGATTGGGAAAGGCCGTGCAGTTCCAAAAATAATACGGGCTCACCGCATCTGTCGGATTGAAGATGCGAATCTGCTCGTCTAAGTAGGCTTTTCCCGGATGTAAAGTGACGCGTGCCGTCCACCGGGTCCGTTGAGTCTTTTCCAGATTGCTGATTTCGAGGTAGGCCGAGCCCCCTTTATCTCTGCCGATAAGCGCATTCACCGGCGAGAGGATAGTCACAGTATGGCCCTGCGGCCCGGCGTTCCACTCGACCCCGCCGCCGATCCAGGCCCCTCGCATTGCTATCATCCCCGGCTTGATTACGCTGTTGTAGTGGAACATCTCTTTGCCCTGCATCTTGTCGAAAACAGAGTGAAGACGCCCGCCCAACTCAGGCAGACAAATGACCTTCAAGTATTCGTTCTCAAGGAACAACGCTTTGTAGGTCCGGTCCTGCTTGGTTCTGTACAGATGGTCCTGCATCGTGTAGGGATAGACAATCGAACCTTTGACGGTTATCGAGAATTTAGCCTGGCTCTCCAGAGCCCACAGCTTGGGATTGACATCTTCGGCCCAGCCGTAGGTGGGGATCGTCACGCTGCCCTCCCATGCTTGTGTTTTTGCCCGGGATGGCTCGGCGAGCAGAAGCAGGCAGGCGAAAAATACAACGATATTGAGATGTTTGAGCAAAGCTTTCATAATCGATACCCCATATTCTCGCTGCTGCTGTAGGTCATTACGCCGGCAGGTGCAGCGCCCATAAATTCTCGTTCTCGCCACGGTGCGTTAGTAGTCTGTCAACACTGATTTTAGGGGTTGTCATTGCGAGGAGGCCGAAGTCGAAGACGCGCCTTGGCGGGGCCGACGCGGCAATCTCAAACCTTATCGAACGCCGGAGATTGCTTCGTCGTTCCACTCCTCGCAATGACATCTACAGTTTCAATATTGACAGACTATCAGTCGGTTTGTCGAAAAACCCTTTCGACAACTTCGTTCATGGCCTCTTGCTGTTCGATAATCGATTGTACCAGCTTCATCTGCGTTCGGCTACGGTCCAGATTGTGTTCTTCGCGACGGACCTTGTAGTAGATATCGCCTGCCAAATAGTCGGCAAGGAATCGAATCATCTGCTCGAACGTAATGAGCTTGCCGGAAAAGGTTATATATTTTTTGCCTCTTCAAAAGAATTTGTGGGCTTCAATCGGCTGGGGCAGTGCCCCGAGAGTATGATATAAGGCCAATTCAAGCGTTTTGAAGGCCTTGAAGCCATAGGCTTTTCTGGTAGTCAGTTTTGCTTTGGCATTT
>JAUVXL010000007.1 GCA_030603595.1 Sedimentisphaerales bacterium | reverse complement strand
TTAGGCAAAATGGGCAATATGGAGAATCTGTCATTCCTGCGAAAGCAGGAATCCAGTCTTTTGTCCTTGGATCCCCGCTTTCGCGGGGATGACAGGATGAGGCTATTGTAAAAGTCCCGGGCGAAGCCCGGTTAATTTAACTAACATTCACTTTGACTCCCACTGATATGCGATTTTATGCAAGTTTTCTGCAAAAACAAGGCCCTTCACCACTTCGGTTGCCATTTTGGAATATCGACTCAAACATTATCACGCAACAATGATTTTGGGTGATTCTGAAAATTTTTTCATTCAAGGCTCACCCGCAGCTATGGGCTGCTTCAATACAATAATTATCGGTCATACCTTCCGAAGATCGTTGCTGGCGTCGTGCTGTGGCCGGTTTGCGGAGCGTTCTTGCTGGGTCAGGGTTTGCCCTTAGTCGAAGGGTGTTTGGGGTCGATTAGTTTTATGTAGGCCTTGGCGAGGGCGTCTCCTATTAGGAAGTAGCTCTCTGCGTTGCCGAACCAGTGGTGGCCGTGGCCTTTGTTGGGTGATTCCTCGGCCGGGCGCGCGAAGTTGTGCGTGACGACAAAGACTGCCCGTTCGATCCTCTCGGCGCCTTCCTTCTGGGCCTTTCTAAATGCCGCCATATTACCCTTGGCGTCCGGGCCGCCGTTGCCCAGTTCGCCGATGATGACGGGCAGATTGGGCGCGTTGAATTCTTTGCGGATGTCTTTTGCGAGGTTGACGAGGTTGTCGGCATACTCCGGTATCGCCTCGGGCGTGCACATATCGTTCCAGCCCTGCATCCAGATAAAGCCTGCGATTTCGTACTCTCGCCCTGCAAGGTCTGGATAAGTCTTGTGCATATTATCGAGCGCCTGGTGGACGTCTTCGATCATCTTGGTATAGAACGGCCCGACTTCCCCGGAAGAACTGGGCGGGCGAAAATCCTTGAACAGGCTCTTGCCTCCCCATGCGGTCTTTATGAGCAGGACCGGCTCGCTGTAATAGTCGCCGCCGACGTGGCCGAACTGCAGCTCCGGGCCGATATGGCTCGAACCACCGTAGCCGGTGTAGCCGATAGTCAGGTTCCCGGCCCGCTCTCTAAAGCTAATCTTAACATCGCTGCGCACGGTCCATCGGCCCTTTTCGTCCTTCAAGTGCTTGAAGAGATGCGCTTTCTTGGGATCTTTCATCGTATTGACCAGGTTGCCCTTGCCGGAGTTGTAGTATTCCGGATGGTCCATCTCCACAACGCCTTGGCCCTCCATATTGGACTGCCCTGCAAGGATAAAAACCTTAACCGGTTTTCGGCCACGCCTGGACTCTTGGCCGTTGACGCCGGCCAACAGACAGAATACAACAGCTATGGAAAGTGTACGTTTCATACAGCACCTTGTCTATTCTGTAGAAGCGCTGTGTTTCCGAGCATCCTTTGGCATACTGCATTTCACAATACACACACCTAAAAAAAAGATGAAAACCCCGGCGCAAAATAATATAAAGCGAAAACCACCAAAATGGCGTTCACCCTTTATCGTAAATATCCAATCCGACACTACGTAATATATGCTAAGAATTACACCAGCAACACAGCATATACGGCCTAACCACATGAAAGCACGTTGTTTCTTATTCCTCTCTTGTTTTCCCTTGGCTATTGCGGACTTTGTTGCCCAGGGGAAACGTGGTTGGCTGCCTTCACCTTTGAATCCGCTTGCTATCCAACGCCATGCGGGAATCTGTATATAGCGTATAGAAAACCAAATTCTCCAGGCGCCTATTAAAAGAGAGATGCCCGCTATAGTTACTATTACCACGGTTAACCGTATCAGTTGAGACGTATTACTGCTGCCGTCTTGTTCTATAGAATATACCCCAATAACTGCAATTCCCGCCAAAAGAATTAGAAGAAGTATCGGTATAACAAAAAGAAACAACATCACCTTTGGGTTTTTGTTATTTTTCTGGTCAGTATTACTATTCTCTTGTTCCACTTCTATTCCCATGAACTCACCTTGCAATGATTATACATAGTTGACCGGTACCGGCAATACTAAAAACAATAATAGGTATAAAGCTAAGGTGCGTTCTGTTTTCTATTGCCCCTCCATGCACAACACCCGGCCGTTTTCAAGCGACAGGTATAGTCGGCCGTTGGCGGCGGCCATGCCGTCGAAGACCGGCGTTGAATCGAGCTTGCACCGGGCCAGTTCGGTCCCGTCGGCGGCGGAGACGGCCATGAGTATAGCCTCTCCGGCTTCTTTGGGCCATTGGCCCTTCTTGACCGGCGGCCCGGCCACGAACAGCACGTCACCGGCCAGGACTATCGCCCGGACCTGGAGCGGCACGCGTTTTTCCCACTGTGGCTTCGTTCCGCCGCGATTAACGGCAAAGAGACGGTATGGCCCG
This sequence comes from Sedimentisphaerales bacterium, assembly GCA_030603595.1. Taxonomy (GTDB): domain Bacteria; phylum Planctomycetota; class Phycisphaerae; order Sedimentisphaerales; family Anaerobacaceae; genus JAFGCD01. Next base: position 39,275 of record JAUVXL010000007.1, on the reverse strand, counting down.
TCCTGCAGTTGGTTCGACCAATGGAGCCTGGCCCGACCATACCCATAGATCGCCGCCTCATCAAAGACAAGGAGTCTGCCGGAGATGAGATTCCTGTCGCGCCCGCTGCAGCCGGTCGAGATCGAGCAACGTGTTCCGAATGCCCAGTAGGAGCGGTGGGCCCATGAGTCGTCCAGAAAGCCGGTCAGCGTAAATAGATGCGGCCTTGTCTTGGCCCGGTCGCCGCCGTCCTTGCCGAAAACCGCGTCCCTGAGATAGACATATTCATCGTCACAACTGAGAATATCCGCCAGCGCCCCGGGCATGTAGGCCGGCCCTTGTTGTTCGGGTTGTTTGCCGGTTTCAGGGTCGGGGCTGTAGATTCGATTTATTGAGAGCGTCTTTCCGGTCCGGGCCTCAAGTCGATAGAGGTCGATCCCGCCATCGACGTAGGACGATCTGCCCCCCGTGAAGTATGCCGTGCCGCCGTCCACAAGAACGCTTCCGTAAACAGGCGATACGGATTCGAGCTGGCCGTAAGCGGTTATGCGCCGTTGTCCTCGGGCAGTTTGCAGGCGCCAAGCCAACCCGCCGTCCGATGCCCGCAAGCTATATACGCAGCCATCGCGGCTCCCAAAAACCGCCCGGTCCTGGTGAATGGTTGGTGGCGAATCGACACGACCGCCCGCCGTAAAGTCCCACATCGACTTACCCGAATCAGCATCCAACGCAGAGACCCTGTGCTCATCGACCGAGGCCGTGAACACCTTGCCCCCGGCAACCGTCAGACTGCTAAGCCTGCCGCCTACATCCGCCCGCCACTTGCGGCGCAGCTTGGAAGGGACGACGGACGCGGTCCGCCCGCTGCGTTGGGCATCGTGACGATAGGCAGGCCAATCGTCGGAGCTTCCTGTTTCGGGCTTCGCGGCAGGCAATTCCGTGTAGCCCGGGCCGCGCCGGAGTATTTGTTCGGCTCGGCTATCAGGCTCTTGCCCTTCTCTGCGCATCGGCGCCAGGGCGTTGAAACCGGTCAGCTTCGCCGCGATGTAACATCCGCACGCATGAGGCGGGGCGTAGAGCAGCCCGTTGGCGGGCATGATGCCGTACCTGCATACGCCTCTCACCCAGCTATGCCACCGCACCTCGCCCGACTCGAGGTCGAAGAACTCGACTCCTCTCCTGCCCCCGAGGATATAGCGGTTGGTAGCCTTATTCGTGTAGCATCGATGATGGTGGCCCGGGTTCTCCGGCTCGATGCGCATTAGTATCTTGCCCGCAGCTAAATCGCGCTGCGTCACGAAATACGGCCCCCAGGAAGGCCCCCTCTTACCCTCAATCGGCTTGAATCCGCCGACCCAGAGCGATCCATTGGCAATAAACACGTCTCGAATCTGGGTGAGTGATGCGGCTTCAGTCCACAGGCTTTTGCCCGTCTCAACCGAGAGCACACTTACCTTCCCGCCACCTACACAGACGATTGTCCCGTCGTGGACCAAACACAGAGCGGCGGATGCACGCGACCACAACTTCTCCCCCGTCTTCAAATCGAGGCAGATAACCTCCTTACCATTCTGATAAAAAACGCGGTCTTTTTCGGCGCACAAACTCAGAGTCCGCAGCCCCGACGCCTCGGCGCCCGTCTTTTTCCAAAGCACCTTTTCCGTATCGGCGTCGAGCGCAAGAATACTTTTGGCCGCTTTGCCCTCAATCGAACGAAAATGCTTTATGAATGGTTCCGCCGTCTCCCTGGCGTGCAGAGGCGAGCGGTCCTTCATTTCCAAATCTTCCATTTTCTCAAGCTCGGCCGTTCGTTCATCGCTGAGACTCCGGACAGCGAGCAAGAGAACTCCTTTATGACAGATGAATTCCTCGGCGCCGCGAGTCTGTTCATAGACCTTCAGGATTTCGCCCGTCGCCGCATCGACGGCGCTTAGCTCCGCGTGCAGACCGAGAGTCACATAAACGCGGTCCCCAACAGCCACCAGCCTTCGTTGGAGTTGCCGCGGCGCCATGCCCCAGTTGACGATATGAGGATACCAGTTCTCGACGGGGCGCTCCCAGAGCAGAATTCCGTTGTAGGCATCGCGAGCCACAAGCCGCCATATTGAAGGTTGGCGGACAGAGCCAATGGGACCCTCGTCGGCGATGTAGAAAATCCGTCCGCCGGAAGAGACCAGGGCGTTAATGCTCGGCGTGTGCTCGTGGCCGCGCGTGTGTTTGGGGCCGGCAATCCACTGTGTATAGCCCGGCGGCCCGACCACATCATCGTGGGCCACTGGATTTCCGCCAGCGTCATGGAGATAGTGCGTCCACTCATCGGTATTTCCCGGCTGCGGCTTGACGCTCTTGCTCCATGCCCCGTTTCGCTTTGCATACAGCACGCCGCCCGGCGCCAGCACACGCATCGCTTCGGCTGTAGTGACACCACCGATATCCTCCGCAACGACTAGGTTCACAAGGTTGTCGGCGTACGGCAGCAGCCGTCCGTCAAAGGCATCGACCGAAACCCTCCCGTATTGTCGCCGAGCCCGAATATGCCGCCGGGCCTTCTCGACATTCTCCGCCGCCGTGTCCAGACCCTGAATGAGATAGCCCTCCCCGGCCCCCAGTGCCGCCGTCAGTTCGCCCGCCCCACAGCCGACGTGAACAATCAGACCGCTCTCGCCGCCGGCCGCAGCCAGAATCCCCTCGGCCTGCCGTTCATAATCCATCGACCCACCTGCCACAGCCGATAACGTAAAGGAAGCCCACATAATAAGGGTGAGCTTCGTCAAGAACCGGAACTTAGTTTTCATGAGCGCTTCTCCTTCTTAATCAGAGAATAAAGGCTTCTGCAAAATTACAGGTTAGGCCTACTTAACAAAAGAAAAAATCGTTTCCTGATTTTTTCTTTTTAACGCGAACATATTGTATCATAAGAAGTTAGGCGATTATTGAAGAACCCCGATAAATCGGGATTCTTCAACAATATAGGCCTAACCTGCAATTTTGCAGAAATCAAAGAGAATACCGAACTTTGAGGTTATGCAAACCAACGTTGCAATGAGCATCCCGACAATTCCCGCAAGTGCGACCAGGCAGGCCGCGGTTTTGGGCCTAAACCGCTCGTCCTTTATCAAGCGGGTGACACAGTAGTAGTTGAGTCCGTAATAAAGCGGGGCGACACAGAGGCTCAAAAGAGCCACGTCCAGGACCAGGGCCACCGGGTTTTCCCCTTTGAGGGCCACCAGAATCAGTAGTGCAAAAGCAGCGGTGAACAGGACAAATGCCCAATAGAGCTTCGTCCGCCATTTGGCTCTTGCTTTCGGGAAAAGCGTCGAAACCGTCTCGGCAAAAGACCGTGAGAACCCGTCCATCACGGCATATACCGTCGAATACATTGCTGTGAAGGCGGCGACCATGAAGACGTAATACATCCAGGGGCCGATGTTGGCGGTGTAGATTTTGGCGAGTGATTGGGCGAATCCCGGGCCGCTGATGTCGGTTTTTCCGTGAAGATATATTCCGGCCAGGAGCAGAAAGACCGAACCGACGACGAATGACAGGATGTATCCGATTCTCATATCCGTGAGCGAGAATTTGAATATCTCCCACCTTCGCGGGGCGTTGTCGTTTAAGGTGAGGTCGGTGTGTTTCTGGAGTGTCCAGAGCGAGTGCCAGATTGAGACGTCTATTCCGGTCGGCATCCAGCCGAGGATCGGAGCGATAATGACAATCGAGCCGACCGGGATGGAGGGTATTACGAAGTTTTTGAACGCCGCCGGGTCGGGGCAGGCCGGGACGAATACTGCGATTGTCGCTACGAAGAGAACTGTCATCATAATCTTGTTGAGAAAGTCCAGCCAGCCGTACCCGCCGAAGACCAGAAATAGGAGGACCGTTGCGATGACCAGGATGCTGTAGAACGCGAGGGGCATCTGGCCGATGAACGTGAAGAGCACGGCCGCGGCGATGCCGGCTACCCCGGCAAGGACGCCGACGCCCTGAGCGATAGTGCCGAGCAGGAAGATCCATAGGGCCCAACCTTTGGGGCCGGGGATTTTGGCGTATCCGGCGATGAGTGATTCTCCGGTCGCCGCAGCGTAGCGCGGGCCGAACTCGAAGGCGTGATACTTGAACAGGTGGGTCAGGGGCACGAGCCAGAGCAGTTGAAATCCGAACATCGCCCCGGCCTTGGGACTCATAACAAGATGGCTCGCCCCAATCGAGGTCGCCGCCAGCAGCAGGCCGGGGCCCAATCTGTTGAAGAAAGAAACAATGCCTTTTGAATCCGTTGTGGTCATAACTGAGCAAGATGATAGCAACATGGAGCGGATATCTCAACTTGTATGTCGTATCTCGTATCCCGATGTGCATCCCCGATGAATCGGGACTGCGCTCAATGTCGAATGTGAGGTGTCGTGCGTGAGATTGGGTCCCGATGTTCATCGGGATCTCGGCTCCGCCTCGATTTGTCCTGGAGTTTGGGTTTGAATTGGGTTTGTTTTTTCGAGTCGCCCTGGGGCGGTTTTCTTCTGTAATCCTTTGTGGGACAAGAGGTTGCGGTTGTTTGGGGGTTGAGGGAATTGGCTTTGTTTTGCGCAAAAAGGCCATGAATTCGTGGCAAGATGGGCTAGATAGGGTGCTTGGGTGAGGATTGGGTGGTGCTGGATACTCTGCTGAGAAGGCGGCCCCGATGTGCATCCCCGATAAATCGGGACTGCGCTCGAGATTTCTGCTTTGCCTCAACCCCGAGGGGTCGGGATTTCGGCTTCGCCTCAACATTGATTACCTCCTCCCGATGGATCGGGATTTCCGTTTTGCTGTGACTCCAATATATTGTTACATGTGTATTGTATCACAGGTATAGTTTTGTGTCAAGTGAATTTTCAGGAATATGGGAGAAAAGTGGCAGAGGAGCAAAGGGGCAAAGGCACAAAGAAAATAGCCACAGAGAGGCACAGAGGGCACCGAGAGAAGGTTGGAAAAAGTCGAATTAATTAACCGGGCTTCGCCTGGGACTTTTACAATAGCCTCATCCTGTCATCCCCGCGAAAGCGGGGATCCAAGGACAAAAGACTGGATTCCTGCCTGCGCAGGAATGACAACTTTCCCACATTGCCCATCTTTACTATCATTACAAATTCCTATGCGCTCAAGTTAATCTTAGCCGCGGAGCTACACCGATTCACACGGATGAATGTGCCTCGGATAGTTGCTTTTCGACGGTCGAATTGCTGTCCGCAGCCAAGAAAGCCGCGAACACGTTCAAATCTCCCCGCGCATGGGAAACCGGAACTTTACGCAGTCTTCTGAGCGTTTTTTGAGAGCAGAGCGTACTCTTCTTGGAAATTCTCATGGCATCTAAGTCTTTATAGGCCAGCACTTTACAAGGAACGCCCGAAAAAAATCATGAAAAACCAAAAGAACCTGTTGAAATGACACGCAACTCAGTATATACTGGCACGTGGCTGAGATGAGCCAGTATATACCGGACTCAGCTTTGTTGTTCATCATTGAAACAAAAGGAGAAAGAAAATGAAAGAACTACTTCTCAAACTCGAAGACGACGACTATCGGAGGCTCCAGTGGATATCGGACAAGCTCGGACTCACCGTCTCTGACTGCCTCAGATGCTTGATACCGAAGATCGAGCCGCCCGCACCCAAGGCCGTTACAGGAGAGAGCGAGAGCGAAATTGCTTCCGCAGATCACGGCGACCTGGTACCGGTTACGCAAGGACTCCAGGATGACGACCGTCGAGAGCTAAGTGATATCTTGGATGAACTCAAAGGTAAAAAGTGGGGAAAAGTTCTCGCTACTGAGATTTCTCGACAAGTGCTTGAAAAGAAGGCTGAAGCAGTGTTCATCACTGCGAGGACATATAGGCGCCTGGGAAAATGGATAACGCCTCACCGATGGAGCGAACGCGAACGGTTTGTAAAACCACGAGCCGAACGTATATCTGAGATATTGTTTGGGCGCAGAATCGACCGGATTGAGTAGAATGAACAATTCAATTGAAAGGAGTACTCAAAATGACACACAGAGAGATTGTCCAGGCGTGCAAGCCAATTCTGGAAACGGTGGAGTTTCATGTAACCGATACAGTAAAGGAGCAACGGTTCATGACAGCATACCAAATCTGGCTTCTATTGCGAAGAGGGGATAATCCCATATGCCAGCGGCTAATTGACGATTGCGGTGGTGAGTTCGTTGGCAAGCATGCTGGATCGCATGTTGGTCCCGCGCAGAAGATCGCACAAGCTCTTGGGAATTCACAGGAAATTGACAAGGTTTATCTTGATAACAGCGGGATTCGTTTTGGCGGGATAGAGCCCGCCGGTCCTGATTGTGGGTTGTTTAGGCTAAAGCAAAACCGCATGGGCTAAAAGCCCATCCTACCTGGTTGACAGGGGCGAAACTGGGTGGTTATTTGCGGATTGTTTTGTGGTCTATTTCTTGGAAGTTTTCTACTTCTTTTAGCCATCGGTTTTCTACGTAGGTTGTGTGGTTGGGATAGGCTGAATAGGCGTGATAGGTTTGTTGGTCTTTGAATTTCATTGCGAAGCCGAAGCGGTAGGGGTTTTTGGGGCTTGTTTCTTTTAGGACTTCGAATTGCTCTACGCCTGGGATTGTTGATAGGATTTGGAAGCTGTCTTCGAGGAAAGCGGCTTCTTCGGGTGAGTTTTCTGCGTGGTGGAGTTTGAAGAATACTGAGTGTGTTATTTGGTCGGTCATTTTGTTTAGTCCTTTATGATTAGAGAGGGGATTTTAGATTGCAAATTTCAGATTCATCGTTTTGGATTTCCGGGGTTGCTTTCGTGCTTGGGGTAGGAGATTGCCACGTCGCTTTGCTCCTCGCAATGACGGACGTGGGACAGGCTCGCTCATTGCTCAGGGGGTTGTTTTGAAGTATGTGCTTAGTTGATAGACATTCTTGTTTACCTGGGCCATTTGTTTTAGGATTTCTGTGTGAGGGGTGTAATCTCTGGATACTATTCCTTTGTGGAATTGTTGGCCGTCGCCTCCGTATTTGAACCAGTGCCATCCTACGCAGCCTCCGTTTTCGAGTAGGCCGAGGGTTAGGTTTTGGTAGTATAGGCCTCTGTCGGTATCTGTTTTTACTCGGAAGCCTGCGCCGGAGGCTTGGGCGTTGGGGCTTTCGAGGCTCTGGGCGTACCACTCGGAGACTATGAATGGTACGTCGCTGCAGGCAACCCAGTTTGCCAAGCGGTCCTGCTCGGCGGAGAAGCGGTGGTAGTAGTTTACGGTCATTACATCGACAAATCCTTTGGCGCCTTTGAAGACGGGGGGCTTTATTGTTCGGCCGTGAATTCGGCTGCCGAGATATAGATGGTTGGGGTCGTACTTCTTTATCGCTTTGCTGACGATGGAATAGTATTTGCGGGCGAGGAATTCCATAAAGGCGGCCTGGTCTTCGGCGCCGATTTTGGTTTTGCCGAGTCGCTGGGAACGGGCTTGCCACCATTTCTCTGCGGCCTTGCGGCCTGTATCCGATTCATTTAGGGCGAGGTAGTTCGTCAGGGCGTCGGGGCGGAAGGGCAGTTCGTTGTCGGAGAAGTGGCCCAGGAGCCAGGGGTCGTCTTTTGTTGGGGCTAATTGGCGGGCGTGGGAGTCGCAGAAGTCTTCAAATTCAGGGTCGAAGACGGGCATGCAAAGGTTTGGGAATCCTCTTTGGCCGTTTTTTGTATCGCGTCTGTTTTTGTAGGAGGCCATGAAGTTCCATCGCGGGGTGTAGGGCATTCGCTGCGGCGTGGGGCGGAATGTTCGCCAGTCTGACCAGCAGCCGAGCGTGTTGAAGCCGTATTGTTTTAGCATTTCTGCTGTGCGGACGGCCCAGTTCTCTGCGCTGCCGAATTTGGCGGGCATTTTGGAGCTATCGACGGCACCGTGATTTATCGAGCATAGTCCTACGCTGATGAATAGGCAGCCATCGGGGTCCACGAGCCACCATCGGTTTTCGATTTTTTTTGCATAGAAGAATCCCGTGGCGTTGATTTTCTTTTCGGCCCAGCCGCCGAAGCGGCTTAGCTTGACTTCTCCTCCAGGCGCGAAGTCCTTTAGTTCATCGACCGTTCGGGCTTCGATTCTGTCCCAGTTCGCGTTTTTGCCGAGGATGTAGGCGGTTTTGGCGCTGAGGGTTGCAGATAAGGAGAGGGCGAGGATCAGCGATGCGACGGTTCGCGTTGTCATTGGGCGGGGCTCCTATTCGTTTTCGAGTATTGTCATGAATGCTTCTTGGGGGATTTGGACGTTGCCTACGCTTTTCATTCGCCTTTTGCCTTCTTTTTGCTTTTTGAGGAGTTTCATTTTTCGGGTCACGTCTCCGCCGTAGAGTTTTTGGGTTACGTCTTTGCGGTAGCCTTTTATGGTCTCTCGTGCGATGATCTTGCCGCCTATGGCGACCTGGAGCGGGATTTCGAATTGGTGGCGCGGGATAGCCCTTCTCAGCTTGATGAGGAGCCTTCGTCCGCGGGCCTCGGCGTTGCTGCGGTGGACTATCAGGCTCAAGGCATCGACGGCGACGGAGTTTATGAGGAAATTGATCTTGACCAGATCGCTTGCCTCGAAGCCGGTAAACTCATAATCCATCGTTGCGTAACCGCGACTGATGCCCTTCAAAGCATCGTAGAAGTCATATACGATCTCGGCCAGCGGGGCCTTGAATTCGAGCATTACCCTGGTCGTGCTGAGATAATCGGTCTTTAGGAGTTTGCAGCGTCTGGATTCTGCCAGTTTCATTATGCCGCCGATAGTGTCGGTGCCTGTTATAACTTCGAGGCGGACGAAGGGCTCGCGAAGCTCTTCGATGTGGCTGGGGTCGGGCAGTTCGCCGGGCGACTCGATCCTTTTTGTCTCGCCTTTTTTTGTCACGACCTCGTAGCTGACGGTCGGCGCGGTCTGGACGACTTCGATATTGTTCTCGCGTTCGAGGCGTTCCTGGATTATCTCCATGTGGAGCAGGCCGAGGAAGCCGCAGCGGAATCCGAAACCGAGTGCGGGTGAATTTTGGGGGTTGAATGAAAAGCTGGCGTCGTTAAGAGCGAGTTTGTCGAAGGCGGTTCGGAGTTTTGAGTAGTCGGTATTGGCGCCTGGATAGAAATCCGAGAAGACCATTTGCATCGGGGCCTTGTAGCCGGGGAGGGCTTCGGGTGCGGGTTCGGCTTCGTCTGTGATTGTGTCGCCTATTGTGACGTCGGCGAGTTCGCGGATATTGGCGATGACGTAGCCGACCTCTCCGGTGCCGAGTTTTTCGATCGAGACCATCTCGGGTTTGAATTTTCCCAGTTCCGTTATTATGTAGGTTCTGTCGCTGCGCATGAAGCGGACTTTCTGTTTGATGCGCAATTCGCCTGCGAAGACCCTGACGTAACAGATTACGCCTTTGTATTGGTCGGCGTGGCTGTCGAAGATCAGGGCGGCGGTCGGTTCTTGGCTATTATCTTCGGGGGCGGGGAGGAACATTACGACGGCTTCGAGGAGTTCTTCGACTCCGAGTCCGCTCTTTGCGCTTATCTTGTAGCACTCGTTGGCGCCGATGCCGATAATGTGTTCGACTTCTTCTGCGACGCGGTCGGGCTCGGCTGCGGGCAAATCGATCTTGTTTATCACGCTGAGGAGTTCGACGCCGCTGCCGACTGCCAGATATGCGTTGGCGACGGTCTGTGCCTCGACGCCCTGGCTGGCATCGACGACGAGCAGCGCGCCCTCGCACGCGGCCAATGCGCGTGAGACCTCGTAATGAAAATCGACGTGGCCGGGCGTGTCGATCAGGTTGAGCATGTAGGTCTGGCCATCGTGTTCGTAGTCCATCGTCACGGCGGAGGCCTTGATGGTTATCCCGCGCTCGCGCTCGAGGTCCATATTGTCGAGGAGCTGATCGACCTTATGACGCTGCGAAATGGTGCCGGTCAACTCAAGCATACGGTCGGCTAACGTGCTCTTGCCGTGGTCGATATGCGCTATGATCGAGAAATTTCGTATGTGCTGCGTATTCATCTATTCTTGTTTCCGGTGTAAAACGCGTTATCTTAGCAGAAAGGGCCGAGAAAAACAACTCTCAGATCAACCCCAACTGCTGCGATGGCAGGGCTGAATACGAACTCCTTGGGCCCCTCTTTTCAAGTTACGGGATCAACATTGTTCATTGGCTTGCAGGATGCGAGTAGTAGAGCCTGCCCAAGTCATCTCGCCCTCAAAACATTCCCAGCTTGCATCCTTCGCGAAACACCGTAAAATACCATTCCGAACCAAGAACTCCCGTTGCCCGGAAAAGGAAAAGAAATGAAGCTGATAACATTCTCGCAAGATGATTCCATCCGCCCCGGCATCCTAATCGAAGACGCCATAATCGATATCCCAGCCGCTTGGACCGAACCCAATCCGCCCCGCAGCGTAAAAGAGATCCTCGAGCGAGGCCCATCCTGCTTGGCCAGGCTCGCCGACCTTGCAGCCTCGGCCGAGGCCTCGATACCGCTAAGCTCGGTCAAGCTGCTCGCTCCGGTCCGGCGGCCCGGCAAGATACTGGCGCTGGCGGGCAACTACGCAAAGCATATCATAGAGGCGGGCCTCAAGCTCGGACTCTCCGATTCGCCGAGAATGACAACCGTCCCCCGCCCCTTCCTGATGCCCCCTACCGTCATCATCGGCCCCGGCGACGAGATTCCCTGGCCGGCGTACAGTGAGACAATAGACTACGAGATCGAACTGGCCGTAGTAATCGGCCAAGACGCCAGGCGTATCAGCGCAGCCGACGCGCCCCGCGTTATCGCAGGCTACACAATCGCCAACGACGTCTCCGCACGCACCGTCACCTTCAAAAAGGACCGTGCCGAGCGGCCCTGGGACGAATTCTACGACTGGCTAAACGGCAAATGGGCCGACGGTTTCTGCCCAATGGGCCCATATCTGCTCACCGCCGACGAAATTGCAGACGTCCAGAACCTCAATCTTAGATTAACCGTCAACGGCAAGGAGCGACAAAACTCAAACACATCCCAAATGATCCACCCCGTCGCTGAGATCGTATCATTCCTCAGCCACCTGATGACACTCGAACCGGGCGACGTCATCGCCACCGGCACGCCCTCCGGCGTCGGCATGGCGACGGGAGATTATCTCGAAGCCGGCGACCGAATCGACGCAACAATCCAGAACCTCGGCGCCCTGACAAACACCCTCGGCCCAAAACCAGACGAATTCTACCACCCCCTAACCAAAGACAAATAGAACCAACCATCCAATGTCGACAAAAAGAACAGCCTGATAAACCCGAATAAATCAAGCCTACCAGGCTGTGCGCGCAGCTTGTGGAATTCCCAACACCGCTCGCTCAACATCATCATCGACCAACCACACCAACAAACTTGAACTCTGCACAACTTGTCATTCCCGCCCCCCCCCGTGTCTCCCGAGCGAAGCGAGGGATCTGCGTTGTAGAACGGGAGAATGCCTAATAGTCTATTGGCCTGCTCGCTTCTCAACTCTCGACACGCCGGGACTTCGTTGTCACTCAGCATGGCGCGATAAAACTGGGTTGCCAGAAAATCTGCCCCCCCCTCAAATTACTCTTTCGCCCCGGAATTGACTTTCCAGCCGCCGCGACTATAATTGCTTATGCTGGAATATATAAAGAACAGCGTTAATCTGTACTACAACCCGTCAACTTCTTGTTTTTTGTGCTTGATATTGGAATCCGGCTGCCATAACCACCGCCGGAATAAGACGTTATGGATGGTTTGTTTTGAATTTTGAGTTTCGGTGATTCGGATTTGTTTAGGATTTCGGATTTAGTGCTTCGGATTTGGCTGCGGCTACAGCCCGCGCCAAGTAAATCCGTGTCAACAAAACAAAATCGGCCAGTTTGAGCTACTTATGAAGCCCGGCGCAAAACGATCAAAACTGATGACCCTGTTTCTGGCTACTCGCCCCAACCACCTGGTTGCCGGCGCTGCGCCTGTTATTGTCGGCTCGTGCCTCGGTTACGCGACGGTCGGCTCTTTCAATGTGCTGCTGTTCGCCCTGGCGCTGCCGGCGATAATGCTCCTGCAGGCCGGGGCCAATATGGCCAACGATTACTTCGACCACGTCTCCGGAAATGACTGGGCCAATAAGAACCCTACGCCGTTTTCCGGGGGAAGCCGATTCATCCAGGAAGGCCTTCTTTCGCCCAAAGCAATGCTCCTCGCCGCCTTGGCGGTGCTTGCGTTCGGCTCTGCGCTTGGAGTTGTGATTTTTATATTGACGCAGAGCCTGTTTATTCTCGTCCTCGGCCTGCTCGGCTTGCTGGGAGGATATTTCTATACCGCCAAGCCAATCCAATTAGGCTATCGAACGGTCGGCGAGTTCGTCATCTTCCTGCTCTTCGGCCTGCTGCCTGTATATGGCGCGTATTACCTCCAGACAGGGATAATTGACGTCGTCGCCCTCGTGCCCGGTATCCTGGTAGGCATACTGATTTTCCTTGTGATTCTGGTAAACGAATTTCCTGATGTCGCCGCCGATGCCGCCGTCAACAAGAGGACGCTTATCGTCGTCTTTGGAGTGGCCGCCTCGGCCTGGATTTATCGAGTTGCACTGATAGCGACCTTCGTAATAGCAATCGCCGCCGCGGTGCTCTATCGCCCGATGTTCTACGCCGGCCTGCTCTATCTGCTTACCCTCCTGCCCGCTATCGCCGTCCTAAAAGCCGTCAACAAAGAGGACCTCGCCAGACCCGGCCAATATAAGGCCAGTCAAATCACAATCCTAATCCACACAATCGGCTCCCTGACCCTCGCCGCAGGCTTCATAATCTCCGGCATCCTCGCCTGACCCCAATTCAGAGAAGATCCCCAAAAATCGCTTCTTACCCAAGTCGATCCCCGAGCGTTTCGACCTTGATTCAGGTGTCATAATTTGGTGCACTGACATCATAGAATCGCCACAGACCTCAATATGAGCGGCGCGCTGGACTACCACGACTGGGCCGAACTCGCACATTACTGGCTGATAGACATAAGTCCTTAGAAAACCGCGTGCGGTGCACGTCCTGCCAGCCACCGGCCCCATTACTTTTTTTTATTTTTTTGTTGACATATCCTGGGGGGAGGGGGGTAATTTGATAATTGCAACTTGGATTCTTCAATAATGTGAGACGTTTATTGACGTAGTGTTCGGCCGGGCCGGTCTTTTTTACGGCGGCGTGTCTGCGAAGGCAGCCGGTGAAGATTCGCCGGGTGTGTTTTGTGGACGGATAGGTCGTTTCCAGTTGAGTAAGGCGAGAAGCCATTGATTTTGGAGGTATGAGCAATGCGCAGGAGAATTGAATTCGCAGTTACCGTGTTTGCGCTGATTTTGGCTATTGGCCTGGAGGGCAAAGCCGTTGGCGATGTGCCGGACCAACTCGCAGAGGCCGAGCAATTCGTCAAAAGCGGCAATTACGACCAGGCCGAGCAGATTTACCGGCAAATTGTGGAGCAGTTTCCGGATAGTAACGACGCCCTGGAGGCGCAGAAGCAGCTTACCTGCCTCTACGTTACCACAAACAGGCTGGCCGAAGCGGACAGCGCTCTCGCAGAATTGACCGCCGCCTTTTCCGGCCACAAGGATGTAGCACAGGCGGTCCACGATATAGCATATCAGTACAGAAACATAAATAGACATGAAAAGGCCAACGAAATCGACCAATCTGTGATACGCGATTGGCCCCAAAGCGATTGCGCGGTGCTGGGGCAAATGGACATAGCAAAGTATTATGTCGATCAGGGCAACGAGGCGAAAGCTCAACCTGCAATTGATGAACTGCTTAGCGACTTATCCGGCAGTCCGCTCATAGCAAGGGCCGTTCACGATATAGGCCAGCATTATCGCTCCGCCGGCAAATATGAAGAGGCTAATCAGCTATATCAACATGTTGTAGTCAATTGCCCCGGCACCGAACACGCGTTGTGGTCGCAGGCGGACTTGATAAAGTCATATCTTGCCCTTGAGGACGACCCCAACGCTGAAGCCGCCGTTGAAGGATTGCTTAGCGATTTTTCAGACAATCCGCTTATCGCAAGGGCTGTTCACGATACGGGGCAGCATTATCGCGAGTTGAAGAAATACGCACAGGCCAACCGGCTATATAAACATGTAGTAGCCAATTGCCCCGGTACCGAACACGCGTTGTGGTCGCAGGCGGACCTGATAAAGTCATATCTTGCCCTCGGAGACGACGCCAACGCTGAAACTGCCGTTGAAGGATTGCTTGGCAATTTTTCCGACAATCCGCTTATCGCAAGGGCTGTCTGGGATACGGGACAGCATTATCGCGAGTTGAAGAAGTACGCACAGGCCGCCCGGCTATATAGACACATAGTGACCAACTACCCCGATTCCGAACATGCGTTGAAGGCGCAGATGGATTTGGTGAAGTCGTATCTTGCCCTTGAAGACGAAGCCAACGTTGAAACTGCTATTGGAGGATTGCTTGGCAATTTCTCCGACAATCCGCTTGCAGCAAGGGCCGTCTGGGAGATCGGGCAGCATTGTCGCGAGTTGAAGAAATACGCACAGGCCAACCGGCTGTATAAACATGTGGTCGCAAATTGCCGTGATTCCGAAAGCGCCTTGTGGGCGAAGGCGGACTTGATAAAATCATATCTTGCCCTTAAAGACGATCCCAACGCTGAAGCTGCTATTGAGAAACTGGTTGCCGACTTTTCCAATAATCCGCTCATATCCAGGGCCATTCACGATACGGCATACGAGCACCGCAAGCTCGAAAAATACGACCGGGCCGACCAACTGGACCAATTCGTTATAGACAACTGGCCTTGGCATGAGCAGGCCATGTGGGCGAAGATGGATATGATAAAGACAAATATCCTCCTCGAGAATGACGCCGTTGTTGAATCGGCAATTGATAGCCTAATTGCCGATTTCAACGACCATCCGGATTTGCCCGAAGCGGTATTTGTAGTTGGCGAACAATATTATTACAAAGTATATTACAGTGATTCTTTTTGCAAGAAAAGTGAAGACCTTGATCCCGAAGCCAGAGAGAACTTCACAAAAGCTCTAACTATATGGGAAAGAATCATAACAGAATTACCTGAATCCGAACCCACTGTTAGCGCGCACGCTTACTATTTTTCAGCCGTTTGCTATCGTCATTTGGGCAAATATGAAAAGCCCATCGAGTACTGTAGCAAAATAGTTGACAACTGGCCGGATTACCGATACATATGGCACGCCAAGTCTATGATAACCCGCTGTTTGAATGAATTACAGAAGTAAGGACACATAACCAGATAAGACACAACTAAGACACAACCACAAATAATGACAAATAAAACCAATTAATAAGAGGAAGTTATCATGAAAAAGTTAAAAGATATACGCTCTTTGGTATTCGGAATATCCCTAATATTTTCTATATGTGTAGAATCTTATGCTATTGGCTCTATAAGCGGAACTTTAACCGATACCGGTTCCCAAAATGTCTCTGACGCTTTTGTAATGGCATTCTTAGATGGTGATCTTCAAGACTCCGCTACTTCTGCTGCCGACGGTACATACTCTATCACCGGATTGGAAGCTGGCACTTACGAGATACACATACTGGCAGATGGTTACGAATACCGAATCGAAACTAATGTAGTTGTCATCGACGATAACGACACTACCCAGAACGTAACAAACCTTGCTGCTGAAGGGATAATAACAGGTAAGTTGACAAGATCAAACCAAACTACTCCGATCGATGGTGTCGTTGTAATAGCCTATCATACTTCGGGCCTCTCGACATGTGCCATTACAAATGAAAACGGCAATTATTCTATCGGCAATTTACCCGATGGAGATTATACAGTTGAAGCACAGAAGCCTTATTATACATTTTCATCAGTTGAAAACATCGAGGTTACGTCGGGAGAAACAACCTCCGATGTCGATTTAACTGGAGTAAATGGGAATATTTCAGGGAAAATTACTGAATCGGATCAAAGCACCGCTATACAAGATGCGGTTGTTACAGCTATAGATTCCAGTGGCAATATTGTGAGTGTCGATAGTACTGATTCAAGTGGCGATTATGAATTAGCAGGCCTTGCCACAGCCACTTACACTATCGAAGTTCGAAGTGATGCAGGGTTATTGGTAGAAGAAAGCAGTGTATCTGTAACAGATGGGCAGACCACAACGAAGAGTTTATCCGCATCGGGAGGTTCCATATCAGGCACGGTTACTAATTCAAGTCAGAGTGCTATTCAGGGAGCTATCCTGACCGCTGTAAAAGATGGCAAAATCTATCAGGACATCAGCGATTCTAGCGGAGATTATAAAATTGAAAGGCTCTCTGTTGGAACTTATGAAGTAACTGTTGACCCTAATAGCAATAACTATGTGGCAAGCAAAATTATAAATGTAAACGTTGTTTCAAACCAGGAAACGTCAAATCAGGACTTTACTCTTACATCAGATGGCAAAATAAGTGGCACGATAACGAATTCTTCCCAGGAAGCTATTGAGGGAGCTTTCGTTGTAGCCATAGAGCCAGATGATGCAAAGGATGACCCAAGCGTAGCGTTTATTCCTACAACAACGGACTCCAGTGGCAACTACACCATCAGTCATTTGCGTAGTGGGACATATACAATTTTCGTGCAAGCTGACAATTACGTTTCTGATTCCCAAACTGGTGTATCAGTTACGGCTAGCCAAACCACTTCGGGCAAGGATTTTACGCTTGGAACTTCCGGCGGGACTATCTCTGGTACAGTTTATGAATCAGATGGCGAAACACCAATAGAAGGTGCTGTGGTTATAGGTGGTAGTGATGGCGTGAGTTCAGGATATACCTTTAGCGACAGCAGTGGAAATTACTCACTGACGTTACTTCAGGCAGGTACATATACGGTTCATGCCCATGCGTCTGGTTATGAACTGGAAACTCTTAACAATATTGTTGCGACTGTTCCTAATGAAAATAGTGGTAATGATTTTACACTTGATGATGAATAACTAGGAAAACCCGAAAAAGCATTCGCGATAATCAAGGAAAATCTGATAAAAAGGGAATGTACAAATGAAGGATCTGAGGAGCTTATTTCATAAACCTAAAGTTTGCTTCATACTAATGGTGATGTGCTTATCCGCTCTCGTTACTACTGTACGGGCGTGTCCACCGGCGGATTGTAGCGCCGAAAAAAGTGACCTTGCCGAGGCAAAAAGTGATCTGAATGAAGCAGCAGAAAATTATAAGCAACGTCTTGATGACTACAATACCATATTGGGCCACCTAAATGCCGCACGAACTAATTTAGGAGTGAAAAGGGAACAGCGTCAAAAAATGCTAGAGGCCATTACGGAACTGGGAGCAGCTGTAGAACCATGGATGCTTGAAGCTCTTTCCAGGCTGGGACAAGAGATATTTGATTTGGAGGCTAAGTTAACTTGCTAACAATTGCTCTGAATACGGCACACAGCAACCTTATGAGCGCTGTTACTCAATTAGCTAGCGCCATTGCCTCTTGGCTGTTAGCCCAGGCTTCCTATCTTGCTTGTTTAGCTTTCGGTAGCTAGATTGCAAATCTATCATATAGTAGGATTGTATTGTGACTTAACTTCTATATTAAATTGTGATACTTGCAGTATCTGTAACAGATTCAACTCTTATTCTATTTGTTCGTTTCATTTTCTTTTGATAGCTCTTCCATTATTTCAATCTTAAGCTTAAGTAGGCAATAGTCGATATACATAATTACCCATGTAGTGGCAAATAGAATCATGGTTAGTATTAGCATCATAGGTACTTCGAGTACACCTGAAAGCAATAAATAGAAAACCATGATAAGAATAATTATTCCAATTGCAATTGTCCTTTTTAAGTTACTGCGCAATTCAATTTTGTCTTTTCCGAGGTCTTTCATTTTTCAAACTCCTTATTGTGAACCGTTCTTTTGCAACGAGATGTTTGATTTGCCAAGCCACCTATGCTATCCGATATAATTATACAAATTCTCAATGTGTTAGCAAGAATATTCTGGTTCTACAAAAAGTCAGCGACTTAAAATGCTGGGATTTGGCCTAATCCTGCTGCAAAAGAAAAAGGCAAGCAGCCGGGAAAAATAGCTTCATTCAAAGAATCCGCAGTTGTTTTCCACATTGTTTATAATCGCGGATTAACCCCACATTAGCTCTTTGAAAAGTTAAGATGAGCGCGCGCCGGCCGGTGCGGAGGCGTAGGTCCATAGACTGCTTAACGACTTTGCGGACCAGCCTTTGATTGCGAGGAATCTAATTGACCTGCCCGCAAGGCCTGCTTACACTGTGTCGATGAATACACAATCCATGGACGTCGCAGATAATCGCCGATTTTTCAAGAGAGCTGATTGAGTGGAAAGAATAATATTTGCAGAGTCGTGGCGGGAGTTTTTTGGCGGGGTCGGTCTGGAATCGTTCGGCGATTTCTATGACTATCCCGGCGGGACCAAGATCGGTAAGAACGAGCGCAGAAATGTCTATCGGCTGACCTTCGGCGAAGGGGCCGATGCAAAGGTGTTTTACATAAAACGGTTTGAGAAGCCTCATCTCAAGGATATGCTCAGCGCTCGGTGCAATTTCGGCAGGCTCACTTCGCAGGCGGGCGTCGAATGGAGCAATGCGAATCTGCTTTTTGAAAACGGTATCGATACGTACAAGCCGGTGTGTATGGGCAAGCGAACGATATGCGGGCTGGAGAGAAAATCCTTTGTCATAACCGAGCAGTTGAAATCGACGTGCCTGCTGGATTTCGTCATAAAGAAATGGCATGCGCTCGAACGGCCACGGCAAGACGGAATAATAATCGCAATGGCAAAATTAGCCCGCAAGGCGCACCAGGCGAATATATCTCTGCAGGACCTGTATATATGGCACATTTTTATCGATGAAGAGAGCCTTGAAGATGATTGCCGTTTGAGCGTTATCGACTTGCATAGAATGCTGCGAAACGTTAAAGACCCGAACAAGAAGATAAGGGATATGGGCGCGCTGTACTGGAGCATGTCGAGCGATTACTTCGACGCCGAGCACAAAGACCTGCTGGTCGCCACATATACCGATGACGGCTGGGCGGGCGGCAAAGATGCCATCCTTGGCAGTATTCGCAAACGGGCCGAAGTCCTCGGCAGCCGGCGAATACTGCGGAATCATTATTAGAAGGCTAAGGCTGGATTAACTTTATTATTTTGTGAAAGAGCTAAGAGAGGGCTAAGACTGGATTAGTCTGATTATCTCTTCGAGATCGTTCGGCGCTTCTATTGGCGGGTTGCTGAATTGGCCTTGCTTTTCCTTATGATAGTTGACGGTTAGGTTGGGGTCTTTTAGGGGATGGCCAGTCAGTACGCAGGCGACTGTCTGGTCGGCGGCGATAACGCCTTCGGCCCTTAGATGTCTTAAGCCCGCTATTGTCGCAGCCGAGGCGGGCTCGCAGCCGAGTCCGTCGGCGCCTATAACGGCCTTCGCATCGCAAATCTCCTCGTCTGTGACCGCACGGACAACGCCGTCGCATATATCAATTGCGCGGAGGCATTTCTTCAGATTGACCGGCCTGGATATCTCTATCGCCGAGGCGCAGGTATGGGGCGAGAAATTTCGGGCCGTCAAATCGGCGTAATAATCGTCGATAATCGACTGATCGACCCTGCCGGCGTTCCAGACGAGTTTTTTGTTATTGACCAGGTCGTTCAAGGTATCGGCACCGGTGGCGTTGATAATCGCCATTCGTGGTATCCGCTCTATCAGGCCAAGGGCCTTTAGCTCGCCGAACGCCTTGCCGAACGCGCTGGAATTGCCGAGATTTCCGCCCGGCACAACAATCCAGTCCGGGACACGCCAGCCCAACTGCTCGATTATTCGATACATTATGGTCTTTTGGCCTTCGAGGCGGAAGGGGTTGAGCGAGTTGAGCAGATACAGGCCCAGCCTTATGCAGACATCCTGAACCTGCTTCATGCAATCGTCGAAATCGCCCCGAATCTGAATCGTCTGCGCTGCGTAGTCCATCGCCTGGCTGAGCTTTCCGAAAGCGATTCTGCCCGAGCCGATGAAAACGGTGCATTTTAGCCCGCAGCTATGGGCGTACAGGGCCACCGACGCCGACGTATTGCCGGTAGATGCACAGGCGCTGGATTTGGCGCCGACCATCTTCGCATGGCTAAAGGCCGCGGCCATCCCGTTATCTTTGAACGACCCGGAGGGATTGAGGCCTTCGTACTGCAAGTACAGCCGGCCCGGCTGCATATCTGCATATCCGGCGACGGCGTCGTTTTGCTGGAGGATAGTCTGGCCCTCACCGATGGTTACTTTGTATTTGTCGTCGCAGAAGTCGAGCAGGTTGCGGAATCGCCAGACGCCTGAGAAATTCAGCGGATTATCTCTGGCGGCCCAGCGTTCGGCAAAATCGCTCAATTTGTCGGGGGTCTCGATTTTATCCCAATTGTAGCGTACATCCAGTAAACTACCGCACTGAGGGCACTTGAACCCGCCTGTTACGGATGCGCAATCGAGTTCGGTCGCGCAATCGGGGTTAATGCACTTCTGATAAGCTTTACCAGTCATAGCCATATATAAAATCCCTTGTCAAATTCTCAGGAGCACTTGGCGACGATTATAAACGATAGACGAGGCCGGTGGTAGAGAAAGTGGGTTTGTTTGGGTTTGTATTTCGTATTTCGTATGTCGTCTTGTGGGCGGGGGTATCCGGTTTCGCCAGGGGCTGCGGTGTGACTGCCTCATAGGCAGATGAGTATTGGGTTTGATTGGGTTTGTTTTTTTGGGTGGAGCGGGGCGGAGTATTGGTGTAACTCCTTGTGACATAAGAGGTTGTGGTGGTTTTTTGGTTTTTGGGATTGGGTTTGTTTTTCGTAATGCAGGGCGTCCCCGGCGTGCCTGGATCTGGGCTTTGCTTCTGGATACTGCCCCGATAAATCGGGATTCGTGCTTCGCTTCGAGCTTCTGGATTCTGGATTCTTTCCTGACGGGTCGGGATTTCGCGTTCGTGGCGGGATCCTTCTGGGCGGGGGGTTAAATTTGGGGTTGGTGCGTCGTCGTGCCGACGACGGCTAAACGGGGTGGGTGGCGGATGTGGGATGTTCCCATCGAGGCACGCGTATGTTGTCTTGGGTTTGGGTGATTTGGTTTGTTGTGGGTGATTTGTGGGTGATTTGTTAGGTTCGAGGCTTCTTATTAGGGTTAGTCTTTGTAGTTCTATGATTGTCTTTTGCAGGCTGTTTTCTATTCTTCTTTCGTACATTAGTAGGCGGTCTAAGACTCTTGCGTTTGCGAAGTCTTTTAGTGCTATTCGGCCGAGGGTTAGGTCGGGGTTCGAGGGCTGGGGGGTTGCTAAAGCTTTTAGGCCGAAGGATTTGGTTAGGTTGGCCAGGGGGTTGGTTGTGTTTTTTTCGTGCATTGCGTCGAATGTCTGGTTTTGGATTAGGTCGGCTCGTTTTAGTCGCCATGAGAGGCTTACGATGCGGTCGGCCAGCATAGATTCCATGGGGCCTTGGGGGGCGAGTTCGTCGAGGAGGGAATCGCGGTGGAGGTCGAAATCTTCCTGGTTTTCGGTAATTACCACGTCGTGGCGGGCGGATAGGCCGTGCTTTAGGGCATTTTGTGCTACAATTTCTTTGCCTTTTTGGGTTCTTGGGCCTGTTGATTTCTGAGCGTTTTGACGATTTGCGTGGATTTGGGGTTGAGTAGCCATATTTTAGCCTCCTAATTGCGTATTTTCATTAGTTAAATATGCATTGTACCATATTGTGAGTTAGATGTCAAGTGAATTCTGTTTTCAGTGACAGATATTGATACTGATACCCGCTTTCGCGGGCACAAGTTTGGGGTTTTCTTGGGTTCGGCCGTCAGGTTCGCACACCGCCCTTGGGGCGGTAATGTGCACTCGACGTTGGTCTGCTCTTGAAGCGAGCTTCATCACAGCCCAAAGCCGAGTGCACGAGCCAACTTCGTTGGCTCATGTGCGAACCTGACTCGGTGGTTTTAAGGACGGAGAATGGAAGATGGGATCGGGGTGTCAGGAGATCAGGATGGGTTTAGGACGGATTAAAGGGGAAAAGCTGAAAAAACGTGTGTCAATCCTTAGGGGTTGCCGTCCGACTCTGCAAGATCGCGGCCGACACAAAAAAGGCTCCTGACCCCGTTTCCCCCGTTTGGGGAAATGGTTGGGGTTTTGTGGTTGGGGGATGGGCCCCAGGATGAACCTGGGGGCTTCCGGGCGGGAGAGGGGGGGGGGTATTGCTTCATCGCTTCGCTCCTCCTAAGAAAATGAACGGTTCTCCTGATGCGCATGGGAGGAGATTGCCACGTCGGCCTACGGCCTCCTCGCAATGACTATCATTTTCTCTTGCGTGCCTCCTGAGAATCAGGTCTGGTGCTCGCAATGACAACTGTTCGCGTTCTTTTTGCGTGCCTGCTTAGAATGCGGTTAGTTGCTCGCAATGACAATGCGGGGGGTAATTCGTATTTGCTGAGATTTGTGGTTTCTGAAGGCCAGTTAGAGCATTGTCAGGGGGTGTTTTCGGTTTTTTAGGGGTAGTTGGACTTTGCGTTTTAGTCTGTGGGATTCGTATGTTGCGAGTATCATTTCGAGTGCTGCTCGGCCGTCGTGGATGCTGCCTTTGGGTTGGGTGTTTGTTTCTATTGCTTTGATTAGGTCGAGGGCGATTAGGCGATTGCCGAAATGGTGGCCTGAGTCGCTGAGGGTTTCGTCTTTGTCAATTCCATTGCTCGATATTCTTTTCCATTTGGCTTTGGTTCGGCCGGGCTGCCAGGATGGGTCTTCTACGAACCATATTTCTGGTACGGCGCCGGCTGTCATTGTCAATATCCCCTTCGTACCGAAGATTTGGAGGCCGAAGCGTTTTGCGGCTCCTTCTTTGGCGCGGTGGGTCGAGAAATAGCCCATTATTTTTCCGTTGAAGCCGTACATTGCATGGATCTCATCCCCTGCGAGCGGGCCTATGCCCTCGGCCCCATCGCGTACTTCGTTTTTGGTGACGAGGTTTCCGTTGTCTCTGACTTCTGCGAAGCATGATCTTGCATCGCCGCCGAAGATTCGCATCAGGTCCATGACGTGCGTTCCCAATACCATGAGGTCCTCGCCGCCTGCGCGACGGTCCTCTTTGCCTCGTCCTCGGAGCTCGACTATTTCGCCGAGGGCGCCGGCTGCGATTGCTTGCTGCACATATTTCAGGGCGGGGCTGTAGCGGGTTTGATGGGCGATGGCACATTTGAGGTTGCGTTTTTCGAGGGCGGCTATCATCTCGTCGGCTTGCTCGAGGTCCTGGCAGATCGGTTTTTCAAGGAAGACGTGCGAGCCGGCCTCTGCGCAGGCCAGGACCATATCGCGATTACAATCCAGCCATCGCGGGGCGACGCTAACGATTTGCGGGCGCTGCTCTTTTAGCATTTTGCGGTAGTCGGCATAGGCCTTGGGGGCCTTGAGGCGTTTGGCTGCTGCTGCGCGTCCTTTTGGGTCTTCATCGGCGACGGCCACGACTTGGGCTTGGTCTATATCGTTCCATACCACATCCAGCCCGTGACCGTAGTTGCCGCGTCCGGTCCTGCCGATGACGGCGACCCGATACTTGGCGTTATCGGCTTTGGTATGAGCAAGCGGGCCGGCGGCGAAGGCTGCTGCTCCGAGTGCTGTTTTTTTGATGAATTCTCGGCGTTTCATGGATTTGCTCCTTAATTGGTCGGAGAAAACTTTACTGTGCTTGTTAGGCTGTCCCAATTGACCGCAGATTTCCGGCTGTTTAGGATTGTTGTTTTGGGTTTTGTTCTGGCGCGTATCCGGCAATTGGCGATTGGCTGGGTTTGCAGTGTTACGTTCATTGTTCGGCCTTTTGTTTGGAAGATCGAATAGACCTTGGATAGGGAGTCGATCATGATCTTATCGTTTTTTCGGAGATAGCTTCCGCAGGCGATGAAGCATCTGGTGATGGAATCGGGGTCGTCGGGTGAATTCGCGGGGCGGGTAAGGCCGAAGAGATAGGCGTCCGTATCCCAACCGTGGATAGTCTTGTTGCTGTTGCGGTGCATTCTCCTGCCATCCGCCCGGAGATTCAGGAATATATCCGTCACCGTATCGCCCCGCTCTATCCGCACGCCGAGCATTTCATCTCCTTCGAGCAGCTCCAGCTTGATATCGGGTTTGTCGGCGGGTTTGTCGAGCGGGAGGATTGCTGTGATGAACTTCATATCTCTGCGCTTCTCGGAAGGCGTAAATGCGAGGTATTCAACTTGGGTGTCCGGGTCGTGGTCTTTGAGTCCCTTCTTGCGGGCAACGGCCATGTTTTTCGGAAACAACGGTCGGACAATTGCCGCGGCTTGGCTGCCGTTTGAGAGCCTGATTTCACCGCCGTCTTCCTTAGCCTGCCCCTCGAAGTGGAGGAGCCATTCCAATTGGCCGAGGTCGTGTGTTCTTATGTCGTCGAATATTAGGATGACATCGTCGATCCAGAGGAAATGCCGGTAGTTGCGCGAGAACTTCCAGGAAGTGGGGCCGGTGGCGTCGGCGAGGACGTATTTTATTCCGGCGGCGTCCATCAGGTGTTCAACGCTTCCGGGATGGACGACGCCTCTGTCCGGGCCTCCGCAGGCCTCCGGGTTTTCGGCCTGGCCTTCGAGGAGGATTACGTTGTGTGCCTTGCTCCGGCGATAGTAGGCGGTATATTCGCGTCGGCTGTATGAGCAGTTGCCTGAATCGATGATTAGGGGCTTTCCCTTATGGAAGAGGATGAAAGAGGCGGCGTCGGGGTGGGCGTGGTTCCAGGCGAAGCCCGACTTTACCGCGAGCATCGTCGCATTGTCGTCCCAGGCCGAGCGCATCATCGCCCAGCCTATATCGGGGTATATGACAGATTGCGGCAGGTCCGCGGGTGCGGCGGTGCGCTGTTGGAGTTGATAGTTGACCAGGGTGATCGGGTCGCTGAGGCCCGGGTCCGTTCGGGTGATATACCAGTGGTAGCTCGTGCGGTCAAAGCCTGTTGCGAGGAGCAGGCGCAGCGTTCTGGAGCCGGATGCCTTGATGCTGCTGTCCCCGAAGTTGACTGAAAGGAGCGAGTCGGAGGCGGGGTAGGATGTGTGAACGAAGAAATCGCCGACCTTATCCAGTAGAGGTATCTTGGGCAAAGAGTCGGGGGAGAAGACGTTCGAGTATGCGAGATGGAAGAGCAGATATTCGGAGAGGGCGTAGTTGGCGTAGTTCACGCTCTCATAGAATGCCCCCGCATCGTCGAAGTTCGGGCTCTTGTTCTGAAGGATGTTGCCTTGGTAGGCGAACCACTCTGGGAAGCCGTCTGTGACATGCTCGACCCACTGCTGGGCTCGCGGCTCTTCTCCCAGGACCGACAGCGAGGCGACGCCGGCCATTGCGACACACACACTCCACCAGTTATGGCCCATCGAATCGAGCGTGTGAATGCGTTTTTCGGGCAGGACCCAGTCGTTCAAGGTGGGGAGGATTCCGCGTTGAACCATCGCCCGGACAATCGTTTCTCTATCGGCCTGTGACAAGTAGTCATAAATGCTGTCGTATCCGACGGCATATCCGAAACAGAAGCGTGCGGTGTTGAGTTCGGAATTCCAGGGCGGATCCCGTTTGGCGTTGCCTGCCCAGCGATTGAGTTGTCCGAAGTGGAGCAAGGCCTGGCGGAGTTTTTCTGCGTATTCCTTTTTTCCGGTCATTTGGTAGGCCAGCCCGAGCGTAGCGCCCATTGTGGCGATTTGGCTGCTGGGCCTGCCGTAGTTGCCGTGCTGTCCTTTACCGCTCTCGGCGTATTCTTTTGAAACGAGGTTTTCATCGGTAAGGCTGTCCGCCCTGCGGATCAAATCTTCCCAGGCTTTTTTGAGCGTCGGATCGGTTGCCATTTGGCCTTTCAATGCTTTCACTCGCTTGGGCGTGTAGTACAAACGCGGGTGGGGCGCCCAATTTCGGTTGGGGCCGGCAGCCTGTTTGTCGCTGGTTGCGGCCCGTGAATTTCCGTAAAGGGCAATAGACAGAATCGAAACGAGGAAGAGCTTTTTTGCATAGTCCATAAGCATCCGTCCGAATCCTCCAAAGGTAAAAGTGTTTTGTGCAATGATCATCCGTAACCTTTTCTCCCGGCGCGACTTAACTCAAAAGCGGGCGAAGGGAATCGAACCCTCCTAACTGGCTTGGGAAGCCAGGACATTACCACTATGCTACGCCCGCAAGAAGGTCCATATTTTCTATGGTGCAAGTATAGACGGCCTGGCGTTCTTTGTCAAGTGCTGTTGAGAATTATTGGGGGGAATATTGCCGGTGCGGAGGCGTTGCGGCAAGAGTTTTTCATTTTTTGAAGGAATGCAGAGGGAGTCTTTGTTCTGTTGAGTCGTTTTCAATCAATACGGCATCGTAGGGCCCGGCGATGAGCAGTTCTGCGCGCCGACGGGCAGTTCGGTCGAAGTCCATAATTGCTCGACTCCGCGTAGAACTTCGACGAATTCCCCATAGTCAACCGGCTTGACCAGGTATTTGACAGCGCCTAATTGAAAAGTCTCGCTGACATCGTGTTCGTTGTTGGACGTGCTCAAGACCACGATGGGGATATCCTTAAGCAACTCTTCCGCCTTTATTATCCGCAGGAACTCCATTCCGCTCATCTTTGGCGTGTTGAGGTCCAGCAGAATAACACAGGGAAGGTCATTGCTTTTGTCTCTAAGGTGCTCCAGGGCTTGCTCGCCGTTTGTTGTATGGACGAGCCGGTTTTGGGCGTTAAGTTCTTTGAGGGCGCGCTGCACGGTCATTGCATCTACGCGGTCGTCTTCGATAAGCAATATTGGTTTCGAGTTTTGCATCGGTAGTCTCCGTATTCAATTTTAGTGGTGCAAATTCAGACACGATCAATATGAGCATAGGCCGTCATTTTCAACGCGCAGTACCGACTTCGAGTCGGCTTGCCCCGATGAAACATGATTGCTCCGGCATCTCGCTCAGTGTCCAGTATTCGTCGATGACACGCATAGTCTCCTTGAATTCGGTATAATCAACGGGCTTAACCATGTAGCCTGCGACACTCAGGCTGAAGCTTTCGGCGATATCTCGTTGTTCGGCTGAGGCAGTCAGGACTATGACGGGAATCGTTTTGAGGTCCTCGTCGTCCTTTACTATTCTCAGAAATTCGAGGCCGTTCATCTTCGGCGTATTCAAATCCAGAAGGATGAGGCAGGGCCTCGGGTTGCCGCTGTTTCTCAGGTAATCCAACGCCTGTTCGCCGTCGCACGCCCGGACAAGCTCGTTGGCGACGTGTAAATCTTTCATTGCCCGTCTTACGGTCATTGCGTCGATGTTGTCGTCTTCAACAAGCATTATTGGTTTGGAATTCTGCATTTATGACCTCCGGTTCTTGTTTGGGAAACGTAAACAGAAAGGTGGTTCCTTGGCCCGGTTCGGACTCGACCCAGATTTTCCCCCCGTACATTTCTATGATCTTTTTTGTTACGGTAAGTCCTATTCCGGTGCTTTCAAACTCGTCCTTTGGCAAGAGCGTTTGGAACATGCGGAATATTCTCTCGAAGTGTTTCTGGTCGATGCCCGGTCCGTTGTCGGCTACGCTGAATTTCCAGGATTCGTTATCCTCGACACAGCCGACGCGCACTTGCCCTTGCGGTTTGTCCATATATTTGACTGCGTTGCTCAGGAGGTTCTGGAAGACTTGTGTGACGCGAGTTGGCTCAAAGGTTATGGTCGGCAGTTCGTTTTCGACTGTGATCGAGATGTTTTCCGGCCGAGTAATGAGATCAATGACTTGTGGAACAAGCTCGTTGAGATTAATCGGGACCTGCTCTTCTTTCACGCGTCCGATGCGAGAATACTGGAGGATTCCCTCGATGAGGTTGTGCATTCGATCCGCTCGATTTGAGAGCAGATTCAATTGCTCGACGCCGTTTTCATCTATCTTATCGGCGTAATCCGCTGAGATCCACTCTGTGAGGGTCTTGATCCCCCGCAACGGCGCCTTCAAATCGTGCGAGACTACATAGGCAAAATCCTCCAGTTCGCGGTTTGTCTTTGTGAGCTTTTCCACCGTGGCCTCCAGTTCCTCGTTCAGAGTTTTCAGAGCGTCCTCGGCCTGCTTGCGCTCGGTGATATCTTCGACAACCTCGATGAACGCTTTTGTCGCCCCGTCGTCTCCAAAAACCGGAAAGGCCTGAATGCGAACCGGGAAACGGCTGCCGTCATCTCGCATACCCTCGGTCTCGCTTTGTGCAGGTTGCCCGGTAGCCATAGCCCGCGTTCCGGGACAATGCGAACAAACAGCATCCCGCTTCTCGAATTCTCTGAAACAATGCTTACCGACAAACTCAGCGTGAGGTTTGGTAAAAAGCCTGCCTTGGCCAAGGTTCGTCATAATTATTCTGTGGTCGGCATCTATCAGGGTGATACCAAGATGGATATTTTCCACAAGGGTCCGATAGCGTTCTTCACTATCCCGCAGGGCCTTCTCCGCTTGCTTGCGTTCGAGCGCATATCGAATCGTGCGAACGAGCAGGTCTCTGAAGAATTTGCTCTTGACCAGGTAGTCGTTGGCCCCCCTCTTTATGGCCTCCACGCCCGTTTCCTCGTCGGCAAGTCCTGTGAGCACGACAATGGGTGTTTGCGGACATGCCTTGCAAACCTTATCGACCGTGTCAAGGCCTTGGCTGTCCGGCAGTCCCAGATCGAGGAGCAATAAGTCAAAGCTGTCGTTCTTGAGGTGCTCGAGGCATTCAGTTAGACTCGCGGCGGTCTCGAGAACAAATTCAACCGGCTGGCGTGATCTCTTAAGGGTCAACTCTACGAGCCGGCGGTCGCCGGGGTCATCGTCCACCAAAAGGATATTTATTAGTTTCTCGTGCATTGTAGTCGCTCTGTTTCAACTTGCCTGCAAATAGCAAACCAGTAATCTCCGAGCTTGGTTAGTATCCTCCTGAAACCTTCAAGGGATACCGGTTTCTTTATGTAACCGGATGCGTGCAGCTTATAGCTGTCAAGAACATCCTGTTCCGAATCCGAGGTCGTCAGGATGACAACGGGGATAGTATCCAGTTTCTCATCAGCCTTTATACGCCTTAGAAACTCTTTTCCGCCCATGCCCGGCATATTCAAATCCAGCAAAATCAAAGCCGGCACAGGAGACTCGCTGTCGCCGGCCTTACCGGCGGATAAATAGTCAAGCGCATCTTCGCCGGACTCAGTTACGTGCACCTCGTTGCATATTCTCTGTTCTAATAGAGAGGTCCTGATTAGCTTTTGGTCTCCCGGGTCATCTTCGATGAGCAATATAGTGATAGGTCTCAAATTTTTCATTGTTGTCCCCATCTCATTTTTTTCCTGTGTTATTTTCTAAACCATTGCGATACAGTTAGCATCCCTTGAGCCGGTGTTGGCACTTTTTCAACATTGAAAGCGAGGGTGTCATTGCGAGGCCCCCAATGGCCGAAGCAATCTCTAACGTTCGAGAGCTTTGAGATTGCCACGTCGCTGCGCTCCTCCTAAGAAAATGAACGGTTTTCATCGTGCGAGCGGTAGGAGATTGCCACGTCGCTGCGCTCCTCGCAATGACGATTCGTTTAGATTCATTTCCTTTTGTATGCCTCCTGAGAATCAGGTCAGGTGCTCGCAATGACGATTCGTTTAGATTCATTTTCTTTTGTATGCCTCCTTAGAATGTGGTGAGGTGCTCGCAATGACAACCGTTAAAATCAACTTTGGCCGGCGCCAATGTAAACCAGAATACCGAGCCTTCTCCTTGCTTTGATTCGACTCCTATCGAGCCTTTGTGTTTTTCAACTATCTTTTTGCATACGGCCAGGCCGATACCGGCTCCGTCATATTCCCGCCTCGAATGCAGGCGTTTGAACATCTTGAAAATGCCTCTTTGATATTCGTCCTTAATTCCTATACCGTTATCCTGGACCTCGACCCTGACGTTATCGCCGGCAAGCTGTTGTGCAGTTATCACGATTCGCGCGGGGATTCCCTGACGGCGATACTTGATGCCGTTGGCGATAAGATTCTGCATTAGCTGTCTTACCTGCGCCGGTTCGGCGGCGACCTCCGGCAAAAGTTGAGGAATTTCAATCTCTCCGTCGGTCTCTTCCAGCATCGCGGCAAGCTCCAAGCGCCGCAACTGCTCGACAATTTCATTCAAATCAACCGGTTCGAGTTGTGCTTGGCCCGTATTTAACCGCGAGTATGTCAGCAGGCCCTCAATCATTTGAGTCATCCTCTCGGCCCCGTCGATCATGAATTCCAGGTTCTCCCGGTGGTCTTCTTCAAGCTTGCCTCGGAGAGAGCCCTTCAGCAGTTCGCCGAAGGAAGATATCTTTCGCAGCGGTTCGCGAAGGTCGTGGGAGGCTATATAGACAAAATCTCGAAGCTCACGGTTTGCCTCTTCGAGTTCGTTTGCCGTCGATGTCAGTTCTTGGTTCAAAGCTCGCAATGCTTCTTCGGCCTGCTTGCGCACGGTGATGTCTTTGATATCTTCAACAATGCCGATGATTTCACCATCGGCTCGGCGAAAGGCAGTGGCCGTTAAGATACAGGGGATTTTCCCGCCGTCAGAGCGATGGCCTTCCGTCTCAGATTCAAATCGCTCCCGGCCTGCGAGAATCCGGTTCAGGGAACAATTCTGACTATGGCAGAGTGGGCAGCGAAAGACATCGTAACATCGCTTGCCTATTATCTCTTCCTTGGCGAGCCCAACTAAATCAGCGAGTGTTTGGTTGGCCCGAATCACGTTGAAATCTCTGTCAATTACCTGCATCCCGTCGGCTGCCGTCTCGAGTACCTGCCTGATTTCTTCTTCTCTGGCGCGTAATTCTTGGTTACTCGCCCTGAGTTGCTGGTTGGCGGCTGCTAACCGTTGCTCTCCGGCCGATAGCTCCTGGCTGGCGGCCGAGGGTCTTGGAAGTTCTTTTGCATTCTCTTTAAGGTTCTTGTCCCTACTTTTGCTCATTGGTCGAATCCTCTGCCGGCCTTAACAAGATTATTTTACCGGCGGTTCCCACATAGCTTTCTATGATAACGCCTTTTCTTCTTTGTGCACCTCTGCACGCTCGCTCGTCTGACTGAGGGGCCCCTATTGATGCCCGGTAGCTGCCTCTTATATGGTCGGTTCTTTCGGGCTGCGGGTTACCCAGGGCATTCCTGGTTTTACCGCTCAAAATACCCTGCGTCATAGTCGAAAGTGAGGCATAGGTCTGGAGGCAGTTGTTGGAATTCGCGCGGCAAACTGAGTTTAGATGTCAGGCCGGCGCGTTCAAACGGAGACGCAGGTGAGCCCCTCGCTTATTGCATACTTAACCAACTCGGCGACGCTTTTGAGATGCACCTTCTTCATAAGCTGACTGCGATGCCATTCGATGGTCTTGACGCTCAGGTGCAGTTCTTTTGCGATTTTCTTGGTTGACATGCCCTCGGCGATCAACTGGAGCACCTCTCGTTCTCTGCCGGTCAAGACCGAATAGGCGGAGTTGTCCTGGTCGGGACGGCGGTGTATGTATTCATCGACCACTGCGCCGGTTATCTCGGAGCTGAGGTATGTGTGGTTTGCGGCGAGATTGCGTATTGCCGTAACGAGTTCGTCGAAGCCGCAGCGTTTTGGCACAAAACCCGCAGCGCCCGCCCGCAGCGCCTCGCAGACGCAGCGTCGGTCGGATTGTTCCGAGAGCATCAGAACTTTTGTATGAGGTAGCTCGCGGACTATCTGACGTGTGGCCTCGATGCCGTTTAGATTCGGCATGATTATATCCATTACCACAATATCGGGCTGCAGCTCTCGGGCGAGTTGCACTGCCGTGCGCCCGTCGCCTGCTTCGGCGACAACGCTTATCCCGATTTCATTGTTCAGCAGCGATGTGATCGCCTCTCGCAATATCTTATGGTCGTCTGCGATCAGTATTCTTATTCCCACGATGGTATCCTCTTTTAGTACAGGTCGATCTGCGTCGAGGTTTTGACTGGCCGATCAGGTGAAGAATCCTTCTAGGAATTTGTAAAAGGTAAACGGATTCCAGTTTCCGACCTTTACTCTGGGCAACTCGAAGCGGTTGGTTGCTTTGGCGGCGTTGACGGTTCCATAGGAATTGCCGCATGCCAGGGTGAAACCTGCGTTCCCCAGCATTGCGGCAGTCTCCTTCGCACAACCGTCTTCATTGCCGAACGGATACGAGAAATACTCGACCCGATGCCCCAATACCTCTTCCAGCACGTTCTTGTTGCGAGTCAATTGCTCTAGTTTTCGCCAGCCGGGCAGTGGTGAGAGCTTCACGAGATTATGCGTATGTCCGCCGATTGTGATGAGTCCTCCGTCTTCGAGCATCCTGAGTTCTTGAGCATCCATTGTCCTGTGGGAATCTGGTTCGGCGGCTTTTGCGTCAAGGCCGAGCCTGATTTGGCTGATAATCCTTTTCTGCACCGAGGCGGATCTGCTCGGCATAATTGAGTACAGTACGTCGAACGTGCGAAATGCGTCGCGCCGACTCATCAAGGACCACATATAGCACTGACCGTCTATCTCTATCTCCAAATGGCCTCTGGCATTGCCTGCAATCAGGATGTCCTCTAATTCGTTTTGCCAGAATTGTCCCGGCTTTGTTATTCTTGCTGACGGCGCGAAGACCGTTGCGAATACGCCGTATTGCTCCAGGACTTCTTTGGCCGTGTAGAGTACATCCGTGTAGCCGCCGTCAAAGGTTACTACTACGCTTCTTTTTGTAAAAGGCGTGGCGTTTTCCAGATGGCGTTTCATTTCGTCCATCGAGATGACGTTGCAGTTCTCAACGAGATACTCCATTTGCCTCTCGAAATTGTGCGGCTGGACGGCGAGCTGCAGTGGGTCGTGGCACAGCGTCGCCACTCTGTGGTATTGAAGGATCAGGCATGTATCTGCGGCAATACGCGCTGAGAGATCCTTCGTGCCGGCCGCGTTGCTGGACGGAAGAGTGTACATTTTCCTGCTATTTGCCCCCATGATTGGCGTTACGTCGCCAGTGCATCATGCTATTTGCCGGGCCGTCAGATAAATCCCGGATCAGAACGGCAATCGTGGCGTGCGGCGGATGTCTATTTCTCCACGGCACCTGGATTCGGCCACGGCAATTAAAGAGGCCGGCGACCTATCCCCCACAGTATAAATTCTTTGCCAAACTAACTTATTCGCGTGGTCCCAAGCACTTCCGTTCAGATGTATAGGTCGCCAGCCTAATATTCACTTTTCGCCAATTCTAATATCGGCCATATAGAGATGAATACTGATAAGGTTAATACGGGACTTAAGAGGAGAAATACCCCAATTGTGCCAAGAAAAAACCTTGCAGTGCTCAAGGGGATTGCCGGGTATTGGTGCTTCTCTGGTCGTCCAGGGGCCCCTAAAAGGAGACTGTAGCAGAATAACCGGGCAATAACCTTGTCATTCCCGCGAAAGCGGGAATCCAGTTTTTAGGCCGTAGACCCCTGCTCCCCGATCGCGGTCGAGGACAAGCTTCGCAGGGGTGACATCGTTCGCAGGATTCCCAGTCGGCGCCGTCAGAAGTCTGCGGCAGTGAGGCCTTCTCGGATGGCGTACTTTGTCAGTTCGGCGATGCTGTGAATGTCGAGTGTGTTCATTATCGCACGACGATTGGCATCGGCGGTTTTCGGACTTATCTTCAAGCGTAAAGCGATTTGCTTGGTTGAGAGGCCCTCTGCAATCAGTTGAAGCACCTGGCGCTGCCTGGGCGTGAGCTTGCTCAAGCCGTCGTCCTGGTTCTCAGAGAGATTATGGACGTACTCATCGACCAGCACATCGGTTATTTTGGGGCTCAGATAGTGCTCGCCCCTCGTCGCGGCGTCCAGTGCCTTGAGCAGCTCGTCGAAGAGGCAAGATTTGAGCACATACCCTAATGCCCCGGCTTTGAGTACCTCGGTGACATAGCGTTTGTGCGGATACATCGACAAGGCAATGATCTTGATATTGGGATTCTGCTCAAGGATCTGCCGGGTAGCCTCAACTCCGTTAAGGTTGGGCATGCTTATATCCATTATCACCACATCCGGCATCAGCTTCTTTGCCAGCTCAACGACGCGCCATCCGTCTTTCGCTTCCCCGACGACCTCCATATCCGTCTGGCCCTCGATCAGGGCCCTCAATCCCTGCCGCATAATTCCTTCGTCGTCTGCAATTACGATTCTCATTGTTCTGCTTCCTTTGCCTGCTTATTGTCTTGCTGCTCCAGGGGCGCCGTCAGCGTTATTGTTGTTCCTCGCCGCGGCGACGATTCAATCTTGACATTGCCGCCTAAGTGTTCCAGGCGCTCTTTGATATTAAAGAGACCAAAACCGCCTGTCTTATCCATTGACAGAGCGGCGCCCGCCGCCTCGGGCGCAAAGCCCGCCCCGTTATCGGCAAGACTCACTCGGACATTATCCCCGACTCGCTCAATGCTCACGCGCAACGCGGTGGCTTTGGCGTGCTTGACAACATTAACCGCCACCTCCCGAATCGCCCTGAAGAGCGTAACCTTGATATCCTCGGCCGGCTGGACGGGATCGCCATTGACGGCAACTTCGCATTCAATACCGTGCTTCTTCTGTATCTGCTCATAGAGCCATTGCTCGATAGCCGCTTCAAAGCTCAACTCATACAGGGCCGGGTTACTCAATTCAAATGTCAGAGAGTGGCAATCGTTAATCGCATTATCGATTGTTGCACAAACGCTCTCTAAGGATGCGGGCATTTTCGAGTCGCCGGGAGAGCTCATAAACATCTGCAGCTCGAGTTTGGCCAGCGCCAGTTTCTGCCCGATATCGTCGTGTATTCCCGCCGCGATCCGGCGTCTTTCCCGCTCCTCGGCAAGCGACAACTCCGATGTCAGAGACTTGAGTTCGTCCTGCTTGCTCAGAAGGTCTCGCTCGGCTTTCTTGCGCTCTGTGATATCTCTTATGGTATGAACGGCGCCGGTCATGTTGTGTTGCTCATCGAGGATCGGGTCCACTGAGACGACCGCCCATATCTCCTTCTCGGCCATAGACAGTTCTGCTTCCTGACGTTTTTTGGTGCTTTTGATCTTTGTCAGCGGGCAACCTTCGGGAGGCTCATCTGCCCCGTACACCAACTTACAATATGATTTTCCGACTATCTCATCGAGCGGTTTGTCGAAAAAGAGGGATGTGGCGGCGTTTGCCTGGACGATATTAAACTCGCAGTCGAGCAGCATTATCGAGTCCTGGATCGCATCGAAGGTTGTCTCCCACTCGCTCCACGCCTTGTCCAGTTCTTCGTCGCCCCCACTGCGTCTTGCCGTGTCCCGGCTGATACGCTCTAACTTTGCAGGGCGTGCGCGCGGCCGCTCAACCTGATCAATCGACCTCCTCCCGGGCGTTTCTTTGTCAGGCATCTATAAAAATCCCCGGAGACCCGCCAATCATTCAAATCTCACTCACAGCCACTAATAAGGCTCCCTGCACCCTCGCCAACCTTGCCTGATGTGGCGACTACGTATATCTATGCCTTGGGGACTTTGTAACGAGCCTTACTCAAAAAGACAAGCAAAATTCTTCAAAAAATCCTTTTTTTGTCACCGATGGCGTGTTTTCTGCGGTTTTCTGCCTAAAACGGCCCAAATAGCCCAAGTGAACACCAGCGATTTTCCGCGGAAATTTCACCGAATCGCTTGTGGATTTAGGCATGGTTCAAATAAGTCAAATTCCGGGTAACATTATTTGTGGCTCGATAGGGTGTGGCAGCCTCATCCCGATGTTTTTTATCGGGATGGGGATGGTTGCAGCGCTTTTGGGGCTTTACCATCCCCAAGCTGCGCTTGAGGCTGCCACCCAGAATTGAACCATGCCTGAATTTACGTCTTTTTTTTCAGGGCCGGCCCAGGTTTTTTGAGCGGCAATACCGGGTATGTCCTGGGTATGCAGCCTCCTCAAGAAGCCGATAGATTAGTTAGTTCCTGTTGCCGAGA
Organism: Sedimentisphaerales bacterium; assembly: GCA_030603595.1. GTDB lineage: Bacteria > Planctomycetota > Phycisphaerae > Sedimentisphaerales > Anaerobacaceae > JAFGCD01. The sequence continues at coordinate 3,314 of JAUVXL010000007.1, read as the reverse complement.
CAGTGTTTGTCATTCCTGCGAAAGCAGGAATCCATTTCTTTCGGCGTGGACCCCTGCTTTCGCAGGGGTGACATTGGCGGTTTTTGCTTTCCGCAACAGATACTGGTTAGGCCGACAATTAGTCAGAGGCAGTATGTGTTGTGCAGCACCTATGGACAATACGAAATGCGATATTCTGCTCGTTGAGGACGATGAACTCGATCAGATGGCGTTCAAGCGGTTTGTCGAGCAAAGCTCCCTTCCGTACGACTGCACCATAGCGGCCTGTGTAACGGAGGCCCGCAGCGTCCTTGCCGAGAAGCGGTTTGATGTTGTAGTCTCAGACTACTCGCTTGGGGACGGCACGGCGTTTGACATCCTCGCCCTCGTCAAGGACACGCCAACCATACTTGTAACGGGCGCCGGCGACGAGGAAGTGGCTATTAAGGCTTGGAAGGCGGGGGCATACGATTACCTGATAAAGGATATCGACCGCAACTATCTCAAAACCGTTCCCATTACTATCGAAAACGCCATCCGCCACAGGAAGACCGAAGAGAAAGTCCAACTGCTCTCAGGCGCCGTTATGAGCACCGACGACAGCGTCCATATCACCGATATGGAGGGCAAAATCATCTTCGTTAACAGGGCTTTTTGTGAGACCTACGGCTACACAGAGGAAGAAATAATCGGAAAGAGTTGCGACTTGCTCTGGATGGGCAGCGGCCGGGGCGATAATACCGAAAACGTTTTTCAGGCGGCCTCTGGCGGCAGCAGTTGGGCGGCGGGATTCTACCATAAGCGGAAAGACCGGACCATATTCCCGGTTTCGCTTTCGCAGTCCAAGATCACGGACGCAAAGGGAAACGACGTCGCTTTTGTCGGCATAGCCCGCGACATCTCAGAACTGATTTTCGTCGAGAATGAGCTTAGAACAGAGAATATGGAACTGAGCAAACGAAGGAGGCAAAACAGCGAGTTGGCTTACACGGCCCTGGATGCAGTAAACAGGGCACTGGCCGGCGCACAGATCGACCGTGCCAGAAGCATCGCCGATGACTTCCTTACTATTATGAGAATAGACACCGGTCGGATGGAGTTGGAACGGACCGAATTCGATTTTGCTGCCGTGGTTCGCCAGGCAGTCGAGGCTTTGTCATCCTGCGCAACTGAAAAAGGCGTTAAGTTGATGAGTTGTCTCCCTGACGGTCAACTTCCGATAAGTGCCGATTGTCGCAGAATAGCCCAGGCGCTGAGAAATCTAATCAAACAGGCGGTGGTGTCCGTTCGATCCAACGGTCATATCACTGTGGAAGTAGAGGATACGGATAGCCAGATTGCAGTGAGGATAGAGGACGATGGTTGCGTTATGGACAACAGCCGGATGCAGAATATCTTCAATCGCTCCGCCTGGACCAAAGAACAACTTGCTCAAGGGCTGAATGACCTGAATTTGGGGCTACCGATAGCCAAAGAGATGGTTGAAATGCACGGCGGCTGCTTGTGGGCTGAGAGCGGAGACAATGGGCGAAACACCGTGTGCTTCACCTTGCCAAAGTCGCGTCTGCAGGCGGGCGTCCATAGCGGGAGCGTCTCGTCCCGGCAGGTGTAATTGGCTTCCCGCCCCGGCACTTCGTCCGGATATTTGCCCGGTTTACCACCTACATTCCCTTAGTGCCCGGTTTTCATCCGATCACTCGCTTGCCGGGTCAAGTACGGAACAATGATAGCCGATAAGGTAGAAGGCCTTCCGTATGCACAAATGACGCGTGTCTTAGCGGATAATGACTCTACGGACAGGATATAGGATGGAAAGAGCTTTTTCGCTTGTCGAATTGATGATAGTCGTTGCGGTGCTGGGGATACTTGCAGCTATTGTTGTGCCCCAGTTCCAAGGCCACTCGACGCAGGCAAAAGAAGCTGTCGCCACGGATTCTCTGCGTCTCTTGCGGGGCGCCATTGAGTTGTATGCGGCTCAGCACGACGGCGTCCCACCGGGATACGAAAATGATGATGTCACCACCCCGCCAAGCGGCCTGGTCTTCAATAGGCAACTGATTCTTGAAAAGAGGTATCTGTCGGAAATGCCCGAAAATCCCTTTAATAATCTGGAGACTATCGAAATCATAGGCAACACAGAAGCGTTTCCAGCGTCCGCGCTTGGCGGATTCGGTTGGGCGTATCAGCCTGCGACAAAAACAATAAAACTTGATTGGCCCGGCGCCGACAAGAGCGCAATTCGCTACTTCGATTATTAATTATCAACCTTATCGAATATCAACGGTTCTGGGTATATATCATTTGGGTCCTGAGGGAAGCGAGGGCCGTAATCAAAGACCTTAATCCACTCGGTAGTCCATTCTTTACCGTATTCAGAGACGGGGCCTACGAATCTATCAATGCTGTTACCGTCAATCACGTTGTCTAAATACACGACGTGAATATGTTCCATCTCCACACTCACATACAACTCCCTCGTGGCGGGAGTATATTCAACGATGCAATCCCCGGCTTTGTATGCGCTGAATTGCCCATCCTTCATTTCGACCCTGGTTGTCTTGTTTGGCCTGACCTCGACATTACCCATATCAACATGTGCCAAGGAGACGGTCCCGTCGGGACTTAGGACTATCTTCCACAGACCTTTCCTCGCTTTCCACGTCCCGGCTATATCGGGGGGCAGCATAACTTTGTTGGCGGACCGCTGGTTTGTAGGGCAGCCGCACGTTGACAAGATAATCCATGCTAATACAAGAATAATTGCAGATTTCAGCTTCATTGCACTTAGCTCCGTATAAATATATCGTCTTTCATTCATCCATAAACCACTTCGCCGTTTTTAGCGTAATCAACAATCAGCGATTCCCCGCTTTCCCATTCCTCAGGGGTGAAAGCTGTTGCCTCTATCGGTTCGAAAATCTCATAAATGGCACTGGAAAGTATATCTATTCTTTCCCAATAACTTTTATTATTGAAGTCCCGGGAGATAACAACTATATCTATATCACTATCTTCTCTACATTCGCCCGTGGCGTGAGAACCAAAAAGTATCAATTTGTCCGCCTTTATCCCCCCGGACTCAATCGCTTTTCTAAAGGCCGATATAATCTCTAAAACTGCCCTTTTATCCATTGCAGGACTTCCTTACTTTTAACGAGCACATCTTTCACAACAACCTGTGTGTACTCCCTTTGTAATTTAATGGTATAGGAATTTGTTATTTAGGCAAAATGGGCAATATGGAGAATCTGTCATTCCTGCGAAAGCAGGAATCCAGTCTTTTGTCCTTGGATCCCCGCTTTCGCGGGGATGACAGGATGAGGCTATTGTAAAAG
>JAUVXL010000333.1 GCA_030603595.1 Sedimentisphaerales bacterium | reverse complement strand
AAATGCCTTTCTGCTTATTGCACATTGACGTGATGGGTTTTTTGATAACGCCATTGTAAGCGATCCAAAGAGGTATTTCGAGCCTTTTTATTAATCATATCGTGACACACATTCACAAATCACGCTTGTATAAAGCCTAGTCTGCGAAGTGCTGAGGTGATTTGCCCAACCGCCAGATCCATCCTTGATATCAGACTATATATGGTTCTCATGCTTTTCTGATAGCTCTCGGGATTCTCCAGCCAGGCGGCCCGGTCGCCAGTTCCGTTCAGCGAGTGGCGTATGAATTCGGGCACCTTCTCGTAGGCATCCGGCGTGAGTGTCTTTGCAGACGGAATTGTCATGCCCTCGTAAGGATTGGGGAAATCCGGATCAAAGTAGTCGTGGGGTCCGTGCGGTTCTTTGAATGCGATAGTCAGGCAGAAAGGCTGATCGGCCGGATTCGTTTGCAGGAAATCGATGGCTTTTTCCGTAATCACATCAGTGAGGTAACGGCTCTTGCCGTTGATCTTCTGCTCGAAACCGAAGACCTGCGGGAAGCCGTACCAGTAGTCGAACTGATCGGCGGGCAACGATAAGTGCTTGATATCCTCTTTGGGCCAACCCACGGCAAATTTTCCCAGATAGCCCGTTCTGTACCCCGCCTTTCTCAAGAGCGCCGGATAGCTCTGCGCAAACGCCTCGGCCGAGAGAGGCTTTTGGAAATCTGCAATACCATGCCGCCTCATGTATTGCCCGATCAGGATACTCGCTCTGCTCGAGCAGCAGATCGCCGTGGTCACGAACGCATTCTCGAAATAGACGCTATCTGCCGCAAGCCGATCCATATTCGGTGTATGGATGACCTTATTGCCTGCATAGCCCAAGCAATTCTGGGCCTGGTCGTCCGCAAACATAAATAGAATATTAGGCCGTCTCCGACCAGCACCAAGAGACCGCCTGCAAATACTCCCCAACACACCACTGATGCCAACAGCCTTGAGAAATTCACGTCTATTCATAACAAGACTCTACACCAAATTCTTCGAATATCAACAAAAACCCACGCCGAACATCGCATTTCGATGTGTGGGCATAGCGACGCTTGGCGTGCCTTGGAGTCTCTCTGGCAGCTGCATTTGTCCGGTTGATGGCCAGAAGCATTGAAAACGCTCTCCCTATTATGGTACTATTTGCAGTGTGGCGTGCAGGAGCATCGACCATGACGTTGAATGGCAAAATCCCGGGTTATGCTCATGTGCTCTACCAGAGTCTCAAAACAGGAGCCTACTATGACGAGTAAACGCCAAGGCTGGACATCGTTGACATTGCTGCTAATCGTTCTAATGCCGATAGTCGCCCAAAGCGGCCGCCTCGACAACCTGCAGATACTGGAAGACAAATACCCCCGCGTCTTCTTCTTTCGCCAGGCCGAGGGTCTCGCCGCTCAGAGGAATAACACCTACGCCAACTGGGACCGCACCCTCAGCCGCCTCATGGGCATTGAGGGCAAGGTCCTCGACGAAGAAGTCCTCGGCCGCGAAATCCGCAACCCCGAATTCTTCACCCGATTCAAGAAAGACCACCCCCGCCAACTCGTCCTGCTGCACTTCAACGGCAACGCCCGCGACCCCCGCTGGCGGGCCGACCGCTTCTTCGCAGGTCACTGGATCTACTACAACGGTGCCCAGATTCTCCGCGACGTCCCCGCCGAATCCGGCGAGACAACGATCCGCGTCAAGAACGCTGCACTCTTCCGCGCCGGCATAGGCAGATACCGCAAGCGCAATGAAGACATAGGACTCTGCGAACTCGGCCCCGACGCCAAACCCAACTGGCACAAGAGCGAACAGGTCCGACTCGTCGCCGTCGACGTCAAGGCCAGAACCATCCGCATCAAACGGGGCTGCTACGGCACCAAACCGCGAGCCTTCAAGGCACGCCGGGCCTACGCCGCCTCCCACGTCACCGAGGGCCCCTGGGGCACCAAGAACAACCTCATGTGGTTCCACAACTACTCCACCCACTGCCCCAGAGACTCCAAAGGCCGCACCTGCGCCGACCATCTCGCCGAACTCTTCGCCGACACCGGACCCCTCGCCGCACTCGACGGCCTCGAATTCGACGTCCTCCACAACCGCCTGGGCCTCATCAGAGGCAACCGGGGCCCCGACTGTGACGCCGACGGCAAAGCAGATGCCGGAATAATCGATGGGCTAAACACCTACAGCATCGGCGTCATCGAATTCTGCAGACAACTCCGCCAACGACTCGGTGACGACCGCATTATCCAGGCCGATGGTGCCAACGAGCACAACCAGCGGGCTTTCGGAATCCTCAACGGCATAGAAAGCGAAGGCTGGCCCCATCTCAGCGACCACGAGATACTCGATTTCTCCGGCGGCCTCAACCGTCATCTTTTCTGGGACCGCCGCGCCCGCGAGCCAGTCTTTAACTACATCAACCACAAGTACACGGGCCCCGGCGAGAAACCGGGCCAGCGAACAGTACCTGACGTCCCCTACGCCACCCACCGCCTCATCGTCGCCGCCTCCGTCTTCACCAACGCCGCCATTTGTTACAGCTATGTCCCCCCAAAAGACCCCGATGGCCTTTTCGGCATCTGGGACGAATTCCGCATGGGCACAGAAAACCGCCTCGGCTACCTCGGCAAAACCTCTCGCCCCCGCAATCAGATTAGCCAAATCATCCCCCGACCTCCTGAAATCCGTCGGCTCACCAAGCACCGACAGACTCGAATGGCACTGCCGTGCAT
>JAUVXL010000057.1 GCA_030603595.1 Sedimentisphaerales bacterium | reverse complement strand
AAATGCCTTTCTGCTTATTGCACATTGACGTGATGGGTTTTTTGATAACGCCATTGTAAGCGATCCAAAGAGGTATTTCGAGCCTTTTTATTAATCATATCGTGACACACATTCACAAATCACGCTTGTATAAAGTCTAGTCCTCTTTTCTTGGAGAGATAATCAGGATTAATAATTTGATTAGTGGATGGCTTTAATTCCTCTCTCTGCCACCATCTTGAATCGTCTCGCGTACCAAGACATAGAGAGTTGAAGACACTAGTTGAGACAATTAGAATAAGTGTGAAAAGTAAAACTTCATGTGATTTGATAGATAAACGTTTCCTCATTTCTAATCCTCCTAACGTTATAAATATCTGACATTTCCCATATAACATTCTATATCCTAGCTCAGCTAAGCCGCTGGCCTCTTTTCTGATAGAATATCAAATCTGCCTCGAAAACTAAATGCTACCATAACATCCGATTCCATTTCAACTCCTTTCTCCCACTCCCAACTCCCCCCCCTAAAAAACCTCAAAATTCTTCAAATTCTCCCAAAATATGACTGGGGTAGGACTCACATATGACTGAGTAGTGAATGAAAGAGGACGCATTTTGGACGCATTCAGCCATTTTTGAGGGGAAAGTAGGGAGATTCTGACTATGGAGAAACTCCCTAAGATGTTGTGTAATAGGGAGTTAGGAGAAATGGGCAGGGGCGGACTTGAACCGCCGACACACGGATTTTCAGTCCGTTGCTCTACCAACTGAGCTACCTGCCCGGATAACTGCATAATCAGCGACTTACGAAAAAGTCGCGTTTGTCAGTTTCCTGTCAACTACAAGCACTCTTGAATTATAGGGAAGATTGCGAGCTTATCAAGGGCAAAATACGCGAAGTTGGCCGCATAGCAGAGGCATTATCAAATAGCTGAAATGCGCCCGCCCGCCTTGGGCGGGTGGATCGACCTTACATTAGTATTGACAGGCGCTTATGAAGACTCGCCGAGAATCGGGCGAGTGCCGAAAAACGCCATTTCGGGGCTGCTCATCTATCCGGCCAGGCCTGCTTCTCGGCCCATTCATCTAAAAACACCGCGAAATCGGCGAAGTTGACAGCCCTTGAGCCGACCGGCTCCGGATCCGTCAGGTTCATCGGCGATTCGACCGGATGGTAGTAAGTCACTGCGGTCCCGCCCGCCATGACACTGGCGATTTCCGTCTCGGAGAGGGCCTTGTCGTATATTCGCACGTCATCAATCAGCCCGTCAAAGTAGTTGCCGCCCCATCTGCCTATACGGAAGTCTTCATCCGTGTTCGTATCCAGTCTGACCGCCATACTCGACTCGAGAACGCCGTTGACGTAAACATAGCTGTGACCTCCCGTATATACCTGAGCCAGATGCACCCAAGTGCCGCGGGTGTCGAGGTCGGTGATAGTATGATGGACCGATCCTCCGTATTGGGCCCGCCACTGGCCGACGGAACTGCGAACGCGCAGCGCAAATTCCTCGCCGTCGCCGCTGCCGCCCATCTCATATATGCCCGCACTGTTAAAGCTACGCACTGAAACCCACGAAGTAATGGTCCTGGCCGAGCGGCCTTCGATCCCCATGTCCACAGCGTTGACGTTGGTGTCCACGTATTCGCTTTCGTTGCAGTCGATGGACATGCCTGTACCGCCGGCGCCCATTGCAAATGTCGGATTGCCCGTCAATGTCCCGTTGAAGCCGTTGCCGCTGCTGTCATCGGCGTTGCCGTCCAGCTTGTACCACGCCACAAGCGGAGTTTCCGAATAGTCTGTCATCAGCCAGTCTTCCATCATCACGATCAGGTCAAAGTAGTCGATGACCCCGTCGAAGACGTAATCGGCTGGCCTGGGCGTCAACCTCTCAGGTATAAACCTCGATGCGTACAGCCGAATGTCATCGAAGTAGAGCGTGCCGAAGCCGCCGGGCGTCGCCGAACCTTCGTCGCCGATGCCGATAACAATACTCACGACATTAGTCAGTTCCACGCCGAAGTCGGCAAGATCGATGTCCCAGTCGTGCCATGAGGCTTCATTGAAGTCCTCAAGACTCTCGCTGGCAAAAGTGCCGTAGAAGACCTTGTCGCCGTAGCCGCTGCTGTCCTGCAACTGCACCCAGAGCGACTCGCTGACAGCGTTGCCGACTTGGCCGTAGAAGTTCACCGACAGCGCCTCGACGCCGCTGTCGGTCCAGTCCGAGCCTATCCCGGAGGGCAGTGTGGCAGTCTGAGCCTCAATTCTCGAGTACAGATTGGATGTGACCACCTGGCCCATAGTGCAAGGATTAAAGACCATGCCGTCGTTGTCGAAATCATACTTCATCGACTGGCCGCCCAGGGCGGGGCCCGGAGGATCCGGATTCTCGGTCACGACCGAACCGGTATCGTTACCGTTGCCCGGGCTGCAGTCACCAAATGCATCCCGCCAGGTGTCAAATATGTTGTCGCCCGGCGTGCTCCAGATAGTATAGCTCTCGAAGTCATCCACGACGAGATAGTCCTCAATCGTGAAGCGCCATATATGGCCGGTGTCGATGCTCGAATCGGAGTTGTACTCGTCGATTCGCCAGAAGTAAGTCGTCCCAAGCTCAAGCTCGCCCGTATCGAAGTTGCCCTCGCTTTGCCTGCCCTTGTATATACCCGGCGTTGTGGTCTCCGCCGAGGCCACGTCATCGCGATCTGTTCCGAAGTAAACATCGTGCATTATTGCGCTGTCTCCCGCCGACCACTCGAGCTCAGGCAATTCATCGAGTGTAAGCGTTGCGCCATGTTGCGGGATCGGGCTCCTGGCGCGATTCGGATCGATCCGCATCACCTTATAGATCTCCAGTTCTGTTAAGGCCTTGTTGTAGAGCCTCGCATCGTCGATCATTCCCGTTAGGAACTCTGTCGGGTTGGCGCTGTCCCATTCCTGTCCGAGCGACCAGCGGTCGTCGGGGCTGAAGTTAATTTCGGCTTCGTGCGTATTCTGGAGCACCGCGTCCACGTATATGTATCCTGTTGTTCCGTCGCAGACATAAGTCAACATGTGCCACAGCCCGTCGTTTACGGCAGTGGTTGGGAGGCCCTCATAAGCGTTGTTTGCATCGAGGACTGCCGGCTCGCCGCCCACAATTGCGAATATGAGGACGTTGCCGCCGCCGCTGGCTTCATTGCATGAATACCAATCGCTGTCGGTGACTGTCGTCTTGACCCACGCGCTTAGCGTGATAGCATCGCCTGTGACGTCGTCTGCAACGTCGTCGATCTGCACGAAGTCGTCCCCATCGAGGTCCAGCGCGCTGCCGTCATAACCGGCCGCCCGCTGTGGATCACCGACGAATATTCCTAAATTATCATGGCCGGACCGGTCAAGCGCATACGAACCCGATTGCTCCTCGAAAGTCCACCAGCCGATAAGGTTGGGATCGCTTATCGGTATTGCCGGCATCGTCGAAAAGCTCCAGACGGCGCCCTCGTGCGATTCACCGGATGTATCGTTTGTGTCAATTCGCCAATAGTACGTCTGTCCGTTCTCGATGAGGCCGGTCGGCTCCCAGCTTGTGTCTGTAGTATCGAAGGTCGGCGTCGTCGAATTGAGGACCGTATCGTAGTCCGTGCCGATAAATATATTCTGATCAGCCATGTTCATCCCTGCATCCCAGCTTAAAGTCACATCCTTTCGCACATTTATACTGCCGTCGTAAGGATCCGGGTTCGTAGCGTTCCCGGACATCGTTGTAAACGTCCAAATTTCGCCCTCCCACGGACTGTCCGGGTGGGCATCGTTGACTTCGACAATTCGCCAGTAATACGTTGTGCCCGCTTCGAGGTCTGATACCGGATAGCCCATCCGATAGGTCAAACCCATATCCGTGCCGCCGGCGCCCGCTTCCACATTCGCCCGGTCATCGCCGAAATATACATGGCTGGCCTGGCGATAGTCGCCCGGCGACCATGAAAGGAGCACCGAGGTCTCGGCAACGGTCTGCCCATCTGCCGGCTGTGGCTGCGAAGCCCAACCGGACAGGTACTCGATATGCAGCAGCGGCGCTCCGCTCGCGCTGCCGTCGCGAGACTCGGCGCAGCGCACACCTTGCGATGGATTAGCAGTATCGTCCGAGAGGATCAAAACGATTGAATTGCCCGCAATCCAGCCTGGCTGATTCACTATCTCCCGGATTATCGCCGAAAGATCACCGCTGCGCTGGTTCGGGTCCTGGTTGCCTGTGTTCGTCCAGCTCGGAACCGCCCAGGATATTTGCGCTGACGTTCGGGACCTTGCCTCGATCTCAGCCATCGAAACAAAGTCAGCCGCATCCGCAGTAAGTTCCCCGTCAATAATCAAATTCACCGGCTCGTCGCCGCCCTTGGTCTCGTCCACTTGAAACTGCACGTATGCAGAGATAATCGGTGCGCCGGGCGAAATAGCAATGTCCCTGAAACGCACTCCCACAACCTGCAGGTCCGCCTGGTTGATGTTCTCATAGGGCAACTCCAGGTCTGTACTGGTGGCGTCCGTCGCTGCGCCGACAAATTGCTCGGCGTCATCGTCATCGTTGTCGATTCTACGGTCAATGACACTGCCGAAGGCGGCGCCTGCAATCAGCAGCCCCAGCATTAAAACCGGCACGATCAGACTTCTTCGCTTTCTATACATAGCAATTCTCCTTTGAATCGACGTCAGATGATTCAATCTGTTTGCGCATCTTCCAAGTGGCCACGCCCACACATCCGGCAAGTCCGCCGAGGCGGAACATACATGCCCGCCAACGGCGGGATTAGCTTATCCGCCTGCGGCGGACCGGGCCTGCTCGGCGAGGCTTTGGCTCTGCCCCACGGCCCGAATTCGCAGACTCATAACCCCCTATTTTACCAATCCGGCAGAGGCTTTTCCAGCCAAAACCTCCAAATCCGTGATTTCCCACATAAATTCAGAAGCCCATCGGCCATATACGCACCGAGATCGATCCCGGTGCGCCGCCACTTGCATCCAGCCAGCCTGGGGGATAATATAGATACGTTGCTTTACAGGGCTTAGTATGGAGTGTAGCCGCCTCATCAATGGGAGCGGCCCAATGGAACTTGAAAACCGTCCAACCCGGCATGATACCGGGTCGAGTACCAATCCAGGCGGCTCGCCGCGTATGTGCTATCTGCCGGGTGTGCCGATTGCTCCGAATACGATCGAGTGGGACTTGTGGCTCGGGCCGGCGACTTGGATGCCGTATCATCCATACCGCTGCAGCGCCATCCCCGCAAGGAGTCCGTGGGGCCTGGCCCCGCAATTGGCCTTTTTCCTACGAGCGAACTGCCTCGTGAAACGCACGGCCAGGATGGCCGTGCCACGTTTCAAATACCGGCTTCGAGTTGGGCGAGGACGGTTTTGGCCTTGGAGATCTTGTTGCCGGTGGGGCCCTGCCAGTTAAGCTCTGCGTTTCGTTCGAGCAGCCCCTTGATTTTTTTGCACGCCAGCAGGACCGTGGCGTGGTTCTTGTTGCCCATGAACCTGCCGACCTCGGAGGACGACATCTTAGTATGCTTTCGCGTCAAATACATACTGAAATGCCTCGCCAGGGCGACTGTTCTGCCTTTTTTCGATGAGTGAATGTTGGCGGGGGTGATTCCGAAATAGGTGGCCACGGCCGATTCGATATCCGATATGTGTACGATGGGATCGGTCCTGGCGAGATGCTCGGCCAGGACGGCCTTGGCCATCGCCAGGTTGACCTTCTCGTTTTGCAGCGAGGAAAAAGCGAATAGTTTTAGCAGCGCGCCTTCGAGTTCCCGCACGTTGGTCCGGAGGCTCTCGGCGATGTACTTTATTACGCTTTCGGGGATGTGCTTCGCGCCGTTGTTATTAGACTTGTCCCCACGAAGCGGAAACGATTTCGAGACAATAGCCTCGGCGTATCGTCGGCAGATTTCGCGGCGAGTGTTGAAATCCGGCGTATCGATCTTAACGACCATTCCCGAGATGAAACGGTTGACCAGCTTCTCCGAGAGTTGGCCTATCATCTTCGGATGGGCGTCTGAGACCAGAACGACCTGTTTGCCTGCCAGGCTGATCGTATTGAAGGTATGGAGGAATTCCTCCTGCGTCGAAGGCTTGCTGGCGAAGAAATGGATATCGTCGATAGCCAGCAAATCCGTTTTTCGTATTCGGTTTCTGAAACTCTCGAGTTTTTTGAGTTTCAGTGCGAGAATGAATTGATTTGCGAACTCCTCGGCCGAGAGATACATCCAGTTAGTGTGAGGCCGTTTTACCGCTATTGCATTGCAGATTCCCTGCAGCAGATGCGTCTTCCCGACACCGTATCCACCGTGAATGAAGAGAGGATTAAAGGGACTTTTCTCTTCTGCCACGACGGCTTTCGCGGCGTTGTAGGCCAATTCGTTCGAAGAGCCTACGACGAAAGTATCGATATTGAGCTTGAGGCGCTTCTTTGAATACGTCTTCGCCCTGCCTGTGCGGTCCCTCTGAGACCTCGAACGATTGCGCACCTTTTCAACTAATTGGGCCTGGGAATCCAGTTGAGTTCTCCTCTGGTGGCCGCAAAGCTCGGGGTCGATGGTGATGTTGATTTTCGCATCGGCGCCGGTAACCTGTCGGACCGCCTCGCTAAGTTCGCTGAGGAAATGGTTCTCAATCCAGCCCGCTATGAAAAGGTTCGGCACACCGATTTTGAGATAGCCGGCGGCAAGCGTGAACCTGGTCGAGTTCTTGAACCAAATTCGATATTTCTGCGATCCTATTTTCTCCGCCAGAGCTTCGGCCAGATCGCCGATGTGCGACTCGGCTACGCCGGCCCCGTAAGAAATCTTCCCGTCTGCAGGGTGTTGCCGCATTCCGGAACTTCTAACGGGGCGGGCGGTCTCATCCGTGATTGTGCCCTGCATTGCTATTCTCCTGTTCTTAGTTTTGAATTGTAAGTGTTAAGTTTTGAGTTACAACCAAGAACTCAAAACTAACAACTCGAAACTAAGAACTCAATTGCCTTTTGCGTTGTTTCTTTTCCACACGAGACAGGTTGCTATAGCTGTTAGCTTTACGTTGGAAAAAAAAATGTTCTTCACTGGTTTTCCACAGCAAAAATTCGATTTGTGGAAAAGCTGTGGATTCGGTTTTGCACGTTCGATTCGCCAAAAGCGTGATAAAACCCGCCACGCCAGTACTGATAACCCCGATAGATTCACCCGGCGGGCCTACTTCCGCACAATGATAGCAACATACCCGCCATCGTGGTCGAATTCGACAGGATTCTTTTCACAGGCGACCTCCTGGACCGAAGTCTGAGCCGATGGCAGGATTAGCCGTTCCGATTCGAGCTTGAAGTTATCGTTCTGCTGCAAGAAGTCTGCGATCCGCTCGCTGTTTTCATTTTTTTGGATACTGCATGTGCTGTAGCAGATTTTGCCGCCGGTTTTTATCATTGACGCTGTTTGTCGCAGTAGTTGGCTCTGCGTTTGGGCGAGTTCTTCTATTGCGCCGGGATTGAGGCGATAGCGGGCTTCTACACGTTTGGCGAGTACGCCCGTGTTTGAGCAGGGCACATCCAGCAAGACAGCGTCGAAGGGGCCAAGTTTCCGCCAGAGGCGGATTCGGCGTTCGATATCTTCATAGCCGATGATTTCTATATTGCCTATGCCGAGGCGGGCAGTGTTTTCTTCTATTCTTTTCAGACGATCGGGATTGATGTCGGTAGCGAGGATTTGCGCCGAGCCGCCGGCGATTTCAGCCAACTGGGTCGTTTTCACGCCCGGCGCCGCACAGAGGTCGAGTATCGTCCAGCCCGGCTGAGGATCGAGCATCCTTACGGCTTGTGAGGCGGTGAGGTCCTGGACCGTGAACAGGCCATCGGCAAAGCCGGGAAGCTCCGTGATGGCTGATGCCGACTTGAATCTGATCATCAGTGCCTCGGGGACTACATCGCTCTCAATGTCGCCTTGTTGCAGCTTCTGCGCCAGATCCTGGGTGGTTGTCTTGAGAGAGTTGGCTCTGAGGTAGATGCTTGGCCTGCGGTTGGATGCAAAGCAGATATTCCGCGTTCTTTCAAAGCCGAATTCTTCGAGCCAATCGGTTATGAGCCACATCGGCAGTGAGAAGGCGGTGCTTAGATAGTCCGCCGGGCGGGATTGCGGGTCGGGCATGAAGGCGGTGTTGAATACACAGCCGGTCGATGGGGTCTGGGGCAGCGCAGCCTTGATGTCGGCATCGGTAAGAGGAATTTGGCGATGGGCTATTTGCCTGGTGATATTGCGCAGGACGGCATTGACGAAGCCGACCTGTTTCTTTCCCGCCATTGCCTTGGTGTTCTCCACGGCTTCATTCACGATTGAATAGTCGGGAGTTTGAGGCCTGTAGATTAGCTCGTATGCGGCCAGGCGGATGATATTGAGCAGCCGATCCGGTATTCTTTCCGTTGGACGGGAGGAAAACGCGGTGATGACCGTGTCAATGGCGGATCGGTTTCTTATTGTGCCGAAGACGAGGTCCGTGGCGCGTTGTTTCTCGGTGGTCTGGTCGAGGAGATTGTTGAGTATTGGCGCGGCGTACTCTCGCCTGGGGTCGGTTCGATTAAGGACGTCGATTGCAAGACTGCGTGCGGATTTGGGTACTCGGCGAGCCATATTCTATCTATCGATCTCGACGAACATATCGCCCGGCTTGCTTTGTCGCCCGTTGACGAAGGCCCTGAAGTTCATAAGGTCCGACCCGGCAGGCTTAATTTTCGTGATTTCCAGGGCGTTCTCGCCACAGATTACCTCCAGGTATTCATTGAGCGTGCCGGGGGGCAGCCCTTCAGTGTTTGACACTTTGACTTCCCGAGCCGCTGCGATGATGACTCTATCTGATTTGCCCGTTTGCTTTGAAACGTAGTTGGCCGAGGCGCCGGGCCAGGGCCAGAACCCGCGTATCTTCCTCGCCAAAGCCTCAGCAGATTCGCCGAAGTCCAGGAAGCCGTCGGATTTCTTAAGCTTCGGCGCCAAGGTCGCCTGGGAATCGTCCTGATCGGTATAGACCGCCGTACCCGCGGCGATTTTATCTAACGTATCTACAAGCAGCGGGGCGGCCGTCCGTGCCAGTCTGTCGTGCAAATGCCCGGCGGTTTCGTCCGGCTGGATATCGATTTGCGATTGCCCCAGGACTTGGCCCGCATCCATCTTCACCGCCAGCGTGATAATGCTGATGCCGGTTTGCGTCTCTCCGTTGATTATCGCCCGGTTAATCGGGGCGGCCCCGCGGTATTTCGGCAGCAAAGAGGCGTGGACGTTAATAGCGCCTTTGGGAGGCAACTCTATCAAATCGGGCCCGATCTTCTGCCCGAACGCAATGACAACAATCACATCCGGTTCGTAGCCCGCTATCATATCAATGACTCCCGGGGCATTGACAATGGCCGTTCCGAAGAAAGGAATCGAATTGGCGTCGGCCCATTGCGCTACGGCCGTTGGCTTGGGTCTTCTATGCCGCCCCGCCGGGTTCGCCGGCTGAGTAACCACAAACTCCACGCTGTGGCTCGAACCTGCCAGCGCATCGAGGCACTCAAGACCGAATTGACCGCTGCCGAGATATACTATTTTCATTTCTGGCCCCAGATTTTTCTCTCTGGCCAATCAATTTTTTTCACCCCCCGCTCACGCTCCGGGCTCGGTCCCCTTCCATCCTCTGCCATCTGTCATCCTTGCGGCTTATCCGGTCGCTCACGCTCCCGGTTTGTCTGCTGCCCTTTTGCGAGTTTCTTTAGCTGCCTTCGGTGAGCGATTCTGGCAACCTGGCCCATACGGTTGATGATAGTCATCCCTTCGATGTGGTCGTACTCGTGCTGAAGGGCCCTTGCATAGAGGCCCTCGGCCTGCTCGGTGAACTCGTTGCCGCCAAGGTCGGTGGCGGCGACTTCGCATTTTTTGTATCTTGGAATCTTCGTATAGACCCCCGGAACCGAGAGGCATCCTTCGTCTATTGCATCGAGGTCGCCGCTCGGCGTGACTGTCGGGTTTACATAAACCCGGACATTTTCCGCCGCTCCGTCGAGCGAGATGATGAACAGCCTGAGGGAGACACCGGCCTGTGGCGCCGCCAGCCCGAGACCTTTATTCTCGAGCATGATTTCCGTCATCTTAGCGACGAATCGGCGGCAATTGTCGTCGATTCCTTCGACCGGCTCGGCGCGCTTACCCAAAACCGCAGCAGGATAATGCGTAATCCGACATTTATCAATATCAATATCTGGCATTTGTCAGGTCCTGTTATAACCTTGACATTAAATAAGCAAAGGACTTATTCTTTTGCCTTGCCGTATTCACGGAGAAACTTTTCAGCATCTCCACCATAAAATCAATCCGTGAATCGAACTTTCCCGGCATTAGTCCTTCGAGTTTTTCTTTTGTGATGTTATCGGTGTTACGAAAAGCGCGAACCCCAAGTTTCTTACAGCCTCTCTCGGTCAGTCCGGCAAGATACCAACTTTCGATTTTCCTTATTACAACCATTATATTGTCTGCATCGAGTCTTGGCCCGTAATTATCCGTTACGCTCTTCTTTTTTGCGGTCACGCAGGGGAAGCTGTTAATGTCGGCCCAAAAAAAGTAGTTTGACCCCATCGACTTGATAGACCGTAGGAAATCTCTGGCTTTGGTCGGTTTTTTCTGCGCATATAGCCACGGTTTGACAAAATCGTACATATCGTCGAATATGGGTTTTATCACGCTTGTGAAGAACCTCTCATCATCGTTTCCCTCAAGAAAGACCCATAGTCGCTTGTATGCCATATATCAGTCCTCCAGCAGGTTTTGAACGTAAAGTTCGTCAAGCCCCAATTGATTCTTAAGGAATATTTTAACCTCCTTTTTCTTGCTCGGTCTGGAAATGGTAGAAAACCCATCCTTGTTCCGAGAGATAAGGAATATATTCTCAAGCTCGGAGTGTTTGACTACTTCGGGGCTGTGAGTAGTGACGACTATTTGCTTGTTTTTCGAAGCATCCTTCATCATATCCATAACCTTGGAGATGAGATGAGGATGTATATTCCTCTCAGGTTCCTCGATTATACTCAGACCTTTTTCCTCAAAATATAGAGCAATTAGCAATGCACTAACGTTTACTGTGCCGTCCGAAATAAAAGATGCCGGGAAATACACTTTTGGAAAGTAACTTTCTTGCAGTTTGAACAACAGCGACCTGTCAGCGAACTTGTCTGTGGCCAAATCCTCCACAAACGGCAGTAAATCCTTCATCAAGTTCGAGAATTTCCTTTTTTTGGCCTTGTTCTCTACGATGCTTTTCAGAACAAGAGATAAGTTGCTTCCATCTTCTTCCAGTTCAGATTTGCCCGCTACAGGTACAGCTTTCTTGGACAGTTTCGGGTCAAAATCATAAATGGCTATATTGCTGAAAGTATCTTCGACCGGTGGAAAGAAAATAAAGGAGGTTTCCAGCAAGAGGGTTTTTGGCTTCAATTTCTCCCGCAGGAATGCAGGAAACAAGTTTCTTATATTTGCTTTTATGGACTTTGGTCGCTTCAGCCGAAATTTTGGGGTGCCTCTCTCATTTGTTATGCTAAGCACCCCAGAGCCGATAGCGCCACCCTCTTGCCATTTGCCATTCTTTGCTTTTTTCCAGTGGCTATACATCGCTTGCAAATTCAAGGTGTCCTTTTCAATCTCAAATTCTGCTGTCTTGGACCCAAATCTCAGCGCAAATTCGTAATCGGCTTGATTTATTGTGGCAATTACCGACTCTGACACCCGGAGCCTAAATGCGTCTGGCGCTACCGAAATTTTCAGGGTAAGTACCTGTGGTCGGTCAAGGCCGATATTCGTCAGATATTCCGAACCCTGCAGTGATATTGCGTTATCAAGGCCCAGATTGCTTATATCCCGGATAAACTTGAATATTTGGACAAAGTTCGACTTCCCCGAAGCATTTGCACCGATGACGACATTGAACTGCCCCAGTTCAAGATCGAGTTTCTTGAAACTCTTGAAGTTGGATACCTGTATTCTTTTGATCGCCATGAGTGGAAATCCTTCAAACAGACAGTGGCAATTTGTCTGTGTTCCCTGGGTCTATTTTCTTCAACCTTGCCTAATTTTCAATTCTATCGTCGAATTCATCGCCGGTGAAGGTATTTCCGAGATACGATTTTCTGACTATCTCGTTGCGGATGATCTCGGCCGGCGAGCCGGTTCCTATTACTTGTCCGTGGTCGATGATATATGCCTTATCCACGACCTCGAGCGTCCTTTCGACGTTATGGTCGGTGATTAGCAGGCTGACGCCGGCGGTGACAAGCTGGCGAATTTGGTGCTGCAGGTCCTCTACGGCTATGGGATCCACTCCGCTGAACGGCTCGTCGAGCAGGATCAACGATGGGTCGGTAACCATAGCGCGGGCGATTTCGAGCTTTCTTCGCTCGCCGCCCGAGAGGAATCTGCCCTGGCTTTCGGCCACCTCGGTCAGTGCGAAGCGATTGATGAGCATAGTGGCTCTTTGGTCTCGCTCGGCTTTGGTGATGGACATCGTCTCGAGAATCGCACGGAGGTTATCGCGAACGCTGAGCCGCTGGAAGATGCTTGGCTCCTGGGACAAATAGCCGATACCGAGGCGGGCGCGTTTGTACATCGGCAGCTTTGTGATTTCCCGGCCCTCGAAGATTACCGAACCGGCGTGGGGGGTAATCATGCCCATAATCATCCTGAAGGAGGTGGTTTTGCCGGCCCCGTTTCGCCCCAGAAGCCCGACGATGCTCCTCTGGCGAATCGAGATGGATACGTCATTGACAACGGTTCGGCCGGAGTATTTCTTCACCAGCCCGCGAGTTTCCAGAAGAGTTATGCCTGTCATCTTCGAGTACCGTTCTGCATTTATACATCAGCGCTGAGGAAAAACGCCTTTCCAGCAGCAGTAGATGTCCTTATTTGCCGGGTAGTATTATAGCAGGGGCCGGAGTCAAAGCAACCGGTCTTTTTGTGTTTATCACGGATTTGGCCGCTGGAACGCGGTTTTCTTCGAGAAGCGATAAATATTCTGGCATATTTGGCATAATTCTGCTATTCACTAATCTCCTGCGCAAGAAAACGAGTTTATGAGTATGTTTAGGGAAGCGTATGTTTGCGGTTTTAAGCGATATACATTCGAATCTTGAGGCCTTGACCACGGTTATAGCCGATATCAAGAAGCGTGGGATAAAGACGATTTACTGCCTCGGGGACGTTGTCGGATACGGGCCTAACCCCAGAGAATGCCTCGATCTGATGATTGAAAGGAGCAAGTGGTGCGTTCTGGGCAACCATGATTATGCCGTCTTCTATGAGCCGACAAATTTCAATTATGGGGCAGAGCAAGCGAGCTTCTGGACGCGGGATGTGCTCGAATCGGAGGAAAACAAGGAGCTTGGCGACCGGCGGTGGAGCTTCTTAGGTGAACTGCCGATGCGGCGGACCCTTGAGGCGAAGTTAGGGCCGACTTCGGCCGTAATCGACTTTGTCCACGCATCGCCGAGGAGGCCGGTCAACGAATATATCTTCCCCGACGATGTTTATACCAATCCGATGAAGGTTCGGCTGCTGTTCGAGCGGATTCAACATGTCTGCTTCGTCGGCCATACGCACATGCCGGGAGTCTTTCTCGATGAGCCGGACTTTTATCCGCCCGAGGAGCTTGGCGGGTCATATCCGATTATCAATGAGGAAAAGGCAATTATCAATATCGGGTCGGTCGGCCAGCCCAGAGATAAGGACAACCGCGCCAGCTATGTATATGTGGACAAGAACCGCGTGCATTTCGTCAGGCTCGAGTACGATTTCGAGAGCACTATGAGCAAGATATACGAGATCGAGCAGCTTGATAATTTCCACGCAGATCGGCTGCGAGACGGAAGATAAGAGGTATTGATTATTTACCATTTATTATTGACTATTGCCGAAGGGACCGAACCGGCCCATTCTTGCGGGAAGGCTGGGAATTCTAAACCATGAGAAAAATTCTGATCTTGACTATAATCGGCTTCTGTGTCTTTTGCGGCGTGCTCGTTGTCGAGTCCGGGATATTAGGCGGGTTGATTCGGAATTGCGGACCCTGCATTCTGCTGCAGAAGACTG
This sequence comes from Sedimentisphaerales bacterium, assembly GCA_030603595.1. Taxonomy (GTDB): domain Bacteria; phylum Planctomycetota; class Phycisphaerae; order Sedimentisphaerales; family Anaerobacaceae; genus JAFGCD01. The sequence continues at coordinate 7,797 of JAUVXL010000057.1, read as the reverse complement.
CAGGCGAAGAGGTTGCGGAAACGAACGATGCTAATGAAGCTGTTGTCGATAAGGAGCCTCCCAAGCTGGCCGCGGCAGTGAGTTTCGGGGCCGACCACGCAGAGGCTAAGACCGTTATACTCGGCGCCCCGGACCCGAATACCGAGGACCCGGAGATGGGGTTCAAGTTCCAGTTGGAGCTGAGTTCCAAGGGCGCGGGCATACGCAAGGGGACCTTCAGCGACGGAAACGGCAACGGGTTCGACGACCGCGACCCCGATGTTCCCAAGCCGTTAGTTCTGATTTCCCCGGTGAAGACAAGAGGCGGCGGCGAGATCCTGGCGATGGCCAATGCGAGTCTTGTGCTTGCCAACTACGGTCCCAAAGGGCTTTGGCTGCCTTTGGACGGGCTGCACTGGAAGAGCTTTGGCCGCGAGAATGGCGAGGCCGGCTCGCAGATCGCCCGTTTCGAGGCGATTATAAAGGTCGAGGGCACGAACGAGCCCGCAATGAAAATGACCAAGACTTTTAAGGTCGAGCCCGGCAGCTATCTGCTGGACTACGATATAACAGTCGAGAATTTGTCGCCGAAAGAAGAGAAGGTGTACTTCAATCTGCACGGGCCGGGCGGGCTGGCTAGAGAGGCCTTCCAGACCGATATGAGAAAGGTTGTTGCGGGATTTGATTCGGCAGGCGAGGTTACGAGCGACAGGCTGGACGTCAAGAAGCTTAGCAAGGCCGGGGCGGATATCAAAGCGAGACAGTTGAAGAAGCCGGGCGGAGAGTTTCTTTGGGCCGCTGCCGTCAACAAGTATTTTGCGGCTATACTTGTGCCTCAACCCGACGAGGGCAAAAAGTTTTGCGACTGGATAACGGAGAAGATCGGCTCATTCCACGACCCTGACGGCGTTGCCGGCAACGGTAATGAAACAATATCGTTGGATTTGACGGTCAAGCCGGAGGTGCTGGCTGCGAAGGGGCAAACCGACAGTTCACGGACCTACAAATTCCAACTCTATATCGGGCCCAAGGATAAGAGCTTCTTCGATAAGAACGCTATGTACCACAAGTTAGGATTTGTCCATACGATAGACTTTAGGGGCTGCTGCTGCCCGGCGAGTATTATCAATCCGCTGGCTTTCGGGATATTGGCGATAATGAAGGCGATGTACGGCGTTATCGGCAACTACGGCGTGGTCATTATCATACTTGTTTTCTGCGTTCGCTTAATAATGCACCCGATTACAAAGAAAAGCCAGGTCTCGATGAGCAAGATGCAAAAGCTCGGGCCGATGGCCGAGGAGATTAAGAAGAAGTACGCCAACAACAAGACCGAGATGAACAAGCACATGATGGCACTTTACAGGGAGCAGGGCGCATCCCCGATTATGGGCTTTCTGCCGATGATGATACAGATGCCGATCTGGATTGCGTTGTGGAGCGCGGTTTATGCGAGCATCGATCTAAGAGGGGCCGCCTTCCTGCCGGTCTGGATTACCGACCTCTCGATGCCGGATGCACTCTGGACGTTTCCCAAGACAATAGTAGTGCCGCTGATAGGCTGGAAGATAAAAGCCCTTAATCTTCTACCCCTGATGATGGGTGTGGCTTTTTACCTGCAGCAGAAGCTGATGCCGAAACAGGCCTCCGCCGCCACTAACCCGCAGGTGGCCCAACAGCAAAAGATGATGATGATTATGATGCCGCTGCTGTTCCCGCTGATGCTGTACAATGCTCCGTCGGGCGTTAATTTGTATATCATGTCGAGCACTTTCGCCGGGGTCATCGAGCAATTCGTCATTCGCAAGCACATTCGCGAGAAGGACGAGGCCGATTCCCGGGGCTTGGTGGCGACTACCAAAAAGACGGGGGGCAAGGTCAAAAAGAAAAAGCCCAAGCCGTTCTACAAGACGTAAGAAGCGATAAGCAACCGGCCACTTGTCATGTTGAGCGACAGCGAAACATCCGGGTTTTCTGGAGAGGCCTCCCATTGAAGGCCGGATTCTTCGCTGCGATCAGAACGACAACAGGTGATTCCTGCGTTTGTCAGGAGATAAAGGTGCGGGATGTATGATCTTAACGACACTATCGCAGCGGTTAGCTCGCCGAGTATGGGGGCGCGGGCGATTATTCGCATTACCGGAAGCGGGACTATCGGTGTGTGCCAACGGATTTTCAATGGGTCGCTATCGAGAGAGAAGGGCGGGGTTTTCCCCGGGAGTATTGCCGTCGATGAGTCCGCCGGCGGCGAACGGGTCGATGCCGAGTTGTATCTGTTCCGGGCGCCGTATTCTTACACCGGCGAGGATATTGCGGAGATTCATATCTGCGCGAATTCTGCCGTTGTCGAGGCGTTGATGGGCGACTTGCTCGGTCGGGGTCTTCGGATGGCCGGGCCCGGCGAATTCACGGCGAGGGCCTATTTGAACGGCAAGATCGACCTGTCGCAGGCCGAGGCGGTGAACGAAATAGTCAGCAGTTCCAATACGTTTCAATTGGCCGCGGCCGAGAAGCTTCTTAGAGGACGATTGTCGGAATCGGCCGAAGAGATACGCTCGTCAATTATGGATTGTCTGAGCTTGATCGAAGCCGGTCTGGATTTCAGCGGCGAGGATATCGAGTTTATTAGCGGGCAGGAGAATTCTCGAAGACTTGGCGGGATAAAGAAGCAACTCGAAGACCTGCTCGCCGGGAGCATCGGTTATGAAGCCGTTATTGATTTGCCCGCGGTGGGAATAGCAGGGGCGCCGAACGCGGGCAAGAGCAGCCTCGTCAATATACTGCTGGGCAGTGAGAGGAGCATCGTTTCGCACGAGCGCAAAACGACGAGGGACGTGCTGACGGGCGTGCTGACATTGGCGCATAGCAGGTGCGTCTTGTTCGATTGTGCCGGGCTGCTTGCTGAGCCGGAGGGCATTCTCGATGAATTGGCGCAGGAGGCGGCTATCGAGGTGCTGCGGAACAGCACGGTAGTCGTATTGTGCGTCGATATCTCTAAACATGACTGGGCAAAGGATTTGGCGGTTCGCAAATGGATCGATGCGAGTATCGTCATACCGGTTGCGACGAAGTCGGATTTGCTCGGCGAAGAGGCTTTAGCTGAGCGACTCGGCGAGTTGGAGGGCTTGTTCGGAGTTGGTTTTATGCCGATTTCCGTTGCAAACGGTTCGGGCGTCGAATTGCTGCAGGAGGAAATGGATAGAGAATTGGCAGCGCCGATACAACGAAGGGCTATGCCTTTCTCCGAGGGCGCTGCAAGCCACGTCGCCCTCACGGCACGGCATCGCAGAGCGGTGATAGAGGCGATCGACAGCATCGACGAGGCTCTCGATGGATTTGACCGGAGCGCCGCCGAGGTCACGGCTATGATGCTGCGAGCGGCTTATCAATCCCTTTGTGCCATCGAGCAAGCCCAGTGCGTTGACGTGGACGAAAAGATACTCGACAACATCTTCGGCCGCTTCTGTATAGGAAAGTAATGAGCCGGCATTTCTCCTTAATCATCGAGAACACACAGAAGAGGAAATTGCCAATGTCACCCCTGCGAAGCTTGTCCTCGACCCAGATCGGGGAGCAGGAATCCACGCCGAAAAAATGGATTCCTGCTTCCGCAGGAATGACAAACGCTGTTTCCGCAACAGGAACTACATAACAGTACTCTCTGCGTGCTCGTCGGTGAGAAACGGCGGTTAGCTGTCTTTTGCCTCGAATTCGGCGTCGATTACGTCGTCGCCACCCTTTCTTTTGGCGTCGCCTTCCGGCGGCGGCGGAGCCGCCTGGCCTGCAGGTTCGCCGGTTGGCGCCGAGGCGGCCTGTTTTTTGGCTGCCTCTTCGTAGAGCGTTTTGCCTAATTCCTGGCCTGCTTCGCCGAGGTTCTCGATGGCCTTCTTTATCGCATCGCCGTCTTCGCCCTTGACGACTTCCTTGAGGTTGTTGACGGCGCTTTCGATATTGCCTCGTGTCTCGGCGGAGACCTTATCGCCGTGCTCTTTGAGCGTCTTTTCCGTCTGATAGACGAGTTGGTCGGCCTGGTTCTTGAGATCGACGACCTCTCTTTTCTTTTTGTCTTCCTCGGCGTGGGTCTCCGCTTCTTTGCTCATCTTTTCGACTTCCTCTTCACTCAGCCCCGAGCTTGATTTGATCTCGATTGACTGCTGCTTGCCGGTGCCGAGGTCTTTCGCCGAGACGTTCAAAATTCCGTTTGCGTCGATATCGAAGGCGACTTCGATCTGCGGCATTCCCCGCGGAGAGGGAGGAATGTCGGTCAGTTGGAATCTGCCGAGCGTGCGGTTGTCCCTGGCGAATTCCCTCTCGCCCTGCAGGACGTGGATATCGACGGTTGTCTGGCTGTCGGCTGCCGTCGAGAAGATTTCCTTCTTGCTCGTGGGGATCGTCGTATTTCGCTCGATCAGCCTTGTCAGGACTCCGCCCAAGGTCTCAACGCCTAATGAAAGCGGCGTAACATCGAGCAGCAGGATGTCCTTTACGCCGGCATCGCCGGCGAGTACGGCGCCCTGAATGGCGGCGCCCACTGCAACGACCTCATCGGGATTGATGCTCTTGTTGGGCTCTTTCTCGAAGATATTCTTTACGATCTCCTGGACTCTCGGGATTCTGGTCGATCCGCCGACGAGGAGGACCTCGGCGATTTCGGCGGGTTTCAGCTTGGCGTCGTCGAGTGCCTTGCGGCAAGGCTCTCTTAGCCTCTCCACTCTCTTTCCGGTTTTGGGATCCTTTGTTACGAAGACAGTCTCGATGAGTGATTCGAACTTGCTTCGGCTGACTGTGAGCTGCAGGTGCTTCGGGCCCGATGCGTCGGCCGTGATAAAGGGCAGGTTGACAGTGCTCTCGAGTTGCGAGCTCAATTCGCATTTCGCCTTTTCTGCGGCTTCTTTGAGGCGTTGGTGGGCCATTGGGTCGTCGCGCAGGTCGATTCCTTCGGTTTTCTTGAATTCATCGGCGAGGTAGTTGATCAGCACAGCATCGAGGTCGTCGCCGCCGAGGTGAGTATCGCCGTTGGTGCTTAGGACCTCAAAGACATTGTCGCCGATATCGAGTATAGAGACGTCGAAAGTGCCGCCGCCGAAATCGAAGACGGCTACCTTCTCGTTCTTTTTCTTTTCGAGACCGTAAGCTAATGCGGCTGCGGTGGGCTCATTTATGATTCTCTCGACCTCGAGCCCGGCTATCTTGCCGGCGTCTTTGGTTGCCTGGCGCTGGGAGTCGTTGAAATAGGCGGGGACGGTGATGACGGCTTTGGTGATCTCTTCGCCCAGATAGTCCTCTGCGGTCTTCTTGAGGTCCTGCAGGATCATCGCCGAGACCTCCGGGGGCGTGTATTCTTTGCCGCGAACCTCGACCTTTACCAGTTCATCGGCGGCGCCGGTGATCTTATAGGGGACGGTCTTCTCTTCCGAGGAGACTTCGTTATGTCTTCGGCCCATGAAACGTTTTATTGAAAACGTTGTATTTTCAGGATTTGTTACCTGCTGATGGCGTGCAATCTGCCCGACGAGCCTCTCGCCCTTGTCGGTAAAGCCGACGACCGAAGGGGTCAGTCTGGAGCCGGAGGAATTGATCAGAACCTTGGGTGAAGAGCCCTCCATTACCGCCACCACAGAGTTTGTCGTTCCCAAGTCTATCCCGATGATCTTAGCCATAGTTACACTTCCTTTCTTTTTCATTTCTTTGCCACGAAGGCGCTAAGCCCTAGGGGCCCCTTGCGGGGACACGAAGAATCTCGCATTTTCTTCAACTTAGACTCCTTATTGTGCCTTCGTGATTTATGTGCAAAATGCGTGCCAATAGGGGTCGAGATTTGGCGTTGACCATGTAAACCCTTTTAGATGCGATAGTTAGGTGTCGTTGAGTAGTTTTTGCAGTTTTGGGTGGGTCGATTCTTTGTGCCATTTTGGCAGACTCGACAGTATGTCGTATTGCGTATCGTGTATTGCGTATCGGGGATGGCTCCGGTTTCGGAGATACCCCGGCGCTCACGCTTCGGGCTTGTTGTCTCATATTCGCCCCGGGGAATTGGGTTTGATTGGGTTTGTTTTTTTGGGCGGGGTAGGGGTGATTTTGTTCGTAATTGTTTGCTGTGGCAAGGGTTGCGTTGGTTTTTGGTTTTTGGGGATTGGGTTTGTTTTGCGTAAAAAGTCTGATTTGTAGAGGATTCTCTACAAGTGTAGAGCGGCAGGAGGGGCAAGCTGGGTAGTTTGGGCAAAAGAGAGAAGACAGGATACAGAAGACAGGCCCGACGGGTTCCCGGCTCGCTCCCGGTGGCCCGGGACAGGCTCCGACAAGCAAAGGCAGACGACGGAGAGAGAAGATAGGATCAGCAGAGCAGGCGATCAGGTAATTGGGGGATTTTGGGCGGTTCAAGGTGATGATGATTTAGGCCTCCATTCATGATTGATTCCCGATGGATCGGGATCTACGATATTGACTGTCATTTATTGAGCGTCCATTAGTTCAGTGTGCATTGTACCATATTTTGAGTTTGATGTCAAGTTAATTCTGTTTTCGGTGACAGATATTGACACTGACACCCGCTTTCGCGGGCACAAGCTTGGGTGAAACTCGAAATCCTAAGCACGAAATCCGAAATCCACCAAGGGATCCCTGGCGGGACAAATTCAAAAATGCAAATGTCCGAATGAGCAAAACGACGGCAGGGGCCAGGCCGCGACGGGCAGAGAGAGGATGGGTAGATCCGGGTTCGCCAAGGGCTACGCCGCGACAAGGGGGGGAGCGATGGACAATTAATATCGAATAATGAACAAGGACTTTCGAATTCGCCGCGGCGAACCTGCGGCATCGAAGTTTTTGGGGATCGGAAGAAAGGCTTTTTGAGGAAAAGGGTGCGGGTGGTTAATCAAGAGAATCATAACGAATTGCGGGGTTTTTCAACGGTGTCTCAGTCGCGTGTTTTTTTTCTGTTTTGACTTTTTCGTTTGTTTTTGTGTTGGTCTTCCGACGGGCAGCGGGCGGACTCTTCGGCTGAGTAGTTTTTCGAGCTTGCTGAGGAAGCTGTCGGTTCCGAGCGGCCTTCCGGTGTGGGTATTGGCTCGTAGGCGGGCGAGGGCAGTTTCGTCGATCTTTGCATTCAACTGCTTTCGCCACTGCTCGTCCGAGATCATGCTATACCACCGCGGCAGGTCCAGCAATTCCGATCGCGATGTGGCGCCCACATGTGCAGCCGCACTCGACCATTCATATCGCCACGGCTTGCGGCAAATCTTCGCTCGAACCGGATTAAGCTCGACGTACCTCATCGCCAGCCAGAAGTGCGGGTCATCCAGAGGGCATGAATAGAATCGCCCTTGCCAAAGATGTCCGCTGCGTTTGTGAAACCGGTTGATGTACTGGGTGTAGCGGAAGTGCGTTCGGCCTACGGCGTTGGCCAGGGAATCTTCGGCCTGCGGGGTCGCGACGATGTGGACGTGGTTGGCCATGAGACAATAGCCGGCGATGTCCAGGCCGTATTTGGCGGCCTGCTCGGCGAGCAACTGCAAATATACATCCCGATCATCATCGACAAAGAATACATCCTGACGATTATTTCCTCGCTGGGTGATATGATGAGCACACCCGCCCACAACTGTCCTTGCTAATCTCGGCATGAACCAAGATTAACCGCAAGATACACGCTTGTCAAGAATTTAATAGGTGGCTGTCCCTAGTCCCAAAACAAGCGAGGTTTTTTAGGGTTCGATGCGGTGGAGTTGACGGTTATTTTCGCATACACTTTTCCCATTCCGGCCGGGTGGCTGGTTGAATCTGTTGGCCAGGTTGTGTTTGCTTCATCAAATCCTCGTT
>JAUVXL010000190.1 GCA_030603595.1 Sedimentisphaerales bacterium | reverse complement strand
TCGGCTATAACGCCAATACCGACAAATACGAAGACCTTCTCGCCGCCGGCATCATTGACCCGGCCAAGGTCACGAGGATCGCCCTGCAGAACGCTTCAAGTATCGCAGGCCTGCTGCTAACGACCGATTGCCTGGTCACCGAAAAGCCCCAGGAAAAGGGTGCCGCAGGTCCCGGAGGCCCCGGTGGAATGGATCCCGGCATGGGAGGAATGGGTGGAATGGGAGGCATGGGAGGTATGGGCGGCATGGGTATGTAAGAAATACCCTCAGATAGTACCGAGAGGTTATATGTCAGTGAGGACTAAAATGGATAAGGAAAGAGTCTTGTTACGTAGTTTCATGTCAATACGCACCTATGCCGTGTTAGCGGTATTCGCAGCGATATTGGCGATACTGCTGTTCTCAGCAGGATGTAAGACTGCGGCGGCGAAGTCGTCGGGCGATGAGCCTGTCGAGCAAGTGCGCGACAATGAGCGGATGCAGTGGTGGCGGGAGGCCCGATTCGGGATGTTTATTCACTGGGGCCTGTACGCAGTGCCAGCCGGCGAGTGGAAGGGCAAACGCATCGGCGGCATCGGCGAGTGGATTATGAACAACGCGCATATCCCGGTCGAGGAGTATGAGAAATTAGCAGGGCAGTTCAATCCCGTGAAATTCGACGCCGACCAATGGGTCCGCATCGCCAAGAACGCCGGGATGAAGTATATCGTTATAACCTCGAAGCACCACGATGGCTTTTGCCTGTGGGACTCGAAGGTTACGAAATACGACATCATGGACGCCTCGCCGTTCAAGCGCGACATACTCAAGGAGCTATCCAGAGCGTGTAAGAAGCAGGGCATTCGACTCTGCTTCTATCACTCGATAATGGACTGGCGCCACCCCGACGCCCAGGCGCCGTTTTACCCGAATTACAACGACGGGAGCAAATCCAATCCCAACTTTGCGCGATACGCCGAGACATATATGAAGCCGCAACTCAAAGAACTGGTGGAAAACTATGGGCCGTTAGGCGTGTTGTGGTTCGACGGCGAGTGGATCAAGGACTGGACCGAGCCGCAGGGCAAGGCCCTGTATCGCTATGTCCGAAGCCTCCAGCCAGACATCCTGATCAACAATCGCGTGGGCAAGGGCCGTAAAGGAATGCAGGGCCTGAGCAAGGGCGATCAGGAGTATGCCGGCGATTTCGGCACGCCCGAGCAGCAGATACCCGCAAAGGGCTTGCCCGGCGTCGATTGGGAATCCTGCATGACGATGAATGACACCTGGGGCTATAAATCCAGCGACCACAACTGGAAGTCGGCAGAGGACCTGCTGCACAAGCTGGCGGATATCGCGAGCAAGGGCGGCAACTTCCTCCTGAACGTCGGCCCGACGGCAGAAGGGCTTATCCCCGCTGCGAGTGTCGAGCGATTGGCTGCCATCGGCGCGTGGATGAAAGTCAACGGCGAGAGCATTGCCGGGACGACACCCAGTCCTTTAGGGCGGGTCCCGTGGGGCCGGTGCACCGCCAGGCCCGGCAAGCTGTATATGCACGTCTTCGATTGGCCTAAAGACGGCAAACTGGTTGTCAGCGGTCTGAAGAATAAGGTCGCCAGGGCTTATCTTCTGGCCGACGACAAGCGCCAGGCCCTGGGCGTCGCGCGTGAAGGCGAGTCGGACCTCGTGGTCGCAGTGCCCAATCAGGCTGTCGATCCGATCAATACGGTTGTTGTGCTTGAAATCGATCAGGCTCGCGCCTGCAAAGTGACTATAAGCCGCCAAGGCGGCTTCGAAGTAATTGTGAATTAGAAATAAAGGATTAACAGAAAGTGTTATCAGGAATGATAAAGGAGTGAGTTATGAAACTTAGACCCTTGGATGATAGAATTGTGATCAAGCAGTCGAAAGCCGAAGAAAAAACCTCGGGCGGGATTATTCTGCCCGACAGCGCCAAGGAAAAGCCCCAGATCGGCAAGGTAATCGCCGTCGGTCCGGGCACGCTGCTCGATGACGGCAAGAGGGCCAAGATGTCCGTGAAGAAAAACGACAAAGTGCTCTACGCCAAGTATATGGGCAGTGACGTCGAGATCGACAACGATAAGTACGTGATTATCAAGGAAAGCGATGTCCTTGGAATCATCGAGAAGTAGTCTTTGCCGCGAAGGCATTAAGACACGATGAAAAATAAAGACTTCCCCTCTGTCATTCCTGCGAAAGCGGGAATCCAGAGAACCAAAGGCATGTGAGACCTAATTCTGTTACAGGCACTAAGACACAAGAAAACGATAAGGATAATACGAGGTAAAAGAAATGGCAAAACAATTAATGTTTGACGATACGGCGAGAGCGCAGCTCAAAGAGGGGCTGAGCCAATTGGCCGATGCGGTGAAAGTTACGTTGGGGCCGACGGGCAGGAACGTTATTCTGCAGAAGAGTTGGGGCTCGCCGAAGGTTACCAAAGACGGTGTTTCAGTCAGCAAGGAGATAGATCTCCCCGATCCGTTCAAGAATATGGGCGCGAAAATGGTGAACGAGGTTGCGAGTAAGACGTCCGACATTGTCGGCGACGGAACGACGACCTCGACGGTCCTTGCCAAGGCTATTTACGTCGGCGGGCTGAAGCACGTTACGGCCGGCGCCAACCCGATGGCGATTCAGCGCGGCATCAACAAAGCCGCCGCCGTCGCCGCCGAATTCATTAAGTCGGTGAGCGTGCCCGTCAAGGGCCACGACGACATTGCCAAAGTCGCGACCATCAGCGCGAATAACGATCCGGAAGTAGGCGAAATCCTCGCAGAGGCCTTCGATAAGGTCGGAACCGAGGGCGTTATCGAGGTCGAAGAAGGAAAGGGTATGTACAGCGAACTCAACGTTGTCGAGGGCATGCAGTTCGAGAAGGGCTATATTTCGCCGTACTTCATGACAGACCCCAACACGCTCGAAGCGGTTCTCGAAGATGCCTATATCCTGCTGCATGAGAGTAAGATTTCCAACATTCGCGAGATTATCCCGCTGCTGGAGAAGATTGCCCAGGTGGGCAGGCCCTTGTTGATCGTAGCCGAAGACGTCGAGGGCGAGGCATTGGCGGCGCTGGTAATCAATCGGCTGCAGGGCGTGCTCAAGATTTGTGCCGTCAAGGCGCCTGGTTTCGGAGATCGCAGGAAGGCCATGCTCGGCGATTTAGGCATCGCCACCGGCGGACAGGTGATCACTGAGGACCTGGGTTTGAAACTTGAGAGTATCGAGCTTTCGCAATTGGGTCAGGCCAAGAAGATCGTTATCGACAAGGACGCCACAACGATTATCGAGGGTGCGGGCAAGAAGAGAGATGTTAAGGCCCGTTGCGACCAGATTCGCGGGCAGATAGAAAAAACCACGAGCGATTACGACCGTGAGAAGCTGCAGGAGCGTCTGGCGAAATTGACCGGCGGTGTCGCTGTTATCAAAGCCGGGGCGCCGACCGAGGCGGAAATGAAGGAGCGCAAGGACTTGCTCGACGATGCGCTTCACGCTACGCGAGCGGCAGCCGAAGAGGGCGTGGTCGCCGGAGGCGGACTTGTCTTCCTGCGGGCGATCGCCGAGGTCGAGAAGGGCAGGGCAAAGGTCAAAGGCGACGAGAAGATTGGCTATGATATTGTGGTCAACGCGCTCAAGGCCCCGACTATGCAAATAGCCGATAATTCAGGCGAGCCCGGCGACGTGGTCGTTGCGCAACTCCTGGAAAAGCTGGCGAAGAATAAGAGTGTCGGCTATGATGCCAATACAGGCGACTTCGTCAATATGGTCAAGACGGGCATTATCGACCCTGCGAAGGTCGCCAGGACCGCACTTGAGATGGCCGCCTCAGTGGCGGGACTGATGCTCACCACCAATGTCCTCGTCACAGAGCTAAAAGACGAAGAAGAAGAGCCAATTGCGGGTTCCGTGAGGTAAGGCGGGTCGTCCTGAACGTGTGTTGTCCCGCAGCGGGACTGTGGAAGCATCAAGCACGAAATACGAGACAAATTCAAATGACACAAACGTTTGGGTTTCGAGCATTTGAAATTCTGATTTTGATACTGTTTCGAATTTCGATATTCCAATTTCGGATTTGGCCCGACCATGGCTAAACGTGACTACTACGAGGTTCTTGGCGTCAAAAAGGGCGTCTCGGCTGACGATATCAAACGCTCATACAGGCGTTTGGCGATGAAGTATCACCCGGATAAGAACCCGGATGATAAAGAGGCCGAGGCCAAGTTCAAAGAGTGCGCCGAGGCCTACGAGGTCCTCAGCGACAGCCAGAAACGGCAGAGATACGATCAGTTCGGGCACGATGGCCTGCGCGGAACGGGAATGCACGACTTCTCGCATATCAACCCCGATGATATTTTCAGCATGTTCGGGCTGGACGATCTGTTCGGCGGCATATTCGGCGGGCGGGGGCGAAGGTCGTCTCGGCGCAGCAGCGCCAGCCGCGGGTATGACCTCGAAACATCCGTCGAGCTTACGCTCAACGATATCTCCACAGGCGCCGAAAAGACAATCGAGTTTACACGCCAGGACCTCTGTCCTGAATGCAGCGGCAGCGGATGCGCCAAAGGCAAGAAGCCCGATCGCTGCCCGACTTGCGGCGGCTCGGGCCAGGTTGCAAGAGGCGGCGGCTTCTTCCAAATGGTCTCAACCTGCCAACAGTGCCGAGGCAGCGGGCAAGTCATTACCAACCCGTGCAAGAAGTGCCGCGGCACCGGACGCGTGTCCAAGAAAAGGTCACTGAGCGTCAAGATTCCCGCCGGCGTCCACGAGGGCCAGGGCATCAGGGTGTCGGGCGAGGGCGAGCCGGGCCGCGCCGGCGGGCAGAGAGGCGATCTGTACTGCTACGTTAAAATAAAGGGCCACGAGTTCTTAGAGCGGGACGGCAACAATCTGGTCGCCGTTGTGCCTATCAGCTTTACTCAGGCTGCTTTGGGTGCGACTATCGACGTGCCGAGTCTGAACGGCACCGAGAAACTGAAAATCCCCGCCGGGACGCAGTATGCAAGCGTCTTCAGAATCAAGGGCAAGGGGCTGCCGAGCCTGCGAACGGGGCGAACGGGCGACCAACTTGTGCAGATCGTTGTGGAAACGCCGAGGAGGCTGAACGAGAAGCAGGAAGAACTGCTCAGAGAATTCGCCAAGACGGAAAACAAACGCGTCTCTCCCAGAGCGAAGACGTTCTTCGAGAAACTGAAAAAGCAGTTCGGTAACATCTGATGATACGGAAACCAAGAAAAACAGAAAAGCATAAGGACTCCAAAGCTCAAAACATCGAGGCCGAAAAGACCGAGCCGACGATAGAGGAGTTGCTGATCGAAAAGGACGAGCTTCTCGGACAGTTGCAGCGGGTCAGCGCAGACTATGCGAACTTCCAGAAGCGAGTTCCCAAGCAGATTGCCGATAGCGTCGGCTATCAGAAGGAACACGTTATAAGATCGCTTCTGCCTGTGCTGGATAATCTGGAGCATACGCTTCAGAACGCCGATTCGGCTGAGAACATCGATGTGCTGGTCAAGGGAATCAAGATTATCCACGACCAGATGCTCGATATCCTCAAATCCCACGGGGTCGAACAGATAGCCGCTGCCGGGGAAGCGTTCGACCCGTCGAAGCACGAAGCAATGATGAGAAAGAGCGAACCGGACCAGGAAGATAACATCGTGCTCGAAGAGTTTCAGAAGGGCTATATGCTCAACAGCCGCGTTATCAGACCAAGCAAGGTGATAGTCAATAAGCCGGCGGTGGAAGAGTCCCACCAGGCTCAGGAGGAAAGCAGGCAGGGCGAGGGGACAGATCCCCACGGGACAGGTGAATGTGATGAAAATGATACGGAGTAATCGTTATGCCGACTTATGAATATGTTTGCCGAGGTTGTGGTGACCAGATTGAGCGGTTTCAGAGTATCACGGCCAAGCCGCTGCGAAAGTGCCCGAAATGCGGCAAGCTCAAGCTCCGCCGACTGATCGGCACCGGGGCCGGGATTATCTTCAAGGGCTCCGGGTTCTACGAGACCGATTATCGCAGCGAGAGCTACAAAAAGGCCGCCGAGAGCGAAAAGAAGAGTAAAGAAAAAGCCACCGAGAAGGCCACGGACAAAAAAGACAAGAGCAAGAGCAAAGACTCCAAGGCCGACTCAAAATCCAAATGCGCTTCAAAAGACAAAGAGAAAACAGCATAGTCAAGCCGCGAGGCTTTTGAGTTTGACTACGGAGCTTAGCAGCGCGACCACGAATCCCGCGGCGCAGAATATCAAGCCCGCCCCGAGGTTTTCGTTTATTACGATCAATTCCTTTATCATCAGCGCCAGTCCGACCAGGATAAGGAATATTTGCAGCATGGATATTTTGTAGAGCAGGTCCTTGGGGGTGACGAAGATCGGCACGGCGGAGAGGATTGCGATGATGAGAACCGTCCATCCTATGGGGCCTCTGTGATGTCCTGCTTGGTACATGCCTCGGCCAAGATATGCCCAGGGCAGGAAGAAGCCGAGGATTACGAGGGCGACACCGACGAGCATTGCTATATCAAGTCGGGAGAAAGTGTCCTGACCCTGCAGTGCGCTGGAGCGGCCCATTGCGTTCAACAGCTCGGCGCCTTCGTCGGTGCTGACCTTGCCGTCTTCGACCATTTTGAGGATTCGGTTTCTCTCGGCGGTGTTGACATTTGCCTGAACCGCTTCAGTGGTGAGGAGCCAGCGGAAGAATTTGACGAGCAGGATTAGGATGCCGGCGGCGGCGGGCAGAAGGAATACCGGGCCTACTGCAGCGCGACTGCCCGGAGCGTGGTCGAGCATGCGGATTCCGAGGATCGAAGTGATTGTTGCCACCACTACTGAAGCTGCGATTGACGTTAGCCATGACGCTTTGGCTGTGAATCGCAGCAGCAGCAGGATTAGTACGAAACAGACCAGTGGTATCAGGATGCTGAGCAGGATCGATGTTATTTCGGCAGATTGTGAGGCGGTCTCAGTCATGGTTTCAGTCATATTGTGTCCTCCTTATTTTCGGTTCTTTAGGATGAAGGTTGCTTCTTTTACACTCATCTCGCCTCTTTCGATTGAGTCGAGTATTTCTTTTCTGGTTAGGGGCTTTTGCTGTGGGGCCGCGGCGGCGGAGAGGGCGTTGTTTACGCTGTCGAGCATTTTGTTGATTGTGGGGTAGGAAATTCCCAGTTCTTTCTCCACCTGGGAGATATTGCCGCGGTGGCGGAGGAAGACTGTGATGAACTTCTGATACTCGACGGGCAGGCCGACGAGGCCGGCTGTGGCGAATGATCCGTTAATCTCGCTGCCGCAGCCGGTGCATTTTATCCGCGTAACAGCAATAGAATCCCCACAGAGAGGGCAGGCGGCCGGTAAACTTAGTTGCTTAGATGTATCGCTCATAAGACCTCGTAATTCAATTCTATTTGCTATTGTAGTTGAAATATTCAATGTGTCAATTAAAATATTCAAGTTTTTTGGAAAAAAGATAAAAAAACTTGCCACAGAGAGCACTGAGTACACAGAGAATAAAGATTGGGTTTGTTTTTTTGAGTGGGGCGGGGCGGAATATTGGTGTAACGCTTTGCAGTAACAGAGGTTGGGTTGTTTTACCACGAAGGTACGAAGAGCACGAAGAAAAACAGAAAATATAATCACTGATTACGCTGAAAACGCGGATCATTAAATAGGAGCAAAGGGGCACTGAGAGAATGGAGAATTTAGAAAAGGGGGGGAGTGAGCTAAAGTGCCTAAAGTGAACTAAAGTGGCTGGAGTGAGCTAAAGTTAGCTAAAGTGGCTGAAGTGAGGGCAGGGCGGCGGGGCGTGTTTTTTTTGTGATTTATGTGTTGAGCGTTGTGGGTTTGGTGGGTTAGTTGGGCTTTTCGGTTAGGACGATGTAGAGCTTTGATCTTTTCATTCACCCAGCCTCCGAAGCCAGATTTCGAGAGATGGGGGCGGGAGATGAGGGGCGGTATATGCCAATGGCAGATAGCGGTTGGGGCGGAGGAGTTTGAACTGCGAAGCTGTGAGAGGTTAGGCGGTATATGCTAATGGCAGATAGCGGTTGGGGCGGAGGAGTTTGAGCTGCGAAACTGTGAGAGGTTAGGTGGTATCTGCTAATGGCAGATAGCGGTTGGGGCAGAGGAGTTTGAGCTGCGAAACTGTGAGAGGTTGGGTGGTATATGCTAATGGCAGATAGTGGTTGTGGCGGAGGAGTTTGAACTGCGAAGCTGTGAGAGGTTAGGCGGTATATGCTAATGGCAGATAGTGGTTGTGGCGGAGGAGTTTGAACTGCGAAGCTGTGAGAGGTTAGGCGGTATCTGCTAATGGCAGATAGCGGTTGCTGTGGCCGCGTTTAAGAGAGCGATTATAGGAGCCGCTTCGCCCTCTGGGGGCGAAACGGGCTAATT
>JAUVXL010000026.1 GCA_030603595.1 Sedimentisphaerales bacterium | reverse complement strand
TATCCGAGAGTTGGTTTGGCAGGGAATCCTTCCGACGGTTTTTTCGGCAAGACGATTTCTTTTGCGTTCAAGAATTTCTCCGCCGAGGTTGTCCTGTACGAATCCCCTCGACTTGAGATACTGCCCAGCTCCAAGGACCAGTCTATCTTCATGAGTGTTAAGGAGCTGGTAAACGATGTCCGCTTGCACGGTTACTACGGCGGCATACGCCTGCTGAAGGCAACGGTGAAACGATTCTATGATTACTGCCATGCGCATGATATTGAGCTTCACGACAAGAACTTCACTCTTCAATACAAATCGAGCATTCCCCACGGTGTGGGTCTGGCCGGCTCCAGCGCTATAATCACCGCTTGTATGCGGGCGCTCATGGCCTTCTACGGGGTCAGCATTGCGAAATACACCCAGGCGAATCTCATTCTTGCCGCCGAGCTTGATGAGCTGCAGATCTCGGCGGGCCTCCAGGACAGGGTTGTCCAGGTCTATCAGGGCTTGGTCTATATGGACTTCGACAAAAAGCTCCTGACCACCCGCGGTTACGGCGAATACGAGAACCTCGACCCCAAACTCCTGCCGCCATTATATGTCGCTTACCGGGAAAACCTCGCCGAAGTCTCCGGAGCCATACACAACAACATCCGCGAACGCTTTGAACGCGGCGATAAATCCGTCACCTCGGCCATGCGGTACTGGGCCAACTTGACCGACAAGTTGAAGACGCACTTGCTCAAAGGCGAAAAGGAAAAAGTCGCTAATGTTTTGAACTTCAATTTCAATCGCAGGCGTAAGCTCTATTCCATTAGCGCCGAGAATCTGCAGAGGGTCGATCAAGCCCGTTTTGCGGGAGCAAGTGCGAAGTTCACCGGCTCCGGCGGAGCGATTGTGGGCACGTACAAAGATGCCAAAATGTTTAAGGGCCTCAAGAATCGGCTCGGCAAATTGAAGATAAAGGTCATCAAGCCGGTCGTTGCGCTTCCAAATATGAACGGTGTAATATGATTCGAAAAGCTGTTATCCCCGCCGCCGGTTTCGGGACTCGGTTTCTACCCGCCACGAAATCGCAGCCCAAGGAAATGCTGCCGATCGTCGATACTCCGGTGATTCAGTATGTGGTCGAGGAGGCCGTGGCGTCCGGAATCACCGATATCCTGATTATAATAGGCAAGGGCAAACGCGCAATTGAGGAACATTTCGACAGGAACTTCCATCTTGAGTCGCAGCTTATTGAACAGGGCAAAGAAAAAGAACTGGAGCAAATCCGTAGAATCAGCGAGCTTGCAGACATCCACTTCGTCTGGCAAAAGCAACTCAAGGGCCTCGGCGACGCCGTCAACTGCGCCAAGCTTCATGTCGGCGACCAGCCGTTTGCAGTCCTGCTCGGCGATACCCTGATCAGATCCGCCTCTCCGGCGACTCAACAGCTTGTCGAGGTTTACGACCGTTACAAGGGGTCTGTTGTACTGATTCAGGAGATCGACCGGGAAAGGGTAAGCCGGTATGGCGTAATAAGCGGCGAAGAAATCGCTCCGAGCGTTTATAAACTGGACGGCCTCGTAGAAAAACCGACCCCGGCCGAGGCGCCATCAAACCTGGCCGTCGCGGGAAGATACGTCTTTACGCCTGACATCTTCGATTGCCTGGCAAGAATAAAGCCCGGCAAGAGCGGCGAGCTGCAGTTGACCGATGCAATGCAACTGATGCTGGCGGAAAAGCATATATACGGCCGACTCCTCGACGGAAAACGCTACGACATCGGAAACAAGCAGGGCTTCATCAAGACCAACATCGAATTCGCCCTCAAAGCCGAAGACATCGGGGACGAATTGAGAGAATATATCAAGCAAATCGCCAAAGAACTTTAGGCTGCATTTCTTATCGACCGAAAACCGAAGGTCGAATTTCATGGAACCACAGTGATTCCGCGTGTGCAAACAAGTTGTACGCCCTACACAGCTAAGGACTATGGCTTTGCAACAGAGAATAGATGTCAAACATGTCCGACTTTGCGCATCCCCCCTGTTCGGTCCAGTATTCGTAGTCCTGCTTTACAACATGGAAAACATCAATGGCATACGCCAGAACCATCCAAAATGACTGGTTCACTGCCATTATCACCTTTTCTCGACCATACTGTTTCACAAGCATAGATAGTCTCTTCCTGTCTGCGCGGTTTCTATTAATTGGTGAATGTATTATTCCTGTTCCATAAAGAAACGCGTTGAACAATTGCTTTACTACAGCGCACCCCTGCAAGTAGAAAAAAAAGGGGGGGGCCTTGAGCCTTTGCGAAAATGCCTCTGTACAGAAAACTACCCACTTTTTTCTGGTGTCATTGCTGCAATGCTCTTTATATATTTCACATACATTTTTCATTAGGGCATCGTTAGCATACAACTGTCGAAAAAGAGTGAAGACTGCACACATGCTCTCCACTGCTGGGAAGTCACTCGCCACCACTATATGCTCTTTATTGATAAAATGCGTAGTAATGGAAGCATTCTTTCGGGCCCAACTACTTCGCCAAATGAGCCTCACAACCTGTATGAAATTGAAAAGAGTATTTGCCTTGTCAACAGTCCATTTCTCTTTCGCACATATCGGGCATGGCCCAAGTTGCACGACGTTTTCGCAATCGAACGGTATTAAATTCTTGTTACCTGACGCAATCTGGATCATCTCTCGAAATGATATCTCTTGACCTGTCTCATCTTCAAAATACTCACGGTTGATATTAACGCCTTTGAACACTCTGTAAGATCTTTTACTATCACCTGTCAGTCGCTTAAGGCCCTCGATGGATTTTTCAACGAACATCTGGCGAAATCGGAGCATTCTTTCGTGCGATTTGGTGGGGCCGATACTAAAGGTTTCACTCTGTTTCCCAAACCCCACAAATTCTTCTTTATAGTTGTCAGAAATCCCAAGTATCTTTATTATTTCGGCTTGCTCGTTTTCTGAAGCCTTTGTCCAATCGAGTACATAGTAACGGCTTGGAAGAGGAAATGGCCCTTTTAGCCGACGGTCAAATGTTGGAATGACCCAAGACACCAGAATATCATCTACTTTCATAAAACCTCCCTCATATCGTTGCTTCTTCAATAGTACTTATGCCAACTTGTGGGCGATTTGTTCTTCGAGGATGTCTTTGACGGTCAGGGCGATTATGCTCTTGCCGGTTCTTTTGAAAAAGGCATCTATTTCGCTCATGGCATCGCTGGAGTAATCGAACGACACAAAGAATCCCTTTGTGCGATCTTCGCGCATCATCACCGCCTCGAAAGAATCGATGTCAGGCCTGCCTACCTTATTCTTCTGCTTGACCTGTATGGGATACCAGACGTCCATGAACTCCAGCTCCCCCTCTTTTTTCTTAGGCATGGCAGAGACGGGATAAATACGCCCATCGATTCCCATATCGCCAACCTGCGCCTTATTGGGAATACCGCCCAGCGCGATAACCGCCCAGTTCTCGAATTCAAACGGCGGAAGTTCGCGAAGCTTCTTTTCGCTCCACGGCAGATCACGCACAATAAACCCGCGTCCAATTCGCCAGAGCTTTTCATCCTCTTTCATCTTGCAGACATCACGCAGACGCTTGGCCATCACCCGACACGCCGTCGGTGAGACATCGATCCCTATCCACTGACGACCGAGATTTTCAGCGGCAACTAATGTCGTCCCGCACCCGCAAAACGCATCAAGAACAATATCATTCTCATTACTGCTGGCCTTAATGATTCTGTCAAGCAGGGCAAGGGGTTTTTGTGTGGGATAGCCGAGCGATTCCCTTGCAGCACTTGAAAAAGTTGTTAATGATGGAATATCATCCCAAATAGAATCTACCGGCTGGCCTTTAAGTTCATTTACATAACGTTTCAAACTTGGAACGCCGCCTTTTGAAGGGAAATAAATTCTACCGTCGGCAACCAATTTTTCCAGTTCTTCCGGTGGACGCATCCAATGACGGCCTTTGCCAATTTTGGATGGGTCAAACCCACGCCATATTCCCCCAGTTTCACCATTTCGTAATCCCGAACCGGTTAGATCATTTATTCTAAACTTGCCCCGAGTGTCAACGTACTCATCACTATATTTGAAATATCCCTCCAAGTAAGATTGTGAATATTCTTTAAGTTCAATATTAAACGTTGGCTTTTTTCCATTTGAGTAGCGAAAAATTACATCATGTATATGTCCAAATCCATGAGTATCTGCATGAGCTGAAGTACGTTTCCAAACAATTTCATTTTGAAAGCTGTTTTCGCTGAATATCTGATCGAGCATTATTTTGACATAGTGTGATGCGTGCCAGTCGCAGTGGTAATAGAACGAGCCGGTTTTCTTTAATACTCTGTGCAGCTCGACGCAGCGAGGTCGCATGAATTCGATATATGCCTGTGTCGATGCGTGGCGGTCTTTGAATGCGCGTTTTTCCTTTGTCTCACCCCAAAATACCTCATAGTTGCGATTGGAATTGAAAGGCGGGTCGATATAAATAAGGTCAACGCTGTTTTCGGGCTGCTTTCTCAATTGTTCGAGGTTATCGCCGCAATAAATTACCCGCGTATCAATCAACGCCGACGGTTTGCCGACTGTAGCGACTTTCTTAGAACCGGGTGCAGATTTCTTTGCCATAAGTCGTAAGTATAAGCCTTATTCAACAATTTGCAAATCTTTTCAGCTACTTCGTGTAGTCATAAACACCTGCTTTTTGTAATATTGTTGCCGGGCGGGGGTGATTTGGTTATTGTATTTGCCTGGTGGCTGGTTTGCTGCTCTTAGGTCGAAACCCCGCGTAAAACGCGGGGCTAAATAGTTAGGGATTTACGGGCTTGATTTAATGGCTGACGGACAGAAAGAATTAGCTCGCGAGATTCGGGGTTTGCTCGAATCCAATGATGCTTCGGCGCTGGGCGCGCTGCTTGGCGAGCAGCGGAGCAGCGACATTGCCGAAGTGGTCGAACTCGTCGATAACGAGGAGCGGCGGATAATCTTCGATGTTCTGGATAAGCCTATCTCCGCGGAGGTGCTGGAGAAGGTCAACGAGGCGACCAGGGCCGAATTGTTCGACCTGCTCGATAAACACGAGGTAAAAGGGATCATCTCAGAACTCGACCACGACGACGTGGCGGATTTGCTGGCCGAACTGCCTTTCGAAGAGAGGGCCGAGCTTTTGGAGAGCATACCCGCGGCGGAATCGGCCGAGATCAAGGAGTTGATGAGATACTCGGAGGATTCGGCAGGCGGCATTATGGATCCGCTGGTGATAAGCGTGCACGAGCAGGAGACGGTCGCCGAGGCAGTCAACGAGATTCGAGCCGCTGAGATCGACGAGGATTTCTTCTCAGTATATGTGGTGGACAAGGACGAGCGATTCTTGGGCGATGTTCGCATCAGGCTCCTCCTCACCCGTCCGGAGAGCACGAGAATAGCCGAATTGATTGACGACGACACCGTCTATGTCACCGTCGATATGGACCAGGAAGAAGTGCGCAACATATTCAGCAAGAACGACCTGATTGTAGCGCCCGTCCTTGACCGTGGCCACAAGTTAGTGGGCCGTATTACCGCCGACCGTGTTATCGAGGTTGCCGAGGAGGAGGCCGCCGAAGACCTGTACACCATGGCGGGCACCGACCCGGACGAACTCGATGATGTTTCGGTTTTCCACGCGGCTCGAATTCGGATGACATGGCTGCTGCCGTGCCTTATCGGCACAGGCGTAACGGCCCTGGTGATGATGTTCTTCAAGGGGCACAGTCCTGCGATATATGTTGCAGCCGTTGCATTTGTGCCGATGATCGCCGCTATCAGCGGCAATGCCGGGTTGCAGACCTCGGCTATCGTGGTTTCGGGTTTGGCGACGGGCCACCTTGTGGCATTGCGATTGGGCCAGGTGTTTAATCGTGAGGTGCGTATCGCTCTGCTTGTCGCCCTGAGTTGCGGCGTATTAGGAGGCGTGGCCTGTGCGATTCTTCTGAACTCCAGAGGCCCGGAAGGCAGTATCGCGCCTCTGCGTCTCATGTTCGCATTCGGCACGGCGATGTTCTCGGCGATAATGGTGGCGACAACGCTTGGTCTGTTCTTGCCGTTTTTGTTTCGGCGGATCGGCATAGACCCGGCAATAAGCTCCGGGCCCCTGGTCACGACAGCCAACGATTCGATCAGTGTTGCGATCTATATGACGCTTACGCTGCTGCTTGTTCAGTAAGGGGGCACGTTCAGCCAAAAGGCTTCTCGACGGCCACGTGTACGCGGTGCCGGTACACCGAGATTTACCGGACTTCGTCGAGTATGCTCTGTTCAGCAGCGTTTTTCCGCAGGTCTCCGGGGTGTTGTTCTTTTCGAGCGGTTGCAGCTAAAGCAGGCCGCCCGAACAACCGATAGAAACCATAAGATGTTTAATCCTTTCAAGAAAAGGCGAATAATACAGTTCAAGCACAAAGTGGCGAGCCAGATAGACGGCCACAAATGGGCGAGCAAAATAGAGACGCAACGGCTTGTTTCGAGCAAGTCTTTTCTAAAGATTGTGGCGAAATCAGCTCCCAAGGCCGTCCTGTGATCTGAGCGGGGGCTTCTGAACTCTGTTTACCGGGGGATTCTTCAGCGGAAAACGCCGGCAGGCTTCGTCCGGCTTCTCGACGCTGCAAACGGTGAATCGGTGCAATGCAGTTGTGTAACAATAATCAACCGGCCGCTCAAACGCCGAGTCCTACGGGCTTTACCTATTGAGGTTTCTGGCTATGTAGTGTCGAAGGGGGCACTTACAGAAAATCTTGCCCGTGAACGTGAATCGGTATGTACAGGGGCCCTGATTCTCAGGTGAGCATTCGATGATCCCGCCTTCTCCGACATTCTTGACTTTGCAGAGTTGCTCGAAGCCGGATTTGTAACAGATGAAGCCCTTCAAACATTTCATAGAATCCATAATCCGTTCTATTTCCCGAATCTGTTCATTCGAGATTGCCGTGTCGGGAGCATGGTCTTGGTCATCGGATAGCGGTGCCTCGCCGGCGTGGCCCTGCTCTCGAGCAGCCGGCTCGGTGCGAGCCTCTTCTTTGTGAGGTTTTGGGGGGACCCATACTCCCTCAAAGATTATTGAGAAATCTTTTTGCAGTCCGATTCTCTTTTTACCTTTGGGCATTTCCCACCTCCTGGGCCCAGACTGGGTCCGTAAGTATCTCTCTAACAAGCGACTTGTAGTCGGCCGCGCCTCTGCTTTCGGGTGCGTAGGTCAGGATCGACTCGCCCGCACTTGGCGCCTCGGCCAGTCTTATGGTCTTGTGGATAACGGTCTCAAAGACCAACTCCCCGAAGAATGCTCTCATTTTCTGCTGGATCTGTCTGCTGAAAATGGTCCCGTCTTCTATGAACGTCAGCAGCAGTCCGAGAACCTCTGATGAACAGGGATGGAACCGCTCTCTGATAATGTGGACGGTTTCGAGCAATCGCTTGAGGCCTTCCAGTGCGAAATAGTGGACCTGCACGGGCACGACTACGTCTGTGCTGGCGACAAGCGCGTTTAGCGTGAGGATGCCGAGCGCCGGCGGCGAGTCGATGATGCAGACGCTGTATCGTTCCCTGAGCATCATCAGTTTCGAGGCGAGGATCAATTCTTTTCCGACCTCGCCGGCCAGTTCGAATTCGGTCCCCGCGAGCAGGACATTGCAGGGCGCCAAATCGAGCCACTCGACTCTTGTATTCAGTATGACGTCAACAAGCGGCAATTCCGGGGTGACAAGCGCCTCGTAAATAGTAGGGCTGAGATTGTCGGGGTTGATGCCCAGCCCCATACAGGAGTGGCCCTGGGGATCAAGATCAACCAGAAGGGTGCGATGGCCCAATGCCGCGAATGCCGCGGCGGTGTTTATGGCGGTGGTCGTCTTTCCGCAGCCGCCTTTCTGGTTTATCATCGCAATTGTTCTCATTCGCTTGCCCCAGGCCCTATTTGTCGAACGGCAGACTGTTGGCTTCGGTCCGATTCCACCGAAATCATGAGAGGTTGCTGTCAACGCCCTCCCTGGACCCCGAAATAGACCAACGTTATTAAATTGTAACAAATGCGGCCGGAAAAGTCAAGCAAAAAGGACGAATCGCTCGGTATTTGACCCGGGCAGGAAGGCGTGTTAGACTCCTGGTTATGAAACTTGGAGACTTATGTAAACGGACTTTGGCCAGGGGCTTTCTTTTCGCTTTCTTGAGCATTATGCCTTGGCCGCAGGCGAGTTGGGCCGGGTCGCTTGGCGGGACGCTTCGCGATGCTGCTACGGGAGCGGCGATTAGGCGCGTTATGGTGCGTGCTTACGCGCACGGGCGAAGCACGGCGGTTGCGGCGATGACCGAAAATGACGGCTCTTTTCTGCTTGAGGATTTGGCGGCGGGCGAGTATGCAGTTTGCGTTGGGTCGATTGAAGGGCGTCGGCCTGTTTGCGTGCCGGAAGTGGAGATTGAGGCCGAGGACGCGACCAATCTCGATCTCAAGGCAGGCCAATCCTTTGCAATCATCGGCGATTCGTGGCTGCAGGGACGGGCTTCTTTCGCACAGTCGTACCGGGCGAGCGGGCTGGGGCTGACAATGGCGCGAATCAAGGCGTTTGGCCCGTCTCGGCGTGTGCATATTCAGTTGCTGCGTGGAAACGGAACGAGCGGCGAGGCAGTGGGTCCGTCACGAACGACCGGCAGGGTCGGCGGCGAGGGCAGCACCGCGGTATCATGGGCTGGGGCCGAGGCGGCGACAGTGCCCGGCCAAATCTATACGATCAAGATGTCCGCCGATGACGGAAAGACCTGGATACCTGCCGTGGCCGGAGGAGGCAACGTCTTCAGTCTCGGCTCGGCCTACTTCGGCGAGATTCACAGCCCATACAGCGACCTGGGCATAAGCATCTGCGAAGACAATGACTCTCTGCGAACGGATTACTCTTTGGTCGGGAGAGGCAGGATGCACCGGGCCATATCGGCAGGGCAGAGCTTCACGGCCCTGAGCGAAAACATCACTTTCGCCTCGGCCACGCTCAAGGGGATAGACAGCGCGCCGGGATATGTGCGGTTCAGCATTCACGAAGGCGGGCTCGGCGGCAGGCAGATAGGGCCGAGCAAAGCGGTCGCCCCGAGCAGCAGTTCCACCGTGGCCTGGGGACCGGATGAAGTGGTCGTCCGGCCGGGGCAAAGGTACTATTTGCATATCGAAAGTCTTTCGGGAAAGGAGTTCCTTGCAGCCTATAAAAGCGATACCTATGCTCTCGGAAGCGCAGCCTTCAACGGGCGAGAGGCCGGCGATAAGGATATCATTGCGACAGTGGCCGGGCACATCGCCGAGGAGGACTTCGACAGATTGATGGGGCATCCGGCTAAGGTCGAGACGATACCGCTGAGCAGCCCTTCGTTTGAGAACGGGTTGGGAAAATGGCGTAGAGATGTCCTACATGGAGAGATTGTCGGATGCAGCTACGGCGCTGTTCCATACTGGGGGACAAGAATGTTCGGCTGGACAAACGAGCAAAAAGGCGAGGGAACGAGGGTTGTCATTTATCAGAAGGTGAAAGTCCGCAAAAACGAATGGTACGTATTTAGTGGGTGGGTCTATACGGACCATCGCGGCGGTCGAAGCAGCGATGTCAAGATTCGATTGGTGGCGCTGGCGCAAGGCCAAGACGCGGTACGAAACAACGCTTTTGTCGAAACGTCGCAGTGGTATGCGACGGAAGGCCGATGGCGGCGAGGCTCGGTGCAGTTCAAAGCCGAGGCGGAGCTTGTTAGCGTAGGCTTCGATTTGGAGCAGCGATTCAACCTCGAATCGAGCAGTTTGTATATAGACGGCGCCCACTTGCAGCGTATTGGAGGACGATAAGTTTTGAAATACGTTTGGATAATATTGGTTTTGCTTCTTGGCCCTACTTGGGAACATGGCGGACGGCGATGCCTGGCGGCGGGGAAGATCCGGGGGACGGTCGGCGGAAACGAACGAGGTGCGGCGCTGTTTGGTCGGGACGGGTCCTTGCACAGTTGGACGGTGACGGGGCCGAGCGGTTTATATGAATTCGGTGGGATCGAGCAGGGACAATACTTCATGCTGCTCGACGGGAGAATTGTGCCTTATGTATCGGTCGAGGACGGCAAGACTACGGTAGTGGATCAGGCAACGCAGCCCAAGCTGGACCTCGAAAAGGAGGTATGGGGGCCTGGCCGGATCCGATTTGCACAGAGTTTTGTCGCCACGGGCACGGCGGTAACGGGCTTTTCGCTCTGGCGGGCGTCGGGGGACAGCAAGCTGTTTGTCTCTTTGTTCGAGGATTCGCCGCAGGGCAAGCGGATTGCCGGGCCCTTCGAGACTGAAAAGTCGATGGTGTGGATATGCGGCAGCAGTGTGCCGAGTGAGCAATTTCAAACTGTGCCGGGCAAGAAATATGCACTGGAACTGGCCGCTGCCGACGGGAAGCCCTGGAATCACGGAATGCCGCGAGGCGGCGACGTATATCTCGAAGGCGCCGCGTACTACGACGGAGTCCTTCACGCCGAAAGCGACCTTGGCATTGAGATCAACCAGGAGCATCCCGGTCTCAAGAATGTCGCCTCGGCCCGCGACGACCTGCACTTCATAGCCCAAGGGCCGGGCTCGGGGGTGTGCGGAGTGGCCGGGCAGACGTTCGTCGCGACCACACCGAATGTGATTCAGGCTTATGCCAACTGCGGGGGCTGGGGCGGCGGCGTTGCACAATTCGTCTTTTCAATCCATGAAAATGGCCCCGGCGGCAAACAGGTCGCCCCGGCGTGCAAGGTGAAAATGGTTCAGGACTGGGGAGCGGACGTTGTGTGGTTCGACGACGCGGTGCGCCTGACGCCCGGCAGACAATACTACCTGCAATACCGGCGGGCCGACGGTGGGCCTTTTTTCTCATATCTATCGAGCAACCGTTATCCGCAGGGCAGGGCCTATCGCGACGGAAAGGAACTGGCCGAGCAATTCGACCAGCTTTTCTACATCCGAGGCGAGCAGGAGCCCGGCAGCGTGATCTATCCGTATAATGTCTCCGTGACTAATGTAAAAGGGACCGGCGCGAAAATAGTCTGGCGGACGGGGACCGCAGGCGACAGCATGGTGCATTACGGCAAAGACCGCTATCTGCGAGGCGAGGCCGGCTCGAAAGAGAACCGCAGCAAGACGCACAGTGTCACGCTGGCCAACCTTCAATCGGGAACAGTGTATCTTTATCGTGTTTCATCCGACACATATAAGAAATCGTCGCGGCGAACCTATTCGCGGATTTACAGTTTTATGACGCCGCCGCACGGCTCCGACGAGCCTCGCTTCGACAAACCGAGAGCCTCTTCGCCTGCGCCTGCCTGTGAGAACTGCATTGCGATTGAGAACGGCGGCTTTGAGGATGGCGCAGCGGGCTGGACGCGCGTGGCTCGGTTGGGCAGGGCCAAAGAGCCGGAGAGGTTTATCGCCGACGCCGAGCCGTTCGGGACAGCCGGCGCCGGTGTTGACGGATACGAGCCACACAGCGGGTCGCGACTTTACGGCTGGTCGTACTTCGGCGGCGAAGATGCGAGTTGGCATGAGCCGCGAGAGGACTGGAAGCGAGAGGTGATATATCAGCGGGTGGCCGTTGAGAAAGGCAGGACGTATCTTTTGACCGCCTGGCTGCTCACCGGAGATATCGGCAGCGGATGGGGACGCGACTGCCGAATACGTCTGGCGGTCGATGAGAACGACGCACGCCTGCTCGAAAGAATAGACACCGTCGAGAAGGCGAACGTAACGCAATGGTTCGCCACACAGCACCGCTGGATGCCCGTGATACTTCGCTTCGAGGCAAACAGCGACCACGTCACAATCGGCGCCGAATTCCTCCAATGGTGGGCCCTCGAGGCGAGCCACCTGTACATCGACGATTTCTCCATTCGAGAGCTTTGAGGTCGGGCTGTCGCGGCTCCGTTTGAAGGCTTATGGTTTTTTGAGTTAGAGATGAAAAAGAAGACAACGATATATAGCGTTAGCCAGGTTAATTCGCTGATAAAGACGGCGTTGGAGGAGAATCTGCCCTCTCGGCTGGCCGTCGCCGGAGAGATAACCGATTGGGTCGTAGCGCGGAGCGGACATGCCTACTTCAGCCTGAAGGACGAGAACGCCCTGCTGCCCTGCGTGATGTGGAAGAGTAAATTCGGGAAAGTGAAATTCGACGTGGAGAACGGCCAGGCGGTGGTCGTTCGGGGGCATATCGACGTTTATTCGCCGCAGGGGAAATATCAGTTTCATGCCGAATCAATGGTGCCCGAGGGCGTCGGGGCGCTGCAGTTGGCGTTCGAGCAGATGGTCAAGAAGCTGCACGCCGAGGGACTTTTCGACGAGAAGCACAAAAAGAACCTGCCCGCCTACCCCAGGCGCATAGGGATCGTCACAAGCGAATCCGGGGCGGCGGTCCACGATATTACCGACAGCATCTTCAATCGTTGGCCCTGCGCCGAGCTTCTTCTGTATCCCGTGCCGGTGCAGGGAGAGGGGGCGGCCGACGAAATCGCCGCGGCGATACGAAATATCAATCGGCGGAACAAGCGATTGAAGCTCGATCTGCTGATAGTCGGCCGCGGCGGCGGGTCGATGGAGGACCTGTGGGCGTTTAACGAGGAGGTCCTGGCGCGAGCGATATTCGACTCCGAGATACCGGTCATCAGCGCGGTTGGCCATGAGGTGGATACGACGGTGGCCGATCTCGTGGCCGACAAGCGTGCATCGACGCCGACCAAGGCCGGTGTGGTAGCCGTGCCGGATGTCGAGGAGGTCCTCGCCGCCTTTGAGAATAATGAAGCGCGGCTGCGGGGCCACATCGAAGGCCGGGTCAGATTGGCCGAACAAAACCTCGAAACGGTTTTGGCCCGGGAAGTGCTCAGAAATCCGATGAGCTTGATCGCGACGGCCGAGCAGCGGTTGGATGAGCTTGATAGAGACCTCGGCGACGTTATCAGGCTATTGCTGGAGGAGGGCAGAGGGAAGCTCTCGCAGTACCGCGAGCAGATTGCCCGTATCGAGCCGCATCGGTTGATAGGGAGGATGAAGATCGAACTGAACAACCTGCGGAATCGGGCAAGCGTCGGCCTGGGGCGGATTGCCAACGAAGGCCGGATACGCCTTTCGCAGATCGAGAGCACGCTGAGCGGATTGAAAAAGGCGATCATAACCGAGCGAATCCTCAGCCTCACCGTTGCCGAGAACCGGTTAGCGGGATTGAACCCGAAAGCGGTCCTCGAACGAGGCGATAGCATTACTACGAAGATAAACGGATCGGTCGTGAGGCGTTTGGCGGATGTGGAGGTCGGGGATTTGATTGTCACAGAACTATCCGGGGATGAGCGGGTGCAGAGCAAGGTTACAAGCAAGAAAGACAGAGGCGAGAAGGCCGGTAAGCAGACGCTGATGTGGGATTAGCCTATTCTTGGCTTGATTATTGTGGGTTGCCGCGCTTGTAGAGAGTCGGACGGTCGAGGGGGGTAGTCTTTATTGTTGAGCCGTTAGAGGTCTGCTCGACAATCATGTGGTACTTTTCCGGGTCGGTCCCCACTGCGCCGCGGATAGCAGGTTTTCCCTTTGTCATGGGGTGATCTACAATGTTGGCGAGGAGAAAATTGGGCGTATTTTCAATTTTGAACAGAGCGCTGCCGGAACGCCCCGATGCGTTGCCGCCGTAGCCGAAGAGACTAATATTGTCTGAGTTCCGCACCCATAGCATGAATGTGTTGCCCTCGCCTTTGAATCCGTAGAGCCGGATGTTACGGGAATCGACTATCTCCATGTTTGCCTCGCTGCGGGCGCCTTCCGGGCAGAGATGGTAGAAGGCCAATGGTTCGGAAACGCCTTGTACGAGAATCTGACGGTAGCCTGAATTTACGAGGCCTTTTCCGAGTTCGAAGTTATACCATTTGCCTCCTCCGGCACCGGTAATCTTCACGAAAGGTGTGATTCTCGGGGCATGGTCCGGTGTTCTGCGGCCGTAGCCGGTGCCTGGCATCAACATGTAGTCAACGTCGCGGCAAATCGAGTTTCGGCCTGCGGACCATTCGAGGGCGTAAGCGCCTGGGACTTCGTGGGGGACGTAGAGGCCGCAAAATGCGAGAACGGAATCGGCATCTTTTGAGTCGGCTGTTTCGACGAGGGGCTTGGGTTTGACGTTGTCGGTAAAGTAACCTTCATCTTCGCGGACGGCTATGATTGAGAAGGCTTTGTGGACGCCGATGATTTTGGTATTGGGTTTTAGCCTGAGAGTCCGCGTGATACGGTAAATGCCTTTGGGCAAGAAGATGATTTCGTTTTCGCTGACGGCCCTCTGCAGGGCCTGTGTGTCGTCGGCAAATCCATCGCCCTTTGCACTGTAGGGCGGGGTCTTGACATTGACCGCATCGGTGGATTGGCGAGTCGGGAAATCGGCCGGCCAGATGTGACGCGTTTGAATATCTTCAGGCGGCGGTTGATCCTGGATCACGCTCATAAGGTGGTGGCGTTTTTTCTTTCCGTCAATGTAGATCGAAGTGTCGTATTGCAGGTTCCTATATGGTTTAGGCCGGATCGGCTGAGCATATTCCTTTATGCGGATCCAACCGACCGGGCTTTCGGAAGGTACGGTTCGACCCGGAAGCTGCGCGACGACGGCGGCGTTGCTTGCATAAACGTTTTGGAGGTAAAAGCTGCGCGTCGATGAAAGAAGCGTGTTGGCGGGATGAGGTTGGTCAAAAATCATTTCGCTATCGACGAGGACGAGGGGGCCCTGGAAATAGACATCCCATTTAGGTTCGATTTTGATCAGAGGGCCTTTGGTGTTAGAGTGTATCTTGATGCCGACGGCACAGAGGGCCTGTCTGCCGTCGCAGAGTATTGCGGCTTCGGCTTGGTTGATGAGGGTGATTGCGGTAATTATGGGTGCCGGCTGGGTCTGGCGGAGGTCGAGACCGATTCGGCCACCGATGACCTTGATGTTGGCGTGGCTTCCCCCGGAGCCGCAACCGCCTTCGAGGCCGGTCAGGCCGCCTGTTGCGTCGATCGTACAATCCTGGATGCCGGAGCCCTGGGCCCCTCGCAGGCGGATAGCGACGGTGCCGGGATTTCCACGACCGATAGTGATATCTATATTGACGAACATCTGATTGAAGCAGATGTTCGGTTGAGGCGAGTCGGGGTCATCGACGACCCTGGCCCAGAAGTGGACGGCGTATTTTGGCTTTTGCGGATCGTTGAAGCCGGGCGAATCGGGGGCGAGGACTATTTTGGGTCTCGGCTCGCCCTTCTTGTTCGAGCCTACGAGGACGCAGGGGAAGTTGGGAGCGCCGGATACTTTGCCATGCTGTCGGCGATAGTAGCCCTGAATGCATGATAAGGTATCTGATATCCGATATGTACCGGAAGGGAAGAAGCAGACCATCTGATGATCGCGTGCGAAGTTGACGGCGTTTTGAATTGCATTTGTGGCGTCTGTCCGGCCGGTGTGGTCGGCCTCGAAGGGCGCGGCTGTTATGTCAACATAGCCCAAGGCTGCGAGAGGCTGATTGCCGAGGGATTTGGGTACATCCAGGCTAATGAGGTCGTGTACAGGCTCCGAGACGGTATCGTGAACATACTGCTGGGACGCCGGGAGAAAGCTCGGAATAAACAGCAGTATGCAGATAGCAGCGTGTTCTCTCATATCAATCATGGCCCTCGGATAACGATATTGCGGACTGTCCAATCGCGGCAGACAGAGCAATGTAAGCAAAAAAGCCGGTGCGAGGCAACTGAAAAAGCCGGGCGGCCGCCCTGCCGCGAGCAGAATTTGGTTGAAATCGAAACGCCGAAGGAGTAAAAGAGAATCAGTTAGCCACTAAGACACGAAGGTACAAAGGAAACAGAAAAAAGAAAGAAGGTACTCAAGACTTTGTGTCTTAGTGCCTTCGTGGCAAAATAAGGATAAGGAATATGGCAGACGACAAGCAGAAGAATGACTTTGATAAGCTGAGCTTCGAAGAGGCGATTAAAGAATTGACGAGTATCGTCGGGAAGATCGAGCAGGGTGAGATTCCTCTGCAGGATAGTCTCGAACAGTACGAAAAGGGGATGTCGCTGATCAAGCACTGCCGAGGCATCCTCCAGAAAGCCGAGAAGAGAATCGAGAAGATCAGCAAAGAAGATGTGACAGAAGACAGAAGTCAGAAGACAGAAGACGGAGAGTAGAACACAGAGCCCTGAGCGTAAGCGATGGGTCAAAAACAAAACACGCAATACGATATCCGACAAGGTGGCATCCTCCCCCAAGGGGGGGATGGCGCCAACGCAATACGACATACGATATCCGACATACGAAACGCGAGCGTGGCGGAATGGCAGACGCGCCAGGTTTAGGTCCTGGTATCCTTATGGATGTGGAGGTTCGACTCCTCTCGCTCGCAATCATACTGAAATTGAGTCTCAGCGTATAACGCTGAGTTGGATTATCAACGGTCGATGTTGGAGGCCAAAAGATGAAGATCTTGAAGCTGGACATAAATGGTTTTCGGTCATTGAAGGAAATACAATGGGAACCAGAAGCATTGAATGTTGTGATCGGCCCAAATGCGACCGGCAAATCGAATTTATTAAGGATGTTGGAACTGATTTCTGTCTCGGCGCGTGGCGGATTGGCCAAGTATGTGCAGAAATGGGGAGGAATGGAACCTCTCGTTTGGGACGGACGCACTGATGAAATCACTTTCAAGGTGAAGATGTCTCCCGTCGAAGACTGGCGTGATGAAGAGAAAGATAGCCTGACATACGAAATGGTGATGAGAAGACTTGGGAAGGGAGGTTCGTTTGATATTGCCCGCGAACTGTTAGGCAACTTCCACGAATTTGAGGCCGGGCGGCGCCACGAACCATTCAAATTGCTGGAACGGCGACAGTTGACAGGCGTAGTTTTTGACGAGAAGGAGAAGGGCCTGACTGCACCAGAGGAATCGCTTGCAGAAGATGAGACGCTTTTGTCGTTAGCAACAGGCGCTTTCCTGCAGAACCGGCACATTCCATCTTTCCGAGAACAACTAGCAAATTGGGGTATATACCATGATCTTCACGTCAACGCTGATGCTCCAATACGCCAAGCGGTAGTCGCCAGATCCGAGAAACGTGTCGATGCAGACGGGCAGAATCTCGTTTCAGTTCTGCACACGCTGTACACTGGGGACAGGGAATTCAAGAAAGACATCAATACTGCAATGAAGGCGGCATTTGGTGACGATTTCGATGAACTGGTTTTTCCTCCGGCCGCAGACCAGCGAATTCAGCTTCGCCTCCGCTGGAGATCCCTTCAGCGAGAACAATCGGCCGGCGACCTATCGGACGGTACACTTAGATTCCTGCTTCTCCTGGCGGTGCTTGCCTCGCCATCACCTGCACCCATCATCGCCATAGATGAGCCTGAGACAGGACTGCATCCTTCAATGCTTCCCATCATAGCTGAGTATGCCGTGGACGCCTCAAGGCGTGCACAAGTGATTTTCACTACACACTCGCCGCAGTTCTTGGATGCTTTCCACGATACAAAACCCGCTGTGACGGTTGCGGATTGGTCCGAAGGCAAGACGAGACTAACGAAGCTTGTAGGTGAACCACTGGAATATTGGCTCAAGGAATACTCATTGGGAAGTCTGTTTCGATCCGGCGAACTGGAGGAGTTGCAATGAGATTCATCCTTTTCGTGGAAGGTGATACAGAGCAGAAGGCGGTTCCCTCGTTTCTAAAACGATGGTTGGACCCCAAACTTGAAAGGCCCGTGGGGATCAAGCCAATAAAATTCCAAGGTTGGGCAGAGATGCAGAAAGGAATGCTCAAGAAAGCGAAGATGTACCTTGAAGGCCCAATGCATTCAGATGTCTTCGGAGTTATTGGTCTAATGGATCTGTATGGCCCGTCGTTTTACCCCGACGGCTTGACAACGGCGAGTGAGCGTTTGAGTTGGGCAAGAAATAAGCTCGAAGAGAGTGTCGCTTCAGACCGTTTCAGAATGTTCTTTGCTGTCCACGAAATCGAAGCGTGGTTGCTAAGCCAACCCCAACTCTTTCCAGAGCCGGTCAAAAAAGTCGTTGAGAAGAGCTGTAAGAATCCAGAGGATGTGAATTTTGATGCTCCGCCTTCCAAGCTTCTGGGCCAGTTGTACCAGAACAAAACGGGCCGGACATACAAGAAAGTAACATACGGCGGTCAGCTTTTTGCCAAACTTGACCCCGAACTGGCGGCAAATAAATGTCCAGAATTGAAAAGGATGCTCGAATGCATGCTTCAAATGGCCAACGATGGCAAATGCTAGAAAGGCCGTCTAACCTTACCCATTCTTGTTCGTCAACCTGCGTGGCGGAATGACAGACACGCCTGGTTTAGATCCTGGTGCCCTTAGAGACGTGGAGGGTCGACTCCTCTCGCTCACAGTTCTTTGTTTACAAGGACTTACGACAGTTTTGACTGCTGAAAACAGCCCTGTTTTCATACCGAGCGAGGCAAGAAGAAGCTTTACGAGAGCATCGCCGTAGTTCGCTTCAATCTTGAGTGGCTTACGGAAAGGCAAGACTGGCGGAGCCTTCTCAAGGACTGAGGCTGTTCGAGCGGCAGAGAAATCTCTATGCTTTGAGTGAACGGCAGAGTCACAGTAAAGTGATCGTGTCTTAGGAAGGCAGTTTGATGACTTCGAGAGAACGTGTTATGACACAAAGGTGATGTTTCATAGTTGTGGCGGCATCAGGGCGTTTATTGATGCGCTGATTGAGATCGGCGTGGACATACTCGATCCCATTCAGGTCAGTGCCGCCAATATGGATCCTGCTCAAATCAAGCGAGAATACGGCTCGCGTATCTGCCTGCATGGATCGATTGACACACAATACGTCCTCCCGCTGGGATCACCGCAGGAGGTCGCTGAGAACGTCAAGCTGATGATCGATATTCTTGGTTGCGGCGGCGGTCTTATCCTTGCTCCCTGCCATGTCTTACAGACTGATGTGCCGAGTGAGAACGTCTGCGCCATGTATGAGACGGGACACGAATACGGAGCCTATGGCGCCAAGACATAACTTTCCAGATATGAATATGTGTACCGTACGAGAATTGACAAGTGAAGAGCAAAGACAGTTAGAGGGATTGGTCAAAAAGGGCAAGGTGGCCGGCTACAAGATCCGCCACGCCCAGATACTTTTGAAGGCAGACCAAGGTAAGCAAGGTCCTGGTTGGCGTGACAAGCAAATAGCTCAAGCCTTCGGAGCCCGTCTAACCACAGTGGAACGATTACGAAAACGATTTGTCGAACAGGGTCGCAACGAATGGACCTTACGCCTGTTGGCCGATCGGTTGGTGGAGTTGTCTGTG
Source organism: Sedimentisphaerales bacterium (assembly GCA_030603595.1). GTDB lineage: Bacteria > Planctomycetota > Phycisphaerae > Sedimentisphaerales > Anaerobacaceae > JAFGCD01. Next base: position 10,195 of record JAUVXL010000026.1, on the reverse strand, counting down.
GTCGATAGTATATCTCATATGACTGTCAGCCGGACACTGAAAAAAACGAACTCAAGCCCTGGCTAAACGAGCAATGGTGCATTCCGCCCGAGGCTTCTTGAATCATCTGTTTGCTTGTTGTGCGGCTTTACTTCTTAGTCGCGGCGGTCAGCATACCTTTCGTGGCGGCAACCTTGAAGCGCTTGGGCTGGTCATCGCCGTTGAGTTCTTTGTACAAAGCTACTGCCTCGGATTTCTCACCGTCTGCCAGCAACTGCTCGGCACAGACCAGGCAGGCGTCGCCTACCGGCATCTTCATGTTGGCAGGTGCTTTCTTTGCGAACTTGCTCAGTTCCTTAACCGCAGCCGACGTGCCGATCAGGCCCAGCGATTGGGCCGCGGCCTTGGCTACCTGGATGTCGGAGTCGCCGAGAAGCTTCGAGATGAGCATGATGCTCTTCTTGTCGCGACGTGTGCCCAGCGAACCGATAATGCCCGGCTTGAGCTTGCTGCTGACTTTCGGCAAGGCGTCCCGCATTGCCTGGGCCGCTTTTTCGTCCGGAATGCGTTCCAGGGCGTAGCGTGCGATATGCGAGGTCTTCTCGTCCGGGAGGAGAGCGGCGAGGGCTCCGACGGACTGTCTCGTGCCCACAACTCTCAGTTTGCGGCACACATAGTCCTGTGCAGATCGTGAGATACCGCCGGCAAGTGCGTCCACCAGGCTCTTTTCCAGCGCCTTACGTGCGGCGGAATCGCCGTGCGTGGCAATGATCGCCCGGTCGATAGGATTCAAGGCGTTGCGGTCTGCGCCCCAGTCATAGGTTTTAAGCGTTTCTAATGCTTTGTTTACTGCGGCCGAATCCGCCCGGGCAACGGCTACGGTAGCTACGCCAGCGGCTAATGTCATTTTAGCTGTTTCTTTATTCGTCATAATCAAGTCTCCTTGTCGCAACCATCGTTTTCTTAAATCACCCAGGGCTCTCTTCTTGCAACGTCGACAAGGCGGTTGGCTTCGTCGTCGTCAACGAACTGCTGCTTCACCGTGTCCCATTTCAGTGACCGTTCCAGTTCGTACGCAGCAAGGAACAGGTGGCATACTGTTGCCGTGTGGGCCGCGAATTCGATATCGCGGAACGGCCTCCTCCGCGTCTTGACGCAGTCGATGAAATCGCCGTAGATGCCGCCGCTTCCGGCGTACTCGGGAACCGGCTTCGACGGGCCTTTCTCATTCGTGCCTTCCACATGCAGGTTGCCTCGACCCGGATAATTGTGGTGAATAAGCTTGCCGTTCGGATACCGGCACGTCGCGAACTTCTTGCCGTTTTCGTTATGGAAGATAACCTCCTCGGGCTCCAGTTCCCTGACATCAATGGCGAAAGTCGCGCCGCCGAAATGATGGGCGCCCCAGTCGGTCATGCCGCCGCCGGAGTAATCCTTGAACGACCGCCAGCTTGTCCCGTTGATGCTGTAACTGCCGCTACAACGGTGGGGATGGTACGGAGCCCATGGGGCCGGACCAAGCCACCTATCCCAGTCGAAGCCGGCGGGGACTGGCTCGCCCTTCAAGTTGCAGTCTTTCGGCAGCGGACCAACGTTCACGTTGATCGACTTGATGATGCCCTTGTCGCCATTCCAGCAGGGATTAACCGTCTTCCTGTAATCCCCAAGCACACGCTGGCTGCCGCCGGATACGACCCGACCATAACGCCGGGCTGCGTCGATCATCAGCTTGCCTTCGCGGAGAGTCTTCGTCTCGGGCTTCTGGCAGTAGATGTCCTTTCCGTTACGGCAAGCCTCGATCACGATGATCGCGTGCCAGTGATCCGGGGTCGCGCAATGCACCGCGTCGATGTCATCCCGGGCCATAATTTCGCGGAAGTCATTGTAAGCTTTGCAATCTTTGTTGCCGTACTTCTGGTTCACTTTGTTCACTGCACCGTCCCGAGCGCCCTTCTTTACGTCGCACACGGCAACGTACTGAACATCGCCCCGACCCAGGAATGTGCCTGAGTCGCCCCGGCCCATGTTGCCGATGCCAATGCCGGCCATCACGATACGGTTACTTGGCGCGGTGTTACCGTCTTTCCCCATCGCGGACGCCGGGATCAAGTAGGGCAGTGCCACCGATGCCACCGTTGCTTTGAGAAATGTTCTTCGACCATGAGACGTGCCCCGGTCCTTCGCTGGTTTGCTTTTCTGGTTTGCCACGTGTCGATCCTTTCCTTGAGTCAGTGTGGATAATTGCTTTGAGTCATATCGATTCTAAATCTCACATGCTTAATCTGACATTGCCAATCTACACGGTCACGCAGTATACAACTCTATTCGTACGCCGCCAACAATATTACGAAATACACCTTGGACTATCAAGAAATATAATTTCCAAAAGATGGGTGGGGCACCCAATTTATGGGTTCCATAGGAGCCTGTCGGAGAACCTGCCTTCAAAATTCATAAGTGCTTACTTCTATAAGGAGTTACAGTTTTTCGCCTTGGGTATTCCGACAGGCTCATAGAAAACGGCTTTTTCCAGCAGAGGAAATTCCGGGCCGAAGAATAATAAACTTTTGAACTATCGCCTATTGAACACATACCCGCATCGCCGCATAATTAACCTACAGACTCTGCAAATGCAGCGTAGTGTGAAAGAAAGGAGTTTACCTAAATTACCATGATCTACCTAACAGAAAAAGACATCCTCGAAGCCGCATCCGTCAATGAGGTTGTGGACGCCATTGAAGCATCGATGCTCGTATATGAGCGAAAACAGTTCCTCATGCCCGACCGGATGCACATAGATTCCGGCGATAACACAATGCTGATTATGCCCTGCTTCATCGACGACTATTTCGTCACCAAACTCGTTACCCTCTTCCCCGGCAATCCCGAAAAAGGCGTTCCCGTCCTGAACGGAATAGTCGTCCTGAACGACGGCGAAACAGGCCTGCCCATAGCACTGCTAAACGGCCCCGCACTCACCGCCCTGCGAACAGCGGCAGTCGCAGCAGTAAGCATCCGCCATCTCGCCCCGCCCGATACTCACGCGATAGGCATAGTAGGCGCCGGCGTCCAGGGCTTCTACCAGGCATGGCTCGGCTCCTCGGTCTGCAACGCAACCGATATTTACATCCACGACGTTTACCCCGAAAAGACCGCAGCCCTAATAGACAAACTGCCCTCAGTCGTGCCCGATGTCAACCTGCACAAGGCAGCCACCGCCGAGGACCTTCTCGAGAATACCCAGGTCGTCATAACCGCCACGACCTCATTCGAGCCGGTCCTGCCGGATAACGAAAAATTGCTAAAAGGCAAGCACTTCATCGGCATCGGCTCCTACAAGCCCGCCGTTAGAGAGTTCCCGCGCGCGCTATTCAACCTGCTCGAAACCATCTACATCGACACCGACCATGCCCTTGAAGAATCCGGCGACCTCATCGTCCCCCTGGAAAATGATTGGATAACAAAAGACCAGATTACAACTCTCGGAAAATACTTGAAGAAGCCGACCCCAAGAAACGATACCACATTCTTCAAATCAGTAGGTATGGCCCTATTCGACGTCTGTGCCGCAAAACTAATCTACGAAAAGGCAACCGCCAAAGCCCTCGGCCAAAAAATAATCCCGTAGCACTGAATTCAAGCCATCATTCTGACCGAAGGGACCTCCTTTGTCATTCCGAGCGAAGCGAGGAATCTGGGTTGTCAGGCAAGTGTGTGTTTCATAGTCATCTAGCCCGTTTGCTTCTCACGCAGATGCTTCGCCTTCGGCTCAGCATGACAATGCTACAAATGATCGCCTTAAGAGCACCAACTCTATTCTTCGCACTACTTCGGCCCGGGCGGCAAATGCTCTTTCAAATACCGCGTGAGCAGTTCATAGAGATGCCGGCGCGTGCCCTCGCCTTCTTTTATACTGTGAGTCCGGTTCGGATACGCCATCATCGAGAAGTATTTATTGTGCTTAACCAGTTCGTTGATAAGGGCGGCGCAGCTTTGGTAGTGGCAGTTATCGTCGCCCGTGCCGTGGATAATCAGGAGATTGCCCTTGAGCTGATGGGCGAAGGTTATTGGCGAGCCGTTCTTGAAGCCTTCCTCATTATCGTCCGGCAGGCCCATATACCGCTCCTGGTAGATCGTATCGTAGAATCGCTGATTGCTGATAAATGCAATCGCCATCGCGGTATGGTACAACTCGGGATACCTGAAGATCGCATTAAGGCTCATAGACCCCCCGCCGCTCCAGCCCCATATTCCGATCCTGTCGGCGTCGACGTACGGCCGAGCCTTGATAATTGCCCGCGTCGCCGCCGCCTGGTCCGCCGAGGCGAGGATGCCGATCTGCCGATAGACGCATTTGCGCCACTGCCTGCCTCGCGGCGCCGGCGTGCCCCGATTGTCCACGCTCATGACAATATATCCCTGCTGGGCAAGCATTTGGTACCAGAGGTATCTCTGCCCGGCCCACTTATCAAGCACGGTCTGTCCGGCCGGCTCGCCATAGACATAGAAGAAAAGCGGATACTTCTTCTCAGGGTCGAAATCAGGCGGCTTGATGCACCACCCATCCAGCAGGACGCCATCGCCGATATCCACGCGGAAAAACTCGTCCGCCCCCCTCTCAATCTCATCCAGCTTCTCACGCAAATCGGAGTTTTCCACTAAGGTCCGCACGCTCTGATGCCCCGGCAGACGAATCAAGTCTTTGGTCGGCGGCACGCTGAAGGAGGAATGAGTGTGGAAGGCCCATTTGGAATCGTGTGATATCTGATAGCTGTGCGTGCCGGTCTGGTCGGCGGGAGTAATCCGCTCGACCTTGCCGCTGCCGTCCAGCGGCGAGCGGTAAAGATAACGCTGGGTAGGATTATCCGGCGAGGCGATGTAATAAACCCAGCCGCGATCCTCATCGACGCTCTGGACGCTTATCACGTCAAATTCGCCCGGCGTTAGGCAAGTGGTCTTTTTCCCGAGGTCCGAGATCAAATAAAGATGCCTCCACCCGTCCCGCTCGCTCAACCACGTAAAGCTCCGGCCGTCTTCGAGCCATTTCAGATCGTCGCCGACGTCCAGCCATGCGTCGTCCCGCTCGACCATCATCTCGATCATGCGGCCCCTGCGGGCATCGCCGAGCGTCACCTCGTTCGTGTTCTGCAGGCGATTGAGCCGCTGAAAGACAATGGTCTTGGAGTCTTCCATCCATTGCATCTTCGGTATGTAATGATTCCGCGAGTCGGCCTCCGGCTCGAACCACCGCGTCTTGCCGCCGGTCGAGCTAATCACCCCGACGCGGCAGGCGGGGTTCGTCTCTCCTACCTTCGGATACTGAAAGCTCGTAATCTCAGGATACAGGGAATCGGTGTAGTTTATCAGGTGAAATTCCCGCACGCCTTCGGTATCGAACTGCCAATACGCAATATATTTGCCGTCCGGACTCCACCGAAATCCGTCCCGCAGATGAAACTCTTCTTCATACACCCAATCGGACGTGCCGTTAATGATGTTGCCGCCGCCGTCTTTGGTAAGCTGCCTGATCCGCGCGGTCTTGAGGTTCTGGACGTAGATATTCATCTCGCGGACGTAAGCTACACGCTTGCCGTCCGGCGAGAACTTCGCAAACATCAGGGTCGAGGCCTCAGCATCGGGCGCCAGCTTGCGCAAGTCCCACGTCTGCAAATCGAGCACCCAGTAATCGCCCCGCGTATTCGTCCGCCATACTCGCTTGCTGTTCGTGAAGACCAGGAGTTTCTTCCCATCGTCGGACCAGGAATAATTCTTGATCTCCAACGGCTCCGACTCGCCTTCGGGAATCAGCCGTTTCGACGCAACCAGGATTCTGCGGCCGCCCGTCTGAGGGTCGTAGCGCACTATATCCTTGGCCTTTCGATCCTCGTCATCCTCGCCGCCTTCGGGGTCATCGTCAACATCGGCCTGGTTTTCGGATTCTTCCAATGTCGTATATCCCGACCCGTCCTCGAGCCACCGCGCCGGCCCGAACTTCTCCGCCTCAAACTCCTCATCGGTAAATATCCGCTCCAGCGTAAGAATGCCCGGATCGGCCGTCTCCTCCTCAGCGGCCGGGACAATTGCAGGGGGCATCATAAGGAAAAGAGTAAAACACAAAACCAAACGCATTTGCGAGACTTTTGTATTATTCACATTCATCATTCCTTCTTTGGTTCACATAATCAGTTCAGGCCGATTTTAACCTGTCGAACCGGCAAAATCAATCAAGAATGTCGCTTGGAATTGGTCCCATAATATGTTATACTGAGATTTTGCCGAATAGTGTGGGATCCCGATCCCGAACCGGCTTCGGGCGGGATGGCTGTTATTTGCAGAGCCAGCCGTTTGTATTGGAAATAGGCGGCTGGGTATGAGGGTCTTGGTGTATTGGAGGTAGTTGAGATGGGTAGTGCGAGAAGGTCAAAGATGTGGGGCGGAATTGCTGTATTTTTGATTATGTGCTGTTTCAGCATAGGTTGGGCTGATGTCAAATACGGAGGCGGCAGTGGGGAACCTAATGACCCATACCAAATCTGGGATGCTAATCATATGCAGGCAATAGGCGCTGGCCCATGTGATTGGGGGAGCCATTTTAAATTAACCGGGCTTCGCCCGGGACTTTTACAATAGCCTCATCCTGTCATCCCCGCGAAGCTTGTGCCCGCGAAAGCGGGTCGCGGGGATCCAAGGACAAAAGACTGGATTCCTGCTTTCGCAGGAATGACAGATTCTCCATATTGCCCATTTTGCCTAAATAACAAATTCCTATGCGCTCAAGTTAATGGCTGACATAGATATCAGTAGCCACACCGGAGGCGAGTTCAATATCATTGGAGCAGGATATTATGAGTTCCCGCCTTTTGGCTTTCCCTATTTCGTCGGCACACCTTTTACCGGCACCTTTGACGGCGACGGGCATGAGATTCTCAATTTCACCTATGCCGGCTCGGGAGATTACGTCATAGGGCTCTTCGGATTTGTGGAAGGAGAGCAGGCCGAGATCAGACATTTGGGCTTAAGAAATGCGACTGTCTCAGGAGGATATGAGGTCGGCGCTTTAGTCGGTTCATTGTCCGGGGCAGTTGTAGAAGATTGCTATGTTGAACAGAGCACTGTTTCAGGATACTCCAGTATTGGCGGGTTGATTGGAGTATGCGATGACAATGCGTCGGTTTCCAACTCCTATTCGCATGCAGCCGTATATGGGGACTACGAAGTCGGCGGTCTGATAGGATGTGCTCGTAGGGGCCATATTTCGAGATGCTATTCTGACGGACACGTTAGTGGAACAAATGCTCATGCCGGCGGACTGTTGGGAGTAATCTATTCCGGGCGGATATCAGAGTGCTTTTCCGCCGGTGCCGTATCTGCACCCTCTCGCGTTGGAGGGTTGGCAGGAGAGGGCAGGGTGACAATTTACAACTCCTATTCTACGGCTTCTGTCAGCAGTGCGTCACGCGTTGCCGGCGGATTAGTGGGACTTGGCAAAACAGTGGTGGTGAGAAATTGCTATTCAACCGGCAGTGTTTCAAATGGCGGCGGTTTGATAGGAGTCGGAGGCGGAGCCTTTGGCTCGTACTGGAATGTTGAAACGAGCGGACGATCAACGAGTGCCGGAGGCGCCGGTAAGACAACGGCAGAGATGAAATCTGCAAGCACGTATGTCGGCTGGGCCGCTTGCGGGAACAACGGAGTCTGGAAATTCAGTGACACTGATGACTATCCGCATCTTCAGTGGGAAACCGCCGCCGGCCAGCCCCTTCCAGAACAGGAAATATCAGATCATCTTTTGGGCGGCGGCACTGAAGCTGACCCTTATTTAGTGCATACGGCCGAAGAACTCAACATTATTGGTTTGTTTCCCTGCGAATGGGATAAGCATTTCAAACTCATGGCAGATATAGACCTGGACGCATTTCGCGGATCCAGCTTTAATATCATCGGATACAATGTACACTCGAAGAAGGACCCTTTCACCGGCGTTTTCGACGGCAATGGTCGTACAATTGCCAATCTCACATATACTTCCATGGAACAGGGTATCGCACTTTTCGGATGCCTCAGCGGTGAAGACTCGGAAATACGAGATTTAGGTTTGATCCAACCACATATATATACCATTGCCCCCGATTTCTGGGCTGAAGGAGGCGTATATATTGGCCCTCTCGTTGGCTATTTGGAAGACGGACTCGTAGAATCCTGTTACGTTCAGGATGGGAACGTTACAGGATATAAGCATGTCGGAGGCCTCGTTGGACTTAATAGAGATGGAACAATATCAAGATGTTATTCCGCAACTTCCGTCACGGCAACCGGTGGTTATGCAGGCGGGCTAGTGGGAGCGAACTACGCCACAATCACCAATTCCTACTGGGACATTGAAACGAGTAACAGGTCCAACATGTGCGGCAATCCTGAAAACCCGTTTTGTGACCCCGACTACGGTAAGAGCACGTCCGAGATGCGCCGGCAGTCCACCTTCCTCGACTGGGACTTCACTACCGTCTGGAGCATCTGTGAAGATCTCTCCTACCCCCGTTTCCAATGGCATATCCCACCCGCCGACCTAATCTGTCCCTACGGAGTTACCCTCCTCGACTTTTCCATCCTTGCCCAGGCATGGCAGAGCACTCCTACTGATGACAATTGGGATTTCGATTGTGATTTAGATGGAGATGAGCATATAGGTGCTGGAGATTTGGCTATTGGCTGTGGTCAGTGGTTGGAAGGGATGTAACTTTGCTGCCCATCTTTCAGGGGTGGTGGGATTGCCGCACTTTCCCACTGGGCCTCTTCCCATCGTCGGACCAGGAGTAGTTCTTGATCTTCAGCGGCTGAGATTCGCCTTCCGGAATCATCCGTTTCGACGCAACCAGAATCTTGCTGCAGCCGGGACGGTTGCAGGGGGCATCAGAATGAAAAGAGCAAAACACAAAACCAAACGCCTTTCCGACACTTTGCTATTTACCACGTAAGTCATCTCTGTTTTCCGTTCACAAAGTTACTTCAACAATTCCCCGTCACTCGGACTAACCTTCACCGTCCCGTCGGGCTTAATCGTGATATGGTCGTCCTGTTCAATCGAGAAGAAATCCTCTTCAGACAGGACTAAAATCGGAACGGCCCGGTGGTATAGCTCATCCGAGACGATACTGCCCAATGCGAGGATCGGATCGGTCTTGATCGTAATGATAGCCGCCGGGGCGACGCCTGCCTTGATGCTTTCGGTCAGCGTTGCGCTGGATGTGCTCGACCCCCTGCCCCGCGGCAGGAGCAATATGCGCCCGGTTACAATCTGCCCGGCTAATTCGTGGCGTCGGTCGATAATCTCGCCCGTCTGCGGCGACAATCCGCCCCAGAGGCTCAGCGGCTCTTTGCTAACCGTCGCCAAGCCCTCGGCCTGTCCTCCAACTAGGACCCTCGCCTTCAAGACCCCTTCCATAGCCCCTCCTTTCGGCATACATGGCCTGCGACGGCCGAGGCTACACAATCGGTCATAGTCCCGAATGCGACCTTCACTCCCAACTCGCCCGGCGCATAGTATGCACACTTGCCGGAATTGGTCATTATGACTTTCGTATCTCCGCCGAGCATTGGCGTATGGAAGACGCAAGTATCGAGCGTAATCTCAGCGCCAAAGCCCCTGACACAATCGAGAAACTCGCTCCTCTGGGTCAGGGCGTAAGAGGTTTGGCAGGATACAATCACGAACTTGACTTCAGGCGCGAGTTTTTGCCCTTTTTCAGTCTGGGCCCGTATAAGCCCGGCCAGTTCGCGAAACTCATCGAACGAGAAATGCGGACAGCCCAACACGACCAGATCCAGCTTGTCGTTTTCCTCGGCCGTGGACAAATCGTCCCACGATTCCTGTAAATCAGACAAGCCGACATCAATAATGCGCTGCGGCTCGTTGCCGCCGAACGCCTCTTTCAGACTATTCGCTTCCGGCGTTACGCCCACTGCGTGAAAGAGCGCGACCTCGCCGGCAGACGCCGCCGCCGCACACAATGCCTTCAACTGATCGCTCGACGCCGCAGCGTCGAGCCCTTCGATTACCGGAATCTTGTCCTCCGCCGCCGAGCCCAGATAGTGGCCCAACACTGCATAAAAAGCGGTACTGTTCATAACCGCCGGCTCGATATCGACCAGCCGAAAGAGAATTTGTCCCTTGCGGTTCTCCTTCAAATGCAGGCCGCACTTGGGGACCCTGCCGGTA
>JAUVXL010000096.1 GCA_030603595.1 Sedimentisphaerales bacterium | reverse complement strand
GATATCGAGGCGTTGAGGCGGGCGGTCGGAGAGGGGTTGGTCGATGCGCTCGCCACGGACCATGCGCCGCATCTCCAGAGTGAGAAGGAGCTTGAGTTCTTAGCCGCGCCGTTTGGGATAGCGTCGCTGGAGTGCGCTCTTGGGCTTTACGTCAAGGCCCTTATCGAGCCGGGCATAATTGACTGGCCGGGCCTGATTAGCCTGATGACCAATCGCCCCGCAAAGATAATCGGCATTGACAAAGGGACGCTGGGCAAGGGCAAACAAGCCGATATCACTATTATAAACCCCGATGTCGAGTACGAAATCGACGTCAATGCCTTCGTATCCAAGAGCAGAAACTGCCCCTACCACGGCTGGAAGGTGAAAGCCAAAGTCGAAAAAACAATCGTCCAGGGCGAGATAAGATTCCAGGCGTGATTTGATCGTGCAAACGGCTGCTTGACCGGGCAATCGCCAGGAGGCCCTTGATTAGCCGGAGTATTTTTGGCTTTGAATCTTGACGACGAAAGTATATAATAGGATTGTCAGAGTTTTAGACAAATTAGTGTTGATTGTAGAAGGACATACGCTGAGGACAACGGAGAAAAATCGTGGGTATTACTTATGTTGAAGGCCGGGTGAAGGGGCCATCGAACAAAGAGGAAGCGGTTAAGTTTCTTGTCGATAGCGGGGCGACGTATTCGCTTCTTCCGGAGAAGGTCTGGCAGGCCATTGGCTTGAAGCCGAAACGTAAGGAGACGTTCACTTTAGCGGATGGGACAACAGTTGAGAGGACGGTATCGGAGGCATATATCGTTTTCCATCAGGGAGAAGCCCATACGCCGGTGATTCTGGGAGAAAAAGGTGACGAAGCCCTGTTGGGAGTAGTGACATTGGAGATTCTGGGTCTCGTATTCAATCCGTTCGACCGGACCCTCAATCCAATGCGGATGCTACTGTCTTGACGACTGGGTGAAGTGACTTGCGATAATACGACTGGAGCAGACCAGCCGATAGGACATGTGGCCTAAATGCTGAGTAGGTTTATTCAATTGAACGTGCAAGAGGAGATTGGGAAATGGAATCCCTTAAGGACGTGCTCAGGGACATTGGCATTCCCTCACTATATGTATTCTGTGTTGTGGTAGGAGTGGTCATTCTCAAGGAAGTGTATCTTCTCATTAGAAGTGCACGCCTTAAAGCAACTGAGCTTGTACAGGAGAAGGAATTACGGGAATTAGACACCCGGCTGGAAGAGTTCTATGTGCCCTTGCGTGAACGCTTCCAGCTTACGAGATTACTAAAAGAAACGACCGATTCTTGGATGGTTGATGGGCGCTATCAAAACAAGGCAGTCAATATTGTCAGCGACGACCCTCAGGCATTAAGAAATCTGATTGTCCGTAAGATGTTTCTTGCTGTGAATAAGAATGTTGAGGAAATAGTATTGAACAAAAAACACTGGAAACATACGGATGACCAAACAGATTATGATGGTATTCTGCAGCACTTTTTGCTTTGGAAAACATTTGAGGACGCGAAGGCCAACGGTGAGATAGAGGACTATGAAGCTTCACACATTTTATCATTTCCTTCAAAGGAGATAGAAAAGCAGAAAGCGATGTGTGATTGGCTACTATCTGAGCGTGAAAGAATTCGAAAGAATATAAAGAATTTTAGAAAGCCCTGGAAAGGATAGATTATGGAGGTTACTACATCCGAGTTGCTGAAAGATCGTGGCGGTCACACGAGGGGTAACTACAGCTGCCCAGTTTACATTTCTGTGGAAGCATGTAAGGCTCTCTTCGGTGAGGCCGGGGTAGAGCCTGCTCCAAAGGCTGTTGGCGTACTGGGCGACATACTTGAGAACTTTGCGATGTCCCTCATAGGGGAGTTCAAAAGGGCGAGCAATGTCCGACAAGCAGCTTGCGCAAAGGCTGCAGGATGTCGTTGGACAGTAGATATGGTCGTATCTTTTAGATAGCATACCAATTGTCGTGAAGTTCGACCTGTTGCCGGATGGTGCGCGTTCGTTGTAGGGTAATTTCTACGTGGGATATGTGTCTTTGCTGCGGGAGGCAGACTGCGGATGACTTCAATTGGCCTGCCGCTTGCTTTGATTGGGAAATGCTTTGCTGTTTGATGTGATGAGGGTTATAATAGTTGTATGAATCGTGAAGTGTTGTTAGGGCAAGTGAAGCAGGCTATCTGTGAAGTAGAGCCTGGTGCTGAGGTTATTCTCTATGGTTCGCGCGCGCGCAAGGATTGTGGCGCCCAGTCGGACTGGGATTTCCTCATATTGGTTGACGGGGATATGGATGATGAGCGTGTAGATAGGATTCGACATAGGCTTTACGAGATTGAATGGGATGGTGATCAGATCCTCTGCTCGGTCGTGCGCAGTAGGGAAGAATGGAATAGCCCGCGATGCAAGAGCATGCCGTTTCATCAAAATGTCGCTGCGGAGGGGATATTGCTATGATGATCCCCCATGACGAGTTGGCCATGTACCGTCTGAAAAGGGCACGCGAAACGCTTGAGGACGCGCGTCTTCTGGCTGGTTCGGGTCGTTGGAATCCGTGTGTGAACCGACTTTATTATGCGTGTTTTTATGCGGTCTCGGCGATTTTGGTCCAAGAGGGTCTTTCGTCGGCCAAGCACGCCGGTGTGCGGAGACTCTTTAATCAGCATTTTGTGAAGACCGGGAGAGTGACCAAAGAGAGGGATCGGCTTTTTAACGACCTGTTTGAGCGGCGTCAAGAGGCAGACTATATGGATTTTGTGAACTTCGGGGAATCGCAGGTGCGGCCGTGGGTATCTGAGGCCGAAGCATTCGTCGAAAGTATTGCGGGTCTTGTGGGGAGCGGTAGAGAGTAATTGTTCCCAAGACGCTTTCGACTTCCCTGGTTTCTCGGTCCTAATACAGTGTATCCTCCTAACCTGCGTAATATGATATGCGAAGTACGATATGTTCATTATTGACGGTCATAACTTGTTGTGGGCGGTTCAGGGGATGGCTGAGGGGCCGGAGGAGATTAGCGATGTTGGGCTGTGCCGGGTGGTGGGGCGGTATTTGAAGCAGATTCGTGAGGGCGGCGAGCTTATCTTCGACGGGACCGGGCCGCGGGATAAGACCGGCTTCGACAATATCGATGGCGTGGAGGTCCTCTTCGCCGGCTTGGGGACCGATGCCGATACGGTCATCGAAGGCAAGATAGCTGCGAACACCGCGCCGCGGAGCCTGACGGTGGTTAGCAGCGATAACAGGCTCCGCAAGGCTGCGCGTGTTAGAAGGGCGATTTCCGTCAAGTCGGAGGAGTTCTGGTCTGAACTCGTCAGAGAGTTGGGCAGGAAAAGAGTTGTCGATGAGCCAGCCGGCAAGCGCGACGGGCTTAGCGATGCTGAAACGGACCAGTGGCTCGATTTCTTCGGCATGGAGACTTAAGGCGCCCGCTCTTACAGCGTGGGGCGGCGTTTTCAATAGTGAAAGCGGCGATTTTGTGGTGGCCGATCAGTTGGGGCGCCTCGGGCGCGGGGGTCGTAGAGACTTGAAATAGCTGGCCTTGGGGATTCGAGGCAAGTGAAATAGCCTGTTCAATTCTGTCGGATTTTTGTTGCCGGCTTTGAGAAAAGTATATATAAATATGTTTTCCGGCTGTTAGGCATTGGTAAGGGGCTGATTGAAGCACCGTGGGCCTGTGGCTGCTGCCGGATTTAACTGGTTGTGGGGAAGACAGTTGGAATGGCCTGCCGGGACGAAGGAGGCTTTTCGGTTATATTGTTAATGTTTGGAACGTTACGGAATTTGGAGTAATTATGAAGCGAAAGATGGTTACGATTGACGGCAATACGGCGGCGTCCTACGTCGCACACGCGACAAATGAGGTCATTGCAATATACCCTATTACGCCGAGTTCGGTGATGGGCGAAATCGCCGATGCGAAGTCGGCCAGGGGCGAGGTTAATATCTGGGGTACGATTCCTTCGGTTACTGAGATGCAGTCGGAAGCGGGGGCGGCCGGTGCGGTGCACGGGGCATTGGCGACCGGGGCGCTAACGACCACATTCACGGCGTCGCAGGGACTGTTGTTGATGATTCCGAATATGTACAAGATTGCGGGCGAATTGCTCCCGACGGTGTTTCACATTTCTGCACGGTCGTTGGCGTGTCAGGCCCTTTCGATATTCGGCGACCATTCGGATGTTATGACCTGTCGCGGGACGGGGTTTGCGATGCTTGCTTCCTGCAGTATTCAGGAGGTTATGGATATCGGGCTTATTGCCCAGCAGGCGACGCTTGCTTCCCAGGTTCCCTTCCTGCATTTCTTCGACGGGTTCAGAACGAGCCACGAAATACAAAAGGTTGAGCAGATAACTCTTGATGATATGCGTGCGCTGGTTGACGATGAGCTTGTTGCCAGGCACAAGGCCAGGGCGTTGACGCCGGATAAGCCGATGATGAGCGGCACGGCTCAGAACCCGGATGTCTTTTTTCAGGGCAGAGAGACGGTGAGCAAGTATTACGCTGCTATTCCGGCGATCGTGCAACAAACGATGGACAAGCTCGCCGGGATAGTGGGGCGGCAGTATCACCTGTTCGATTACGTCGGCGCAGGCGATGCCGAGAAGATAATAGTGCTAATGGGTACGGGTGCCGAGACGGCGCACGAGACGACCGAATACTTGGCCTCGAAGGGCGAGAAGGTCGGTGTTGTGAAGGTGCGGTTGTGCAAGCCGTTCAGCACGAGGGATTTCATTGCGGCTATTCCCGAATCAGTGACCAAGATTGCGGTGCTGGACAGGACAAAGGAGCCCGGCTCGGTGGGCGAGCCGCTATACCTTGATGTTCGCACTGTGGTCGGCGAGGCAATGGCTGCGGGCGAAGCGCCTTTCAAGAAGTATCCGGTAATCGTCGGCGGGCGTTATGGGCTTGGATCGAAGGAGTTTACGCCGCGTATGGTTAAGGCGGTATTCGATAATCTCGACGCCGAGCCACCGAAGAGCAGCTTCACGGTCGGCATAATCGACGACGTTACGAATTCCAGCCTCGATGTTGATCCCGATTTCGCTATCTCTGATGAAGGGTATTACGCTGCAATGTTCTACGGGCTCGGCTCGGACGGGACCGTCGGGGCGAACCACAACTCCATCAAGATAATCGGCGACTTGACCGATAACTACGCGCAGGGCTACTTCGTATATGACTCGAGGAAGGCCGGCGCGCTTACGGTTTCGCATCTTCGTTTCGGCAAGGAGCTTATCAGAAGGCCTTACCTTATCAGTAAGGCCGATTTTGTTGCCTGCCACAATCCGAGCTTTCTTGAGAAGTTCGATATGCTTTCCCCCGCTCGCGAGGGCGGCACGTTCCTGCTGACGAGCCTGCACGACAAGGACGAGGTCTGGGATACGCTTCCACAGGAGGTGCAAAAGCAGATAATCGATAAGAAGCTCAAGTTCTACGTAATCGACGCCATAGGAATTGCGCAGGAACTGGGTCTTGGCGCTCGTATCAATGTGATTATGCAGACGGCTTTCTTCAAGATCAGCGGTATAATCCCGCTTGACAGTGCTGTTAAGGCTATTAAGGACGCGATCCAGAGGAGTTACGGCAAGAAGGGAGAGAAGGTGGTGGCGATGAATAATGCTGCGGTGGACGCGGCAGTTGACAAGGTTTTTGAGGTGGAAGTGCCGGACAAGGTCACAAGTAAGATCAAGATGCGGCCTGTAGTGCCTGACGACGCACCGGAGTTTGTCAAGCAGGTTACGGGCGAGTTAATGGCGTTTCACGGGGACCAGTTGCCCGTCAGCAAGATGCCTGACGACGGCAAGTTTCCCACCGGGACCACGAAATTCGAGAAGCGGAATATCGCAGTTCAGATACCGGTCTGGGAGCCGAGTGTCTGTATTCAGTGCGGGACGTGTTCTTTGGTGTGCCCACATGCGGCGATTCGGATTAAGGCTTACGGCGAAGACGGGCTGAAAGATGCTCCCGAGACTTTTAAGAGCGCCGATGCTAAAGGTAAGGACTTTGCCGGGATGAAATTCACCGTCCAGGCGGCGCCGGAGGACTGCACCGGGTGTGGGGCCTGTGTTTTGGCCTGTCCCGCCCAGGAAAAGGATGCGGAAAAGAAGCCTACCGGCCGCAAGGCGATCAATATGGCACCGCAGGAGGCGCTTCGCGCCGCCGAGCGTGAGAACTATAACCACTTCCTGGCAATACCGAATACCGATCCGAAACTGTTCAAGGCCAACAGCGTGAAGGGCAGCCAGTTGATCGAGCCGTTGTTTGAGTACTCCGGGGCCTGTGCCGGGTGTGGCGAGACCGGCTATGTGAAGCTGATCAGCCAATTATTCGGCGACAGGATGTATATTGGGAATGCAACGGGCTGCTCGTCTATTTATGGCGGCAATTTGCCGACTACGCCTTATACCAAGCGCGCCGACGGCAGGGGACCGACGTGGAGCAACAGCCTGTTCGAGGATGCAGCGGAGTTCGCGATGGGTATGCGGCTGACGGTCGATAAGTTTAAGGAGCGCGCATTGATGCTGCTGGATAAGGTCACCGAGAGTGGGTGTGTCGATGCCGGTCTGGCCAAAGAGATACGCGAAGCTACGTTGGCCAATGACCCTGCCCAAGGAGCTATAGAGCAGCAGCGGGCCAGAGTAGAGGCGCTGAAAGAGCAGTGCGGCAAGAGCCAGTGCGGCGATTGCAAACAGTTGCTGAGCGTGGCCGATTACCTCGTTCGCAAGTCTGTCTGGGGCCTCGGCGGCGACGGCTGGGCTTACGATATCGGATATGGCGGAGTTGACCACGTTCTGGCCGGCGGTGCCGACGTAAACCTGCTCGTGCTGGATACGGAGGTTTATTCCAATACCGGCGGACAGATGTCGAAATCCACGCCGAGAGCCGCGGTTGCGAAGTTCGCCGCTGCCGGTAAGACGTCGCCGAAGAAAGACCTCGGCTTGCTGGCCATGACTTACGGCAATATCTACGTCGCGAAAGTGGCGATGGGGGCCAATACGAATCAGACGGTCAAGGCATTTGCCGAAGCTGAAGCCTATCCGGGCCCGTCGCTGATAATTGCCTACTCGCACTGTATCGCTCACGGGATCAATATGACTGCCGGATACCTGGAGCAGAAAAAGGCGGTGGCGTGCGGGCATTGGCCGTTGTACAGGTTCGATCCCAGGCTCAAAGAGGAGGGCAAGAACCCGCTCCAACTCGATTCGAAGCCGCCGACGATGGATTTCGAGGAATATGCTTATGGCGAGAATCGTTATCGCACGCTGAAGCAGTCGAAGCCTGAAGTGGCCGCGAAGCTGATGAAGCTGGCCAGTAAGGATGCGGTCGAGCGATACAAGTTGATGGAACAGCTTGCCAATCTGAGATGCGACGGCGAGTCCGGGCAATAAGGAACGATAGGAGTACGACAAACATCAGGAGGCAAAAGAAGCAGATGAGTAATCGATTGTCGAATGCGATTTGGGTGGCGGTTGCCGGCGTGATCCTCGTTGGCGGATGTGCTGTTGAAAGCGAGCAGGGGACGGACTTGTTAGCCGTTGGTCCGGAGCTTGAGAACCTTACGATTTCATCTGAACAAGCGCGCCTGGCGATTGAGTCGGCCGGCGGACTCGATGCATGGGTCAGGGCGAAGCAAATACAGCTCGCTTGTGTTACCACCTTCTACCAGGAGGATGGGACTTACTATCTGACCGAACAGCTATATGAGATTTTCCCGTGGTCGAATGCTGTTCGCATTTCGGGCGATGAGCCGCGAGGTGAATATGCTTGGGAATTTCAAGAGGGACGGTTCGGCGTATTGCAGGGCGAAAGTCATTACGACGGGTTACTGGTGGGAGTGGACAACGGGTGCATAGCGGATGGAATATTGAGCGTGATAACAGCGCCGGTTCGCTTGCTGGATAAAGCGGTGGATTCTAAATGGGCCGCTGAGATGGTGAAGCTGGAAGGGCAATGGTATAGGCCGATCAAGCGAGTGGCCAAAGCAGGCGTTGACGGCGCCGAGAATTTGCTACGCGATGCGGGCTTCTATCAGAAGCGGAGTAGCGGAAGAGTGGATATGGTGCTCTTTCGATGTGGCGGTCCAGAAGACGTGTTGATAGTACGCGGATATGACTACACCCTGCTTGGCAAAGACGGTGTAATGATCCCGTCGAAGATCGAGGCGTTCAAGGCGGACCCGAGTGGAAGGGTGCGGCATCGCATTATTCAGATTGACGTCAAACAAGTGAATGTGAGATAGATGTAGAGCGGTAAGCTGCTGTGTACGCGGAGTGTTATTTGCTTTTTTCAAGCGCGAGTGTCGCCGAGCATGGAGTAGTCGGAGAATTCAATCGAATGGCCGATGACGGTTTTTTCCCCTCGAAGTCATGTTTTTTTGGGCGAAATAGCCATATTGGTCTATGCTGGTAGAGTGGCGATTATCGGGCTCAAATAAGGCAATGTGGATGGCGAAATCGGGGAGGGGCGAGGATTGAAAAGAGGCCGAGAGTCTGTGCCGTCACCAACAGGGATGCCGGCAAGTGTGGGAGAAGTAGGGAAAAGTCTCGTAAGTGCCGCTAAATCTTGCAGTTGCGGTAGTTAGCAGGCGACTTCTTTGCAGTTCGGAGGTTGTAGGGCATTTCCAGAATAGTGGGCGGGCAGTGTGTATTAGCATATTGATTTGGAGGTGATGTAATTTCTTCAGGATATTGGCCTTATGAGTAGAAAAAAATGTTAAGCACCCGTTCTATTGAACCGATAAGTTTTCGAGTAAACAGACGTTTTGGTTGTTTCCGAGGTTTGGGACAGACGAGAACTCGAAGCTTTTTTAGGAAGTCAGTACCATGAGAAGCATAAAAGTTGAAAGGAAAGATAATAGCGCGAGGCCTAAGAGGAAGAATGTTTTGTGTGTGCTTATAATTTGTCAACTACTTCTCTTACTTCTCGTGTCGGGGTGCGGCAACAAGTTCTGGGATCCGGCGCAGGTTGGACGATTTCGTCCGGTGCCTTCGGTGAATGTCATTCTTGATTCACTTGGCGTAGCGGAAGAGACGGATGCCGCGTGGCTGGAAGGCGAGGAGCCTCGCCCGGCGGACACTGTGGTTATGGAGACCGACTACACTTTCAAATCAGGTGATATTGTAAGAGTGTCGATCTTTGAACTGCTTCAGCAGGGGATTACTGCTCTCAACGAGTACGTTGTCACTGAGACGGGCAAGATATCGATACCGGATGTGGGGGTAGTCGAGGCCGCCGGCCTGACTGAGACTCAACTTGAGGAGGAGATAAGACAGATTCTCTCCCCGAGTATTTTGAAGGATCCGTCGGTTACTGTGACTCTTTTGGTCTCTCAGCAGAGGACGTTTTCGATATTGGGCGACGGTATTCCGGGGCCGGGCAGATATGCAATACCGCGATACGATTATCGGTTGCAAGATGCCCTCGCAACGGCGGGCGGACAGAGGCAATTCAATGTAAGCTACATTTATATTTCGCGTTCCATCGCCGACCGGGGGACATCATCGGGCCTGTTCGACTCGAATCTTAACATTGAGGTTCTCGAGCCGACGACCGGACTCGAGGATATTGGAATGCCCGGCGAGCCGGACGCAGGGATGCTTGAGATAATAACGCCACATGTGCAGGGGCGTCAGCGTCCGCGAAGTAATGTTGTGATAGCTTCAACTGAGATGGCGACTATAAGCGAGTACGGTACTCGGCGTCGATCCCCCGGGTATGCTTCCGCCGACAATCTTGGCGGACTGCTTTCAGGTAATACCGAGGTTCGTGAGAGTGCGGGCCGTACTATGATAGGCGGGACGGAGATTAACGGCCGACCTGTGACGTCGCTTGTAAGTGAGGTCAAGCCGACTGCGGAGGCAGAGACCCCGGGCGCCGCATCCCTCTGGGAAGAGCCCGCCGATGATGAGCAGGTCAGTGTGGGCGATATACTCAAGACGCTTGCGGCACGATCGGAAAGTAAAAAGGCAGCGGCTACAACGGTCAACGGATCGGAGACGATGACTGTGCCGACGCGGACGGAGGTCTCTGCTGTTGAAGTCCGAAGGCCGGCGGGCCGTGTAGTCTTAAACAATGAGCCTGGGATAACGGTGAGCGAGCAGCCTGGTTCGGTCGATTCGATTCTGAAAAGTCTTGCGGATCGGCCGCGATCTGTTCGTCCGGACAATGGTTCTGCGACCACAGGTACGGTGAATATGCTTGAGCCGGATATAGCGGTTGGCCCCGGCAGTGTCGATCAGCATAAGGGTGTCGAAAGTATTCTTCAGACACTGGAGTCGCGATCGAAACAACAAGAAGAAAGGCCCGACCAGGGGGAATGGCAAAATATTCTTGAGTCGTTCGCCGAGCCGGAAAGCGTCGAGCCGAAGCCTGATGATGAGATGAATTTGGACGAGTTGCTTAAATCATTCGCCGAGCCGGATAGCGGTGTACTTGAGCCGGATGTTGGCGTGCCGGATGCCGGCATGCAAATTGATGAACAAGTTGGGCTCGAAGACGTAGATTTAGGTATTGATGTGCCTTTGGAAGTGGAAGAGCCGGGGATCGGGCTCGAAGACCTGGGGATATCGCCGGCGCCGCGAGTTGCCGGAGATGCGGCATCTCGGGCGGCGGAGTCGCCGGGGCGCATAGAATGGGTTTTCCAGGACGGCAAGTGGGTCCCGATGCAGGTTGGTGCTCCGACTGTGGCAAGACCTGTCATTAGGGCTGTGGGTCAGGACAGGCCCTCAGGTCTTGATACCGACGTGCCGGTCGGCGGAATGGACTGGGGTATGGGTGCTGAAACGCGCCTGATAAAGATACCCGCAGACAAACTGATGTCCGGGGACCCTCGGTATAATATTGTCATTAAGCCGGGTGATTCCATTTACGTGCCGGTTGATGTAATTGGCGAGTTCTGTGTTATGGGCAACGTGGTGAGGCAGGGTTATATTCCGATCACAGGCCGGCCATTGACTTTGAAAATGGCCATAGCCGCTGCCGGCGGATTAGGGCCCCTAGCCTATCCGAAACGCTGTGAAGTGACAAGAAGAATCGGCAGGAAAAAGGAAGAGACTGTCAAGGTGGACCTCGACAAGATCGCCAGCGGAGAGCAGCCTGACTTCTTCATCAAGCCAAATGACTTGATTAATGTTGGCACCCACGCAACGTCGAGGTGGCGTGCGGTTCTTAGAAATGCGTTCAGGGCAAGTTATGGCTTTGGCTTCGTTTATGACCGCAACTTCGCATTAGACAATTACTACAGCTCTTACGGCCGTACGTCACGCGTTGATGTAAGCGAGGCCGTCAAGATATTCTAAGTGGACGCGAGAAGTTCGGCAGGGAGCGTAATCCCTGCAAAAGTGCCGTGTCCTGTTATGGTGAAAAATATTGCCTCTACTCTTACAGAAACAAATGAATCGAGTACGCCTGTTGGAAAGCAGGACTGGCGCGAGTTGGGGTTGCACAGTTACATCAAGATGGCCATAGTAGGGGGGTTGTTGTGGTATCTTTTCCGTGGAGAGGTTCAGAACGTTGTTCGCAGATGGGTAACAGACAGTAGTTGGTCCCATGGGTTTCTGATTCCTCTTTTCAGCCTGTATTTCCTCAATCAGCACAGAGAGAAGATTCTTAACCTTCGAACTAAGCCCAACTACCTGGGCTTGCTCCTCTTATTGTGCTTGCTTGTAGTGCATATAGTCAACAAAGCCAGTAGGTCGGGGTACGCCTACCTTCAGCCGATAGCAATGGTAGCGACTTTGGGCGCGGTTGTGCTGTTTCTTGGGGGCTGGGGCCTAATCAGGTACGCCTGGCTTCCCATTGGTTTTCTGGCATTTGCCGTTCCGTTGCCTCAGCGATTGTATTTTCAGGTTACACTCCCGATGCGGCTGCTGGCGGCGAACGTTGCGGCGACGCTGTTAGGCGTTGTCAAGGGCTTAGAGACAACAGTCAGCGGGGTGATTATCAGTATTGTGTATAATGGTCGGGCGCTCAAGCCGGACCTGAACGTTGCCGAGGCCTGCAGCGGCATGAGGCTTCTGATGGCATTTGTAGCGCTTGGCGTGGCTATGGCGTATCTTCACTATAGGCCTATCTGGCAGCGGCTTGTACTGCTGGCGTGCACTATTCCTATCGCAGTGCTGTGCAATGTTATACGGGTGACGGTTACCGGATTCATATTTGTGCTGATACATCCAAAATACACGCAGGGGGTCTATCATGATGCGTTAGGTCTTCTGATGCTGCCGTTGGCCTTTGCCTTGTACGGTTTTCTTGCATGGTTTATGGCCGGATTGTTCGTCGAAGAGGTCGAGGCCACGGTGCCGGACATTGTGGTTCGAAAGGGAAATACATGATGCGAGGTGCGATTTGAGAACTTATCTTCAGCCTGCATTTGTAGTATGTGTGCTGGTTCTATCGCTCAGCGGAGTGGTGATGTCCAAGTTCTATATAGAGTTAGAGCCTTGGCCGCTGAAGAAACCGCTTGAGAATCTGGATCAGTCGGATTTGGGCCCTTATCGTATCGTTAGGAAAATGGCAATTAAGGATGAGGACATTCTGACGCAATTGGGTACGGAGGATTATATTCAATGGATACTGGAAGATACTGAGGCCTCGAATGACAGCCCGGTAGGCAATGTAATCTTGTTTATTACATATTACCCGCTTGCGGACAAGGTGCCGCACGTTCCCGAGGAATGCTATGTCGGGACGGGGAATCAATTATTGGCGTCCGAGGGCCTTGAGTACACGCTTTCTCGGGATGATGGTGAGCAGAATATTGATGGCAGACATCTTGTATTCCAAAGGACAGTATCGAGCAATTGGGTATTTGACGAGAAATTCTCGGCGTTTTACCTTTTCTCAGTTAACGGCGACTATGCGGGGAGCCGAAATAGCGCTAGATTAGCACTGAATAAGAATATGTTTGCCAAGCACTGCTACTTCTCCAAGGTGGAGTGGAGTTTCTCGGCGAGGTCGGGTGTGAGTAGCTATCTGGACAAGGATGAGGCGAGAAAGGCCGGCGAGAAGCTTTTGGCTGTGATTTTGCCCATACTTGAAAGTGAACACTGGCCGAAAAAAGATGTTGAGCAGGGCGGCGAGCAATCATTGTATGAAGGTGAAATGATCAGACAGAAAAGAGGTTAGTCTATGGCGAAGAGGAAGCTGAACAAAAAAGTAGCTTTGATAGGCTCTGCAATCCTGGTGCTTGTGATAGTCGGCGCGATATGGGTGATTTTGAGTTTGAGCAAAGACCCGCAGAAGTCCCTGGCCGAGGCGGAGACCGCGGTGCTTGAAGAAGACTACGATAGGGCCGTGAGCCGTTATATGGAGGCATTTGGACGGGCCAAGACGAACGAACTCCGAGAAGAAATTCTCTTGAGACTTGTGGACGTGTCGATAGAAGCGGGCCGGTGGGAACAACTGGTTAAATACTGGAGCACCGTTATCATGATAAATTCCCGGAGCGCAAAGGCTCGGTATGGGCGACTGAAATACCTTTACATTGTCGCCGAGGGCGGGAGGAGCGGCTCAGTCTGGCAGCAGGTCGAGAAGGATGCAACCGAGTTTCTGGAAATGGCCGAAGAAAAAGGGTTGTTGAGCGAGAATGTCTCACAATGGGACGTTCTTGTTACTGCGGGGCAAGAACCCGACAACGAATCCCTTGACGTTTATCTGTATCTCATCAGGGCCAGGGCTACGCTCGAGTTGGCGATGTCTGGCGCGGTGGCGAACAGCGATGAAGCGCTGGCACAAGTCATGGCGGACCTGGAGCAAGTAAAGGCGCTTGAGCCAAAGAATATTGAAGCATATCGTTATCTTGCCGGTGCAGTTGTCGAGAAGGGTAAGCTTGACGCTGAACGCGGCCTTTTTTCCGAACGCGACAAGGCGGCCGTGGAGGCAAAGACGCTGTTGGAGGAGGCCGTTAAGATCGCGCCTGAGAACCCATTGTCGCATATCAACCTTCTTAAGTTAAAACTTGTCTTCGCGCAAAGGGAACCGCAGACAAGAGAAGAAATCAAGGCGCTAGAGCCCGAATACACCTCATTAGTCAGGGATTTCCCTTCGAGCGCCGAAGCGTACATTGCACTTTCCGAATACTATTCGGCGATGGCGATTTATAGCCTGTCCGACGTTGGCCTGGCAAGTCTCGACAAGGCCATTGATGCGGTCGAAAAGGCGGTTGAACTGGAGCCGGAGAATGTGGATCATGTGATCAATGCCATGCACTTGCATGATCGCAAATTCTCAGTTTATAATGAGCCGGAGAATCTTCGTCGGGCCAGGGAGTTGGTGAAGAAGGGCCTTGGATTGCCTGGCGCCCAGGAGAAGCCGGGGCCATGGGACTTCCTAAATAAGATGAATCGTTACCGCCTG
>JAUVXL010000359.1 GCA_030603595.1 Sedimentisphaerales bacterium | reverse complement strand
GCTTCCAATACACGTACATATCCCCCGCCTGCAAACCTGCATAGTCCTCTCCGCTGGCAACAGTCACCGCAATAAAGAACCTCTTGCCCTCATACCCGTTGGGCAGCGCCGCCAACATCTGAGCGTCTTTATCACGCCTCCACACCGTGTAGAAACTCCGCGCCCCGTCCGCGGTGGACACGACCTTCTGATAATCCTTGATCACTTCAGCCAAAGGCGGAAATTCAGGTTTCGCTGCAGCCTCCGCACCTCTCGCCGGCGCCAACAGCATGACAAACAGTATCATCAGCACAAATAACACAACCGTTGATTTTGACATTGGACTATTCATAATGACTACCTCCTGAAAATAAACCAGGACATTTCATTCACACTCGCTCGGCAGCACAGCCGAACCAGCATCCGTCGAAACCGGATATGCTATGACCGCAGCGATATGATGTCAAGCATCGCAAGAGGACAAAACACAATGCCTCCGGCGCCCCAACTCACTCACCCCAATAATCCCCCGCAGGCAGAGAATAGACCCCCTTATTATGGGACCGCGAAAACCCGAAAGAAACTGCCTTTTTCACGGCTCGTCCGGTTAAGAGCTAACTCTACTGCCGCCGGACGCTCCACTAACCATAATAATCAATAATCAATCGCCGCCCCTACTCCACATCGAGACGAATCGTAGCTATCCCGTATGGCTTAACAGACACCATAAAGTTATGCTTGGCGAAGACCAGCACCTTGTTGTTCTCTTCCACCAGATCCGTCGTGTAAGCCCTCTTTATCGTCAGAGAAGGCAGTAACACTCTCACATTGGCATACTTGCCCTCCGTTTCGATCAGGCGGATGATAACACCGTTACCGTCCTCGGCACGCTTCAAAGTCAGCAGCATAACGTTCTCTTCGCTCACGCTGTAAAAGCTCGCCTTCCTATCGAGAGTCCCGGCCCTCTTGCCGTGCACTACCACCGACATAAGAGGATTCCCCACGCCCCAGCCGAAATTACGACGCCCGGCCTGCCGCTCTGCTTTATGCGTGCTCATCGAATAGCGAAACAGCATGTCACCATGCTGCACGGGCTGAAAATTAGTGCGGAAGTTGCTGTCCATTACAAACGAATAGATATGACCCTTCGTAATGTCGCCGGCCTTGATAAACTCCGCTCCAAATCCGGGAGGATCAACACCGTGATGAGCCTGAGAAACATAGCAAGGCCACAACCCGCCAAACTCCATAAGATGCGACTCCACCGCCGACAACGTCACGCACGCCTCTCCGTCGCTCAAATCCGCCCAGTGCTGAACCGAATAGTAATTCGAATTCGACCCGGGAAACTGATCGCGCAAAGGCTCAATCACAGAGTTCGACCCCTCGAACCGAATCTTCGGATCGTCGATCTTAAACGGAAACGCAAAATAAATCTCCAGCAGAGGCGTCGAATCCTTCAATACGCGATTTGCAAAATCAATTCGCTTAATCTCGTCGTACAGAATAATCTCCTGTGTAATCTGCGGACACCCCGCCCCCTCGCTCCTCGCCACGATACTGCCATATACAGGCCCCTTCTGACCCTCGCTGATAGTCACTTCCTTCGGCCCTTCGCGCTTGCCCGTCTGCACCCACCGAGCCACAAACTGATTAACCCCGTCGTTAGCATCCGCATCGACGATCTCACGCGAGAGTTCCT
>JAUVXL010000167.1 GCA_030603595.1 Sedimentisphaerales bacterium | reverse complement strand
GGATGGATCGTTATAGACATTGAACGGATCGGGATCGGCCGGATTCATAACAAGCCCGCCGATTTCGTACAGGTTGACCGCCGGGCGATCCACCGGCTCACCTCGCAATGTCGCCATTAGTCGTTCTTTGGGGTTCATATTCTATCGCTATTGAGATTGGGCTGATTCGAGAACGAGCACTTCAAAGGGCGCCAGTTCAAAGGTATGAGGCTGGCCGGCGTTGAGAATCAAGCTCTGCTTCGTCTTATCTTTTTGCCAGGCGCTTTTGAACGTGTACTTCGTATCTGCAAAAGGAGGAAGCTCAAGGGCCTGGCGGATGTCCAGAGTAATTGTCTGCTTCTTGTCATCTGGGTTGCGAAGCATTATGATTGCCCTGTTGTTTTGCCAGGAAGCGCATCCATAGACTTCGAGCTTATCCGGATTGCCTCCTACCCAATGGGTATCGACAAGGACATCCGAATTCCTTCGAGACCATTTCGCGCCCTCGGCAAGAATGTCCCACATTTTCGGAGTCATCCTGCCGTGAGATATGTATAGCTCCTGCAGGCCCGTGCCGATTCCGAAGAAGCTGTGCACTTCATGAGCGAATTCGGCGGAATTGCTTGGCAGATTCGCAGTACCCCAGATCGCGTGGGCGATGCCCTGATTCATAAAGGAATTCAAGGGGTAGAGCGGCCCTGCCTTTACCATGTTCTGATAAGTGAGCTTGTCGCGATATGTCAGCCACTGCTCGCGTTTCGAGCCCTTGCCGTGAAAACCCATATCTCCGCCTCCCCGCCAGACGCTGTCTGCGTGCAGAAGCCAGAAAGGCGACGCCCACGTACCCGTCGTCAGGCTGATATACATATCATCGCTGATAGAGTACAACTCGCGGCACAATCGCAGCAGCGCTTCGGTTTCATCCAGCAGGTTGGCGGCCACACCGTCGAATTTGAAAAAATTCACGTTGTACCGATCCACGAAACCGATACAGCTTTCGCGAAAACGCGCAAAGTAGTTCTTCCCAACCAGCGAAAAGCCAGCCTTGCCTGTTTCAAAGCCCTGCGTCTTTCCATAGGCCAGGCGGTCCGCCTTTGCCTGGCCGTATCCGCCCCAGGGCGAGAGCCACAGCCCGACATTCGAGCCGTACTTTTCGGCATATTCCTGCAGCGGTGCAAACCCATCCGGGAAATTGCCCTTGAGAATCTTCCAGAGTGTCTTCGGATCGTCCCAGCCGTCGTCAAAGACAAAAGAGTCAAGCCGGACTGCTCTCTTTGTCGTCAGTTGAGTTCCAAAACCCCGGGTGACCTCGACACATTCTGCGCTGTTCATCTTCTCCCGCCCGCCCCAGGCTATGTCATACCAACTGTTGTAATGAAGGAAGGGGCGATATGGAACAATCCTCTCTCTTTCGATGTAATGCAGGAATCCTCGCCGCAACTGGTCCTTGGGCACAACGCCCATTACCGCCGATTGAACGAGCGATTGGCCTGGCTGCAAGGCCGTGTTCCGATCCAGGCGGCAGATAATCCTGCGCAGCTTGCTCTCTTTGGGCTTGTCTTCCGGGCCAAATCCATTGGCTGCATTCGGATGTTCATAAGCGATAAAGAAATTGTCTGCAATGACGGGCGAACCTGCTACGGTTCCGGCCACGCGCGCCGAAGAGACGGCCAGATCATTAAATTGAATCGAGGCTATCCGGATCGAATCGTTCCTCGGCAGTATTGTCAGGAATTGCCGGATGTAATTGGAGCCGTCCCGCAATTCGATAGACCATTTGACGGCGAATGTCTTGTCCGGGGCCTGCAATTCGGCTTGAACCTGTATGCCGGCATATCTCTTCGCAGCCGTTCGGCTCTTTGGCTTGGCCTTGATTCCAACGATTCGGCATTTCCGTTCTTGAATGAACTGCGAACAGGCATACGTCTTTTTGTCCCGGCCAACAGTAACGCGAAAGAACTCGCCGGAGGCCTCGCCCAGTATATTGTCCGTCTGAATGTTGCAAAACCGCGCCGGTTTGAGCTTCCCTTCACTTCGGCCGATGACAAGACGCAGGACATTATTTTCCAAGATAATCTTGTCGTCTTCCGTGCGGACCTTCGCTCGGCCCGGTTGCGTAGTTGATGGATATTCAACGGCACACGCAAAGGAAACCGTCATTGCCCAGATGATCGGCACAATAAATATCTGTTTCGCCTTCATTGCCTTATTCTCCATATCTAAATTCCAAGGTACTAATGTGATTGCGATAGTATATCATGAAACCCGAGACTTGTCCGCCACATGGTACGGAAGTTCGGGCGCAATTTTGAGCTTGACCGGACTCGCTTTACCGAGTATCAGGAAGGTTGCGAACCGATGGCTTATCGACTTGCGTGAAAGGATAATCCCATGAGCGTATATACGCGTGTTTTCGCCGGTTTGATTTTGGCCGGCGTTACTGTTGGCGTCGTCTCAATCTGCGGCGCAGAGCAGGATTCGGCAACTGCTCAAGCCGCTATCTGCATCATCCCCGAGCCGGTCCACTTGGCGGTCGGCGAAGGTCAATTTCGCTTCAATTCCGAGACGCGTGTGGGCGCTGCCGGCGCAGCGAAGACAGAAGCCGGTAAACTCATAGATTATCTGGCGCCGGCGATGGGGTTTCGGTTGAAACTCGCCGCCGACGGGGCCGACCAAAACGGCATTGTTCTGTCGATTGACGGTGCATTGAAGGAGCAACTCGGTGATGAAGGGTACAAGCTGGAGGTTTCGCCGAGGCGAATCGACATTCTTGCGGCCGAGGCGGCGGGATTGTTCTACGGAATCCAGACGCTCCGCCAGCTCCTTCCCGCGGCCGTATTCGGCAAACAGAAGGTCGAGGGAATCGAATGGGCCGTATCGTGTGTGCGTATTGCAGACTATCCGCGATTCAAGTGGCGGGGACTCTTGATCGATCCGGCCCGGCATTTCATACCGAAGGAGGACATGCTCCGGTTTATCGACGCGATGGCGGCACACAAACTCAACCGTCTGCAAGTCCATTTCACCGACAACGAGGGCTGGCGGATTGAAATCAAGAAGTACCCCAAGCTGACGGAGATCGGCTCGAAGATGGACCACTCCGGGCGCAAAACAAAAGACGGGCAATACGTCGGCGGCTTTTATACGCAGGACGATATTCGCCGGATTGTCCGCTACGCCGCGGATCGCCACATCACGATAGTGCCGGAGATTGAGATGCCGTTCCACACCGGAGCGGCCATCGTGGCCTATCCGGAACTGGGCATTAACACGGTCCGCCTCGCCGAGTTGCCGCCCGAGCAGCGGTGGGGCAAGACCAAGGGCCTGATCGCGCCGCGCCCTGAGACGGTCGCTTTTTTGCAGGACGTGCTGAGCGAGGTGATTGAGCTGTTCCCCGGCAAGGACATCCATATCGGCGGCGACGAGGCCAACACCGGGCACTGGGCCGGGGACGGCGAAATGCAGGCACAGATGAAGCGATTGAAACTCGCCGATGCGCACGAGTTGCACAGTTGGTTCATCAAGCAGATGGATGCGTTCCTGACGAACAAGGGACGCCGGCTTATCGGTTGGGATGAGATTCTCCAGGGCGGCCTGGCTCCCGGGGCGACGGTGATGAGCTGGCGCGGCACAGCGGGGGGAATCGCCGCCGCCAAAGCCGGGCACGACGTCGTTATGGCGCCGACATCGCATACCTACTTCGATTACCGGCAGGCCCGCGACGAAACCGGTCTCGGCCGCAGCGTTATCGACCTGGAGAAGGTCTATGCCTTCGAGCCGATCCCTGCGGAACTCAACGCCGAAGAGGCCAAGCACGTCCTCGGCGGGCAAGGGCAACTGTGGGGTGAGTTGATCCCGGATTACAAACGCCGCGAATTCATGGCGTTTCCCAGGGCGTGTGCGCTAAGCGAAGTGCTTTGGTCGCCCAAGGACAATCGCGACTTTGGACGGTTCCTTTCCCGCTTGCTGGAACATCGAAAATGCCTCAAAGCCGCCGGCGTCAACTACCGCCCGTTGGATGCTTCGCTCGTCGAGAGTGTGGTAGTCTCGGCGAAGAACTTTGATTATTTCACAAACAACTGGAACGTCGTTGGGTTGAAGGACTACATCCACGGCAGCCGCATCACGCCTGGCAACGAGTTGGTCTTAGCGGGCAAGACACCCGTCGAGATTCGCATCGGCGCGGACCGGACACGTTTGAGCCGGGCAAACCCCAAGCTGGCGATGGACGGCTGGATGCCGATCATCCTGGTAGCCGCCGAGCAAGAGCAGGTCGATTACGAAGTGACTTATTGGGCGACGCCTTTGCCGGATGCGAAGGATTGGCAGAAAGCGTTCGACTGGCCAACCGAGGGCGAGAACTTTTTGAATTGGATTAAGGTCAAGGCCGTCAATACATCGGACAAGCCCGCCCAGGCGGATGTCGAAGTCGGCCCCAACGCCAAAGCCAAGGCGGCGAGGGCCCCCGAAGAACAGGGCGGAGCGAAGACCGACAAAGTCCCTACTCGCAAGCACGCCTGGTCGTGGCGACTGGCGCCCGGCGGCTCGGCCGAGGGCGTCGCCCGATACACATTTTTCCCTGCCGACGACCCCAAAAAGTATGATAAGGAGGACCCGCAGATGTGGCTGCGGCGCACCGCGGAATACTGGCGAGGCGTGATGGGTCGCGCCGCCGAGATAGAAGTGCCTTGCCGCAAGGCCAGCGAAGCGTTGCTGGCCGCCCATGTCTGCCAGTTGATTGCCAACGACCATGGCGAGGTGCACGGCGGCGAGGATTTCTACGACGTGTTCTACATTCGCGACGGGGCTTACCAGGTGATGGAGCTGGAGGAAGCCGGGTTTATGGACGCCGCCGCGAAGGCGATCGAACGCTACCTCGTGCGCCAGCGAGAGGACGGGCGATTCGAGTCTCAGAAGAATCAATTCGACGCTAACGGTCAGGCTGTTTGGACTTTATGGCAGTATTACAGGATAACTCGCGACCGCGAGTTTCTCGAGCGGGTATATCCGCAGATGCTCAAGGCCGTAAACTGGGCGATGAAGGCCCGGCGGACCGCTGGTTCGCCGTTTACCGGTCTGCTGCCCACGGCTCCTGCCGACGGAGAATTTCTCTGGCCGGGGAAGAACCATATTGTCGGCTACGACCTTTGGAACCTGCGTGCGATGCTCTGCACAGCCGACGCCGCGCGAACTCTCGGAAGGAGCGACGAAGCCGAGAAACTGCTCGCCGAGGCCAAGGCATATCGCTCGGATATTGATGCTGCGTGGAAAACCACCGCTTTGGAGCACTTTCCGCCGAGTTGGGAGAAGGTCGGGACGCACTGGGGCAATACCGAAACGCTCTGGCCGACCGAACTTTTCGACCGCGACGACCCTCGCGTCGCAGCGCTGAGCCGGCACGTCCGCGAGGATTTTGCCGGCGGGTTTATCGAGGGCACGATCCAATGGAAGGGCGGCGGGAACGTCGAAGCTATCCATCCTTATATGGGTGCATATACGACTATGGCCGATCTGATCCGCGGCGACCACGAGCAAGTCGTCGAGGACTTCTACTGGTACCTGCTCCACTCGACGGCCGCCCATGCCTTTCCCGAAGGCATTTACTACAAGAAACGCATGGCCTGGAGCCACACGATTCCGCACGTCACCGGTGCATGCAACTACGCGATCATGCTCCGGCATATACTCGTCCACGAAGCCGGCGACGAACTGCACCTGCTAAGCGCGGTTCCCGACTGGTGGCTCGGCGAGGCCAAAGAAATTCGCATAGAGCGATTGCCCACGCACTTCGGCGAAATGGCGATGACCGTCCGCGGGACGAAAGCCGGCGTCGAGGTCGAGTTGGACCCGCCCAAGCGAAATCCGCCCAAGCGGATCGTTCTGGCTTTGCCAAGGTCGCGCCCGTTGGTTGGTTCGCTCCAGGGCGTCGAAGTGGTGCAGCGGTCGGATCAGAAGAAGCGCTGGGACTTCGCAACGGTGGTTGGCCTCTACAAGCGTAACTTTGACTGGGCCAGGCCCAACGCGGTTAGTCTTACGACGGGCAAGCCGGCAACTTGCTCTGACGCCTTGGCAGCCAATCCGGCAAATCTCGCCAACGACGGGCGAAGCAACGACACCGGCAGCTACTGGGCTACCGACATCTCCGGCCATGAGCTTGGCGCCTGGTGGCAGGTCGATCTCGAAGAAGCCGTGACTGTGGGCCGCGTAGTCGTTGTCGGTTTCTATGGAGACCGGCGATATTACGGCTTTACCGTGGAGACGTCGCTCGACGGCAAGACGTGGAATCTCGCCGCCGACTTTCGCGACAACAAAGAACTATCGATCCGCCAAGGCTACACATGCCGTTTTGACCCGCGCCCGGCACGCTACATACGCGTAAGACAGACAAGCAACTCCGCCAACACCGGTCGGCACCTCGTCGAGGTGATGGCCTATGATAAGTAACTTAGAAGCGGTCCGGACCATCCCCATCCCGATAAAAGACATCGGGATGAGGCTGCCACCCTGACGGAACAGACTTTACCTTCGCGAGGGGTATGAGATTGCCACGTCGGCCCCGCCACAGGCGCGTCTTCGACTTCGGCCTCCTCGCAATGACGATAGCCACAAAATCAAGTTTGACAGAGGACTACTGTAGGGGGTCGAATTGGCTGCCTAAGGTTGCGTACCAGGCCTTCAAGTCCTTCAGTTCCTCTTTCGCACGTTCGCAGGGGGCGACAAATCGCACTTGTCGGGGCGCGACCATCGCAACGAGTTGCCTGATATCGAAATGCTCCAGCAGGCCGAAGCAGAACAGCACAGGCTTCTTATCGACCGAGTCGTTTCGTTCGATGACTTCCTTGAGCGACCCCAGGGCGCCCGTCAACTCGACACGCTCGATGGCGTCTTCTTCAAGCGCCGCGGCCACCAGGGCGGACAGGCTGAACTGGTCTCCGCAGGCTGCAAGCGTTACGGGTCCGAGTTTGCGGTCGGTGCAGAGCCAGCGGGCGACAGCGGCGAGTTGGCTTGCCTGCAGTCCTAACGGTCGGTCGCCTACGCCGGCAACCAGTAACGCGAACAGGTAATCCCGGCTGGGGATTTTTGACTGGCCCACGTAGAACGGATCCAATGCCAGAACCCGATAGCCGTTTTCAAGAAGCTTTTCGATGTTTGCGGTCTGGCCGGCATAGCCTTCATCGGCCACGACGATTGCCGTCGCCTTGGACTTATCTGTTGATAGCTCCACTGCTGGGAGCGTCCATACATCGTCGAGTTGCAGCTTCCAGAACGTCGCCTGGATCGCCCCTTTGCTTTCTTTGCCCGCCTGTTCGGCTTGCACGCGATAGACTTGAGCTCTAACGATGTCGTTGAGCAGTTTCACCTTTTTCCGCCGCCACTGTTTTGCCTTTTTTCCCGTCGAAGGCAGTTCCGCATCCCGGGGCAGTTCGCTGCTGAGGTGAAGGGCGAGTTTATTGAAGTCGGTGTTGTCGGCAGGTATCTCGATGTTCAAATCGTCGGCCGTGCGGACTTCGTCGGCACACTCGATTTCTTTAACGGCACAATCGGCGCCGGGGAAAAAGTGGTCCGCAAACAAACGGTAGAGGGCCTGTCGATTGTCCAGGTCGAAATTGTGCGTGCCGGGGTCTTCGTTTATGTGCCAGCGGAGGCTCTCGGCCTTGCCGTAAAGCTTGAATATCGGCTCGGCGGCGTCCAGCAGCGGCGGCAGGGCGTGGTCCGAGGCGAAACAGCAGTCGTCCTTTTTGTTGTAGGTCAGCAGCGCCGCCCGCGGCGCCAGCAGGGCGGTCAAATGGGTGTAATCCGCCACCATCGCCAGGTCGGTGGGGGTCTGTTCCGAGTCGCCCAGGTCGCTGTGGTTGTGAGCGCGCGTGATATAGCTGGAATAGCCCGCCACGGGATTGGTGAGAGTCACGCGCGTATCCAGCGAACTGATCGTGATCGTCTGCCACCCTCCGCCCGAGAGGCCGGTCACCCCAACTCGCTTGGGATCGGCGAACTTGTGCGAGAGCAAGACGTCAAGCCCTCGCTTCATTGACAGATAAAAGGGCGCCAAGCCGCTGGTCCCGCACAGGTCAAGCTGGTTCATGCGGTAGTGCTTGAAATTCGGCAAACTCAACTGCCCCATTCCCAGCCATTCGACGTTCAGCGCAAGTATGCCGCGTTTTGCCTGGTTGATGCAGCGAATCTGCTTGTACGGGGCCGCTTTGCCCTTGCCGTCGTGCCCGTTGACGTTCATCACTACGGGCGCTTTGCTGCTCAACCCGTCCGGCTCGTAGAGCAGTGCAGGTATCCACAGGCCGGGCAGGGCCTCGTAACGCAGTTGCTTGATTGAATAGCCTTCGCCGCCGTCGAGCGTTTCGAGCCATTCGATTTTCGTTTTTGCCTTCGCCCATTTTGCCGCCCGGCCTCGCAGTACGACCTTCTCCAATACGTCTCGCCGCAGCCGTTTGGCGTACTTCTCCCACTTCTTAACCGAAGTGACCTCAGGCATACGCCGCACACGGTCTTCGCAGAAGCTCTCGACCTGAGCCATCACAACGTCGGAGCTGACGATTTGGCGAGCCAGAAACTCCTTCAACACGGCCTCATCAGCCGCCGCTGAAGCAGCAGCGAATGCCGCAACGCAGACTAAGCCGACCATACGGACTGGCAGGTGAAATTGATTCTTCATGTGCTTTTTCTCAAATAAACTGATAATTTGCCTTCCCAATTCTATAAGAACACTGAGATATTAGCCGAACCGCGACGATTTGTAAGCCATTTTTTACAGATATTGCCGCCTGATTTGGCGTCCGGACTTGCCGGTTAAGAACTTGAAGGCTAAAATGGGTGCGATGACTATAAGGGAAATGGCCTGTTAAGGGGCCTCCTATGGGTGGAATTTGGCTGTTTGAATAGATTCCTCCGCTCGCTTCGCTCGGTTGGAACAACGGTATAGTCGGGAGACTTGCGAAGCGAGGAACTGTTGCGTGATAAGGAGCAGGATATGAGACAATTGGGTGTTGCGATTATAGGCTGTGGATGGGTGGCGGGGGAATATGTCAAGGCGTTCCAAAATGACGAGCGCTGTGAGTTGCGCGCGCTGGTAAGCCGGCATCGCGAGAGTGCTGAGAAGTACAGGGATCAGTACGATTTGCAGTGCGCGGTTGAGACGGATGCGGCGGTTATGCTTGAGCGGGATGATATCGATATTGTTGTTGTGAGCACGCCGCACAATGTGCATACCGAGTACGTTGTGGCCGCTGCCGAGGCGGGCAAGCATGTCATCATCGAGAAGCCTGTGGCGCTGACGGCCAAAGACGTTAGAAGGCAGCAGGAGGCCGTCGAGAGAAACGGGGTCAAAACTCTGGTCGGCTTCGTGCTGCACTGGAACCCGCTGTTGATGACTGTCGATAAGCTGATTGACCAGGGCGCATTCGGCGAGATTTTCATGGTTGAAGTCGATTATTTGCACCGATTATGGATGACGCCTGATGAGAAATGGCTTGGAAGCCGCGAGCAGAGCGGCACGGCTATCCTGACGGGCGGCTGCCATGCGATAGATGCGCTTCGGTGGTTCGCCCGGAGCGAGGTCGAGCAAGTCTGTGCCTATCAGGCCAAGACCGACAATCCCATAGAGTATCCCGGGACGATCTCGGTTGTCCTGAAGTTCAAGGACGGCAAGATCGGACGCAGCACGACCACCTTTGACGCCC
>JAUVXL010000041.1 GCA_030603595.1 Sedimentisphaerales bacterium | reverse complement strand
AAATGCTTCGTGCAGAAACATCGGCTTGGGCCGAGTCAAGCAACGAAAAAAAACGAGGCATCGACTGGCAGTTCACCGTCGAAAATGCCCGAGTCAAATTGAAATCTCTTTATCCAAATCTTTAATCATGACAAAGCACTAGGCCCTCGCGAAGCTGTTCGCGAAAACACGTACACGATTGGGCCAGCGGGCGATCTTTATAAATGTGCAGCAATGGCAGGGCGAAAAGAGTATTCTATAGGAACAGTCTATGATGATCTCGAAAAAGTATTTTTCAGTTGTCAGAATATTTCATTCATGACCGCCGAGCCGTGGCGGAAATGTACAGATTGTAAATTTGTTCCAATTTGTGGTGGCGGGTGTAGGCTTGGAGCTATATCATTAGGTGGCAATATGGATTCGGTTGCTTGTGAGAAAAAATATTTTGAAAATGTGTCAACAAGATTAGTGGTAGGTGAAATGCAATCATCGGAATAATCGGAGATAATTCCGTTTAATGCCCGACAACCTTTGGGAAATCCGAAAGGAGGTGACAACAATGAAAATTATCAAGAAAGGAACTCGCAAGATGAGTCGTATTAGTTTCTGTCGGACTAAGTGGTAATGGGGGCATTTACGTATTTTTGAATAGCCCTGTATCTTGCACCATTGGCCTCACAATTACGGGTTGAACCGTTGCGCTGGCCGACAGAAATCTGACGCGCAAAGAAAACTTGACGTATTCATGAATACCTCAGAACTTTTCTCTTTTGCGTCTAATCGGTCAGCGCAGCGTTGCCTTTATTCTATGCTGAGGGAAATGGATCCGACTGGTAAGGAGTCTGCAATGCAAACTAAGACAATTAACTCTATTAATGAATATATTGCGTATTTAATAGACAAGCTTGGATTGGAAGATGATTATGTCTTTCGTGGGCAATCAGACGCAAAACAGCCCTTGTACTCCCCTCGAAATACGTCACCATCAAGAACCCCATCTCCCGTATATGCTCCTTCATCCGTGGTATAAGGAAACTCATCGCCCTTAAGCTCGCCGTCCGT
Source organism: Sedimentisphaerales bacterium (assembly GCA_030603595.1). Classification (GTDB taxonomy): domain Bacteria; phylum Planctomycetota; class Phycisphaerae; order Sedimentisphaerales; family Anaerobacaceae; genus JAFGCD01. Next base: position 23,638 of record JAUVXL010000041.1, on the reverse strand, counting down.
AACATGCATCGGCGCCGCACGCGTATCGAATTCCTCCAAAGTATTTATCCGGTACCGCCCGTCCCCTAAAGCAATCACCTGGGCGACAAACTCAAAGCTCTCGCCGTTATCCGCCGTCCCGCTGCCCTCCCAGTCACCCATAAAAGGATCAACCGGCACGCCACAAACAACACCACCGCAACACAAAGACCATACTGCAACCAGGCAAACCAACGATAAGCGCTTCTCTAATCTACTCATAGAATCCACACTCCATTTCATAATACTATCCAAGGCTTCTGCAAATTTACACATGTTCAGCATACCCGCTAAGCTTTATCTCCTGTAGAGTATCATCTCTCCCCCAAGAATTCACCCCCCCTTACCTGGCCCCCAAAAACCGGCCCCTCACCCATAATCCGCCCCCGTCACCGAAATAGCTTGAACGCTTTCGCCGTTTTCGCTATCCTAATGCCGCTCTTAAATGAAGGAACCTCAGCAACGAATAACTATGACTGGTAAACGTGCAACTCGACGTTCTCAACTCCCAACCGTCAAGCGTGCGCGCCCCGCCTTCACCCTCATCGAGCTGCTCGTCGTAATAGCGATAATCGCTCTGCTGCTCTCCATCCTCGCCCCCACCCTAATGAAGGCCAAGGCCCTCGCCCGCCGCCTGAAATGCACAAGCAATCTAAAGCAGATCCACCTGGCCGTCTGCCTTTACCTCGATACATTCGACGACACATATCCCTGCGCCCAGGATCCCGTCTCGACAACCCCCTTCTACTGGCTCTGGATGGGACGCGGCTGGCGATCGTTCGTCGAGCCATACCTCAACGGCCCCATCGACATCAACAATCCCTCAGTCCTGCTGTGCCCGGCCGACCGAACGAACGAAGACAAATACGAATCAACAAGCTACGCATACTCGATGTCCTTCTACCACAGCCCCACACAAATCGACACCTTAAACGCCATCGCGGACACATACAGCAATCCTCTGTCCTCCATCGGCCAGAAATCCTTCGCCGTAGCCAATCCGTCCGGCAAAATCCTAATCGGAGAATGGCACAGCAACCACGAGCCAATAGAGGATGAAAAAGGCTGGTGGACATGGGACGGCACACGCAACTACCTCTTCGCCGACGGCCAAGTCCGGCTATTAAAGGCAAACCAAGTCCGCCCCGCCCGAAACGGAATGCCCGACGCAAACCTAACATTCAAAGGAATAAAAGGAACAGACTACCCACCGCAGTGACGCGCCCCAGGCCAACTGATCACCGCTGTTGCCCTTCCGCCTGGTCATTGCGAAAAAGCGAAGTCCGCCTATGTCGGCACAGCGAAGTGATCCCCACTTGTACGCTGTAGCGGAGCCGACGAAACAAGAAAACCTACTGCGTATTGCGAACAGCCCGCCGGCCACAAAACCGTTCGCATCCAGGGTAAAAGCTGTGTCTAACTTCTGGCCTTGGCGTACCAGTCGGCGTCTTTGGCTAAGTTCTCTCTCGCTTCGAGCGTCATCATTTCAAAGGCGGGGTGATCGCTCGGCCACGCACGCTCGGCAAAGGGTGTTTGCCGCATTTTTTCAACTTCATGCTCGGCCTCGCTGAAGTAGCTGCCGTAGATGTGCAGCGAATCGCTGATATCGACATATCGCCCCACCTTCACGGGCACGCCTTTGGCCTCGGATATACCCTCGGCGATTATCCTTTGCAGGTCGGTAAGGGCATAGACGTTCATAAACCACGCCTTGTAAAGGTCTCTGCTGCGCCAGTGCGTATTCATATTCAGCGACAACTCTCCGGCTTCGTTCGCCACCAGGCGGCACCATATCCGCTGAAGGCAGGGAGGGTCGTCGGTTTCCGGGTCGGCGGTAGGCATCCAGGTTATAGCCTGCGCCCGCCGGCTGTGCCCGGCCTTCGACAAATAATCGATAATATACTGAATCTGATTCACCTTCCGAAAAGGCTTGGGCGAATCGGCATCGCGTATGTCTTCTACGGGTGAGTATGCAAACAACCGCTCGTGATATGTGTATGTCCACTTCCCCGCCGACGGGTCGATCCAATGGTCGTGAATCCCGCTGACGACCTCCTGGCGATACGACTCAAGCTCTTCGGGTCCGCCGGGGAAGTTCTTATGAATCCTCGGCTCATTGAACGGATCGCTTACGGCAACCATAACAGTCGCATCCCTGCTCGGCGGGTCGTCGGGCTTGTCGTACTGGGTCTTGACCTCAAACCCCTCGTCCCATACCGCCAGGACAGCCTTCTCCCAGGCCTCAGGCAAACAGTCAGCCGTTATCGAAATTGCAGGTATCGCAGCGGTAGGTATTGTGGCAGCCATTTAACGTGAGTCCTTATCCGTAAAAGGTTTGGTTCCGGGTCTGGCTTTGGTGAATCTGCTAAGATCCTTCTCTTGCTCGGTAATCTTATACCGCTCATGAAATCGCTCCGGCATATCGATGAGCATCTGTTGAGCCCTGTAAGCATACCAACTATCCGGCCACCTCTGAATTATCCGGCGGCAGTTATCCACCATGAACTTAAAACCTGTCTGCAGCCGGCCCATGCTGCGGCCCGGAACAATGGCGTTGAGGTATCTCGAAGCCTCAATATCGTCAATCTCAGAGAGTTCCTTGAAATACAGCGTAATCGGCTTGGGGTCCGCCACGGCGGATTGAATCGTCCGGGCCGGTTGAACAGGTTGCACGGGCTCGGCAACCGCCTCCTTGATGGCAGGAGGCTCGGACTGTGAAGCAAGATCCTGCTTCACAGGCTCCTGGGCCTGCGGTTTGGTCAGAAATTTCTGCTTGTCTTCTTCGACCTGGTCGTAGAAGTCCTTCTCGGGCTCCTGCGCCTTCGGTTCATCTCCGTCGCCGGTGAATGTGCTTATAAGGATTATGACGACCACAGCCCCGACGGCTATCCCGGCTACTTTCAGCCAAAACGTGTTCATAATAATCCAGCCCTTCCAACATTGATTGTTGATTAGCCTTAACTTATAATGGATTGTACTACTTGGCTGACTTTTTTTCAATTGTAAATATCGCAGTTCCGCCGAAGGCGGATGAGACAGTAAGCGGTTTGACTATGTTCACAGGACTTATACAAGCTATTGGCACGGTAAAGTCGGTTCGGCAGAGCCCCGGGGCTATCCTGCTCACCGTCGATCTGAGCGAATTGGCCCGCGACGCCAAAATCGGCGACAGCATCGCCATAGACGGCGTCTGCCTGACCGTCTCGCAAATATCAGGCTCTTGCGCGAGCTTCCAGATCGGCAGCGAAACCCTGGCGAAATCGACCATAGGCGGCCTCAAACCGCAGTCAAAGGTCAACGCAGAGTCGGCCCTTAAGCCCACCGACCGCTTCGGCGGGCACTTCGTCCAGGGACATATCGACGGCACGGCCACAATTAAAGCGGTCCAGAGGCACGGCGAATTTGCCGATATGAAATTTGCCGCCGGGCCTGAGTTGCTCAGCCAAATGGTTGTAAAAGGCTCGGTCGCCGTCAATGGTGTTTCTCTGACGATTGCAGCGATGGACAAAACCGCCTTCACCGTCGCCGTAATACCGCAAACGCTCGGAGCAACCACACTCGGAACGGCAAAACCCGGCGATTCCGTGAATATCGAAACCGATATAATCGTGAAGACGGTAATGAAGCAGCTTAAGAACATTTTGCCGCAGACCGGTAAGTTATCGGTCGAACGGCTCAAAGAATTGGGTTTTTGATGGAGTATTTACTACGGATTCCAGATAAGTAAACGGCGCAATGAAAGAAAACGGCCATAATTCGATAAGCGACCAGCCGGTGATCGGCATCACGATGGGTGATGCCGCGGGCATCGGTCCGGAGGTGGTCGTCAAGGCGCTGGCCGACCCTGAAATTCGCAAGGCCGCCAAGTTCATCGTCTTTGGGATGAACGAGCAACTTTGCTACGTCGCCGACGCGGCCGAGATCGAGCCATTCTGGGGGCGTCACCAGCACGAGAAGATCAGCCGGGACTATCCCTACAAGGTTGTCGTCGCCGACTACGACGAGTATTCGGTTCCCTCGTGGATACGCGGGGCCAGCAAGATGGCGGGCGAGGCCTCGATGGAATTTTGCCTCGACGCGATAGACGCGGCGAGGAACGGGATAATAGACGCCGTGGCGACCGCGCCGATCAGCAAGAAGAGTTGGAACCTCGCCGGGGCCGACTGGCCGGGCCATACCGAGATGTTGGCCGAGCGCTGCAAATCGCCGCGCAAGGCGATGATGTTCGTGGCCGAGCCCCTGAAACTGGCGCTGGCGACAATCCACGAGGCTCTTTTCGACGTCAGGAATAAGTTCACCATCGGTTGCGTCTTCGAGCCGATAGACCTGCTCAACGACGCCTTGAAGATGTACTTTGATATCAGAGTTCCCAAAATCGGCGTGGCCGCGCTGAATCCGCACGCTGGCGAGGACGGCCAGTTCGGCGACGAGGAGAAACGAATAATCACCCCGGCAATCAACCTGGCGCGGCATCATGGAATAAACTGCCTCGGCCCGTTCAGCGCAGATACGCTCTTTCTCCGGGCGGCTCAGGCCGAATTCGATGGCGTCGTGGCGATGTATCACGACCAAGGCATGATTCCGGTTAAACTTCTCAATTTCGCGCACGCCGTAAACGTAACGATCGGCATACCCATCATACGCACTTCGCCCGCGCACGGCACGGCCTTTGACATCGCAGGTAAGAACATCGCCGATGCGACCGGAATGAAATCGGCCATAACCACCGCTATCCAAATGGCAATGACAAAGAAGAATTTAGAATTAAGAATTCAGAATTGAGAATTGCAGACAAAGCGTCAAATCCAGCAGTTGCTTGCCTCGGCAGGCGTTCGGCCCAACAAACAGCTCGGCCAGCATTTTCTCATCGACCTTAATCTAATGCGTCTGCTCGTCGATTCAGCCGGCATCACCGCTGATGATATCGTGCTCGAAGTCGGCTGCGGAACCGGTTCTTTAACAGAGGGCCTCGCCGAGCACGCCGGCAAGGTAATATCCGTGGAGTTCGACCACGCCATCGCCGAAATCGCAAAAACGCGGCTCGCCAAGGCAGACAACGTCGAGATTATCAATACCGACGCCCTCAAGAGCAAGAACACTATCGACCCGGCTGTCACGGAGGCCCTGGCCTCAGCCCACGCGAACTGCTCTGGGCGGACCATGCTCGTGGCGAATTTGCCTTACAACATTGCATCGCCACTGATATTGAATCTGGCTACCGAGGTCGATGCGATGTATGTAACCGTCCAGAAGGAGGTCGCCGAGCGGATGACCGCGAAGGCGGGAAGCAGCGATTACGGCACGCTAAGCATATTACTGGCCGCTACCGGCGACGTGAAGAAAATACGGGTCCTCAAGCCGAGCGTCTTCTGGCCGAGGCCGCAAGTCGATTCGGCCATGGTCGCTTATGCTCACGATGAGGCCAAATCAGCGCGAATTGGAAATATGGTAATCTTCAGCAAAATCGTGAGGTTCTTCATGGGCCATCGCCGCAAGACCCTTTCAGCCTGCACAAAGCTTTCCGGCGGAAACTTGCCAATAGTTGATAAATGGCCGCAGATACTCGATAAATGCTCGATTGATCCCGCCAAGCGCCCGGAACAACTCCGGCCCGAAGACTATATCGCTATCGCCAATTTGTGCGGCGAATAACCGCTTCGCTTCGCAGCGCCTCATCGCTGCGATCAAGACGCCAAACCAAAGCAACTCTACTACTCTGTCAGAATTCTGTGGACATTGTCATTGCGAGAGTACCTGTTCTGGGTCGATAGGAATCCTCAGTTGCCCGCCGAAACCAGATACGTTCGATTCTTTTTTGTTGCGAACTCGACGGTGTTCTTATCCGCAACGGTAGTCTCCACTGCTTTGCCGTCGGATGTTACGCCGGCTGCGGATTGTGTTCGGACCGTGCAGGGATTGCCCAACAGCGAGCGAATAGTGGCGGAAGTCAGCTCGCCGTCCTGCCAGGCGATGTCCACCTCGAACCCGCCTCTTGCGCGGAGGCCCTTTACCTTTCCCGTAGGCCAGGCCTTGGGCAGTGCGGGCAGAAGGTGGATTTCGCCGGCGTGGCTTTGCAGAAGCATTTCCGCAATCCCTGCGCAGCCGCCGTAGTTACCGTCGATCTGAAAGGGCGGATGGTTATCGAAGAGGTTGGGGTGCGTGGATTTTATCAAGAGTGCCTTGACATTTTCCTGCGCCTTATCGCCCTGGAGGAACCTTGCCCAGAAGTTAATAATCCACGCCCTGCTCCAGCCGGTATGTCCGCCGCCGTGGGAGAGGCGAAATTCAATGCTCTTTTGCGCCGCGGCTAACATTTCCGGTGCATTTCGAGTGGTGTATTGCCTGCCCGGATGGACGGCGAACAAGTGCGACATGTGTCTGTGGCCGGGGGAGGGCTCGGCGAATTCTTCAGACCATTCCATCAATCTGCCGTCCGAGCCGATCTTCGGCAGCGCCAGTTTCTCGCGAGCGGCGATTACCTGCTTTACGAAATCGTCCTTGATTCGCAGAATCTCGGCAGCTTCGATGAGATTGGTGAACGTGTCCCAGATAATCTCCTGGTCCATCGACGGCCCCATCGATAGATTTATGTACCTGCGGTCGGGCGCCTCAAATTTGTTTTCCGGGGAGTTCGACGGCCCCGAGACGAGCTTGCCGGTGCGCGGATGTTCGACGAGCCAGTCGAGCAGGAAGAGCGAGGCTTCTTTTAGTATCGGATAGGCCCTGGTCTTGAGGAACTTTTTGTCGCCTGTGAACCGGTAGTGCTCCATAAAATGCTGCGTGCACCAGGCGGCGCCCATAGGCCACATTCCATAGCCAACCGACCCGAACGGAGTTGTGTGCAGCCATGCATCGGTTGTGTGGTGGGCGACGAAGCCTCGGCAGTTATACACATCGCGTGCGGTCTTTCGGCCCAGTGGAACGAGCCCCTCGGCAAGCTTGAAGAACGGGTCGTGGCATTCGGATAGATTGCAGACCTCGGCGGGCCAGTAGTTCATCTGGATATTGATATTGACGTGGTAGTCGGCGTTCCAGGGCGCCGCCAGACCCTCGCTCCAAAGCCCCTGCAGGTTGCTCGGCATACAGCCAGGTCGAGAGCAAGATATCAAAAGGTATCTTCCGAACTGAAAATACAGAGCGACAAGGGCCGGGTCGTCGCCGCCGCTGCGAAGTGCGCCGAGCCGTTCATCGGTAGGCTTCTCGGCTGCGCGAGTAGAGCCGAGGTCCAGGTTTACGCGCCGGAACAATCTGCGATGCTCTGCGATATGGTCGGCTTTGATTCGCTCGAAATCCTTCTTGCTCACCGTCGCAAGCTGCTTGGCGCAAGAGCGAGCGAGGTCTCTATCGAGCGGTTCGTAGGGATTGTCGAAGTTGTAATCCGTCGCCGCAGCCAGCAGAAGGGTTAACGCGTCGGCCTCGGCAACTGCAATCTTGCCATCCTTTACCTCGACAACTCCGCCCTCAGTCTTGGCCTGTAAAGTCGTGTGATATTTGACTCCCTTGTGCTCGCCTTTCTGAGAAGCCTGGCCAAACATGGTTAGAATATCGTTCCCGACCGGTTTAACCTCGAAGTCGTCCGGGCGGTCAAGGGCGACCTCAACCGAGATACTGCCCGGTTCCTCCGCCGTCAGCCGCACAACCAAAACCTGATCGACGGGGCTGGCGAAGACCTCGCGTTTATATCTGGTTCCGTCAATCTCAAACGCAGTCGTCGCAATGGCCGTATCGAGATCAAGTTGGCGCCTGTAGGACGGGTCAACATTCGGTGCCGAGCGAAGCACTACGGAAGGAGTCATCCCCCCGGCCCCGCCAACATTGCCGACAATGACGGCTAAGACATTCTTACCCGGCCTTAATTGTTTCGTAACATTGAAGCTATGCGGCTTGGACCAGTTATTAGTCTGGCCGGCCAGTTTGCCGTTCAGGAAGATTGCGCTGCTATCGTCGATTGGCCCGAAATTAAGAGTACCGAGGCCAACTCTTAATTGTTCGGCCGTCAGTTCGAAGCTGCTTCGAAACACCACTTTCTTTCGCACGGCCACTTCGCCGCTGCCCTTGGTGAACTTGCCGTTCCTGACCATCAACTCCTTCCAGTTCGAATCGTCGAAGTCAGGCTTTAGTTGTTTGCTGTCTGCGGGGTCGTCTTCACCGCCGCGGCGCCATTTGGTCAGGGCGACCGTTCCTGCCGCCTTCTCCTCGCCCGCCATGCTTATCCGTATATCGCCCAGAGTCTGGTAGCTTCTCGGCGAAATCCGCGGGCCCATAACCTGCCGCTGCATAATCCCCTGCGCCTCGGAATACTTGCCCTCGAAGATCAGCTTTCGCGCCTTGGTGATATGCTCATAAGCCCCGACGCGATCCTCCGGCACGGGAGGGCCCGCCCAAAGCGTATCCTCGTTAAGCTGAATCCGCTCGAGAGTCGTCCCCCCGAAGACCATCGCTCCTAATCGCCCGTTCCCCACCGCCAGCGCCTCGGTCCACTTCGCCGCAGGCTGGTTGTACCACAGCTTGAGGGCGGAGAAGTCTTGTTGGGCGGCACTGCCTGATTTAGGCCCTTGGGCGGCGCCGGTCAAACATCCGGCAGTCAGGCAGGTGAAGATCAAGAGGTAAGAGGCGAGCGTTCGCAGACTCAGCCCGGCGGTTCTTGGCTTTGGGGTTTGTTTACTTTTCATTTTTGCTTCTCTCGAAATAGAAGTTGCCGTCATTTACTTAGTTCCTGTTCCGGAAACGATATTTGTCATTCCCGCGGAAGCGGGAATCCAGTTTTTTCGCTCTGGACCCCTGCTCCCCGATCAGGGTCGAGGACAAGCTTCGCAGGGGTGACATTGGCGGTTTCTGCTTTCCGCAACAGAAACTACTTACTTGCAATGAGATAGCTCCTGCCTGCCTTTGTCTCGAATTCGACGACGTTCTCTTCGGGGCTTGTCGTCTTGACGGCCTTGCCTCTCGAAGTCACTTTCACGGCATCGGCCGTGCGGATTCTGCACTTATTGCCGACCAGCGAGCGAATGTGAGACGAGACAAGTTTGCCGTCATTCCAGGAGATAGCAACCTCGAACGCCCCGCGGGCGCGCAGACCCTTGATACTCCCCGCAGGCCACGCATCGGGAAGCGCGGGCAGCAGGTGCAACTCGCCGGCGTGGCTCTGGACGAGCATCTCGGCGATCCCTGCGACGCCGCCGAAATTGCCGTCGATCTGGAAGGGCGGATGCGCGTCGAACATATTCGGGTACATTCTGCCCGGCGTGAGCAGGTTGGCGAGCATCTTATATGAGTGGTTGCCGTCCTCGAATCTCGCCCAGAAATTAACCTTCCACGCCATCGACCATCCCGTCCCGCCGTCGCCTCGCATTTCGAGCGATTTCTTCGCCGCCGCGAAGACCTCCGGCGTGCCGCGACGCGTGATCTCCTTGCCCGGATGCAGCCCGAAGAGATGCGAGACGTGGCGATGTGTGTTCTTCGGGTTGTCCTTATCTTCGAGCCACTCCTGAAGCTGGCCGTGCCGGCCTATCTGGTTCGGTGCGATCTTGCCCTTTATATCGATGAGTTTGGCCCGGAAGTCTTTGTCAACATCGAGTATCTTCGCCGCCTTGATGCAGTTGGTCAGCAGGTCGCGAATAATCTGGTGGTCCATCGTAGGCCCGGCTACGAGGCCGCCGTTTTCAGGCGAGTTCGACGGTGTGCTTATAAGCCATCCGGTCTTAGGGTCCTCGATCAGGAAATCCACGAAGAACTCCGCAGCGCCCTTCATAATAGGATAAGCCCGTTTCTTGAGGAAGGTCTTGTCGCCCGTAAAGGCATAATGCTCCCAGAGATCCTGGCACAGCCACGCCCCGCCGGTCACCCATATTCCGTGGTTCGACGCATTGATGGGCGCGGCGCCTCGCCACAGGTCGGTATTGTGGTGGAGCACCCAGCCTCGGCAGTCGTAGTGCGCCTTGGCGGTCTTGGCGCCGGACTCGGCGACGTCTTCGAGAAGCGAGAAAAGCGGCTCGTGGCATTCGGAAAGATTCGTCACCTCGACCGGCCAGTAGTTCATCTCGGTATTGATGTTAACCGTCCACTTGCTCTCCCAGGGAGGGCTGAGGCTATCGTTCCATATACCCTGCAGATTGGCCGGCTGAGAGCCGCCGCGAGAGCTTGCAATCATCAGGTAGCGCCCATAATGGAAGTAAAGCTCGACAAATTGCCGGTCGTCCTGCTTTGAAAATTCGGCGATACGCTTATCCGTCGGCTTCTCGGCCGCGTCGGCTGAGCCCAGGTCGAACTCAACCCTTCGAAAAAGCCGCCGATGGTCTATGACGTGTGCTTTACGCAAAGTCTCATAGCTCTTACGGCCGACGGCTTTGATGGTGCGACGGCACAGCGCCTCCGGATCGCCGCTAACATCCTTATAGTTCTTAAAACTGGTGGCGGCGGCAAGGATAAGCGTCGCACTGTCCGCTCCGGTTACTGTTATCTTCTCCGAGTCAACGGCCAGCTTGCCTCCTTGAGACGAAGCCTTCAGATGGGCTTCGAATTTCAACGCGTTCTCGACGCGCCCTTCGACTTTTCTGCCCGTGATGCCGACAAGCCGGCCTCGCAACGCCAGTGTAGTCTTATCGATCTGCAGAGTCTCGCTCTGCCGATGCGGGCTGTCGATGCGAGCCGTGAACGTCAATTTGCCCGGCTTATCGCACGTCAATCGCACGGCTATCACGTTGTCCGGGAAGCTCGATAGGACTTCGCGGGTAAAAGTAACGCCCCCGCTGCGGTAACTTACCGTCGCTACTGCAGAATCGATATCGAGTTCGCGGCGATAATCGGTGATGCTGTCATGGCCCGGAAAGGCTAATCGCAAATCGCCGAAGGGCTGATATTGCTCCTGGCGAAGCGGAACGCTCATCATCTTTTCACCCGCCAGCCTCTCGGCATCGCGCTGCTTGCCCTCGAAGAGGAGCTTGCGGACGGTCGCCAGGTGCTTGGCGGCGCCTTCGTGCTGGTATTCGTGCGGCCCCCCCGTCCAGAGCGTATCGTCGTTGAACTGAACCCGCTCGTTTTGCACAGTGCCGAAGACCATTGCCCCCAGGCGACCGTTGCCGATGGGCAGCGCCTCGGTCCATTTCTTGGCCGGCTTGCTATACCACAGCTTCAAATCATCCCATTTCGTTGCGTCGCCGGATTCGCCATTGGCTCCGGCGAGACATACGCCCGGAAACAGCCATGATGACGCAACGCAACAGAACCCGACGATCAGCAACGCAATCCAACCTCCGTTATAAGCCGAATTGCGGTGTGCCCAAGTTGCAGCGGATTTCTTGTTTTCCATCTTTGACTCCTGAATTTACTTACCTTCGTTGAATCATCCGACAAAGCGCGATTGCCAACCGATTTTGCCCGGTTATATCATTTTGTCAAAGTATTGCTTGAGCTTATCGCTTTGCAGGATGAACTCGGAGTGTTCGGGGAAGAGTTTTGCAACATCTTCGGGCTCGGCACGCTCGAAGAAGAACTTATCATCTCTTCTCTCGAGACTATACTGTTGACTTTCCGAGATACGTTTTCCTTCGTCGAGATAGACCAATTGAAAAAAGCCCCGGCCGCTCAGAGGCATCAGTTTGATCATATACGCCTCGCTCTGATCAGCAGTAGCGTCTTGCGGTTTGATTTGCGAGATATGTGTCGGGACAATCCGGCCGTGGCGCGTAATCACGTCCACGAGCGCCTCCTTGATGCCGCCTTCGATGATCAGGCCGAGGAGTTGTTCGAGCAGTGTCTCCGGTATCGCTGTCCCGCCTGTCTGATAACGGCTCGATTTGCCCGGTTCACCGGATTTGGTGACAGTCAGTATGCCTTTATCTTCCAGAACGACCTCGATGCCGCTCCTTTCCGCAGCGGCCGACTCGGTCTTCCACGTGAAGCGGTCGAAGCGGTTGTCGCTTTGAAAAGACGTCATCTCCTCGTGGACCAAAGGGCCTTTGGTGTAATACAGGCCCATAGCTTCTATATTCAACTCACTTGTGCTTCCCGTGTCGATGAGTACGTCGGTGGTGAAGCCGATAATCCTCTTTCTCGAGTTCCTAATCTGAAAGAGGCCCTGGCGATTCTTGTTGTCGAGAGAGCCGGCCAGGCCTTTGGCTTTCATTTGGGCGATAATGGCGCTTGCGGCCTCCAGCAGCGGGGCCTGGGTGATGCTAAGAGCCATTGCGATGGCTTTGAAGACGCCCCTGGCCAGATCAATGTCTCCGGCGCCCTCGCGGACCTCGATATTGATGCGCCGGTTGTGGGGCAGTTCTGCCGTGCCGAAGATGCAATTAAACGATACGCCGGCTTGCTCGATGCGGACCCAATCGACAGTGACGAGGCCGGTTCTTATTTGACCCGTTTCGACGATCTCCCCACCCACTTCGGCCCGCCGGAGTTCAAAGCGTTTTTGTGTCTCGATGATCTCGGTGGGGAATACGTAATCGCATCTGGCCGAGGCGGTCGGCGCCGAAGAGCCTGGAGCGAAAGCGCCGAACAGGGTGAATGCGCCCTGCTTATACTCCCATTTTCTCACACTATTCCAACCATTACCTTGCGGCATAGCAACCGACAAACCCGCGTGCGCCAACTCTATCGGGTCCGACAGCACTACGGCGCACCTGGCCGCGACTATCAGTCGAGCAGACAGCAACGCCGCGACAAAAAGCCCGAGAAAAGCTACCTTGGCGCGAACAGCGGTTTTTCTATCGTACGTTCTATCCATTATGTGCTGATAATACTAACTGGCCGGAGGTGTATTTGCAAGCGGACGTTTCGCAAAACCCAACGATTGGCCCCCGTCATTGTCGGATGCAAGGCCGGCGCCCGGACATCCGGAACCTTAGAATCGTTATTATGGGCCTTGGCTGACGAGGTTATCCTCCAAAATACCGTGTGCTGGAAATTTAATGTGAAACTGTTTTTGCTTCTGGTCGAAAGTATTCATATATATTTATGGGATTCGCCGGTTTCCCGACGTTGTAATGCGTCTGAAGCGGCTTAGGCAAAGTAATTGGATACCCCCAAAATGGTCCTTGCGATGCTGAAAAAGGCTGGTATGAATCAAGTAGTAATGATCGACGCTTCTAAGACCGAAGAGATCCTCCAGACCGTCATCGACCACAAAGTGACGGCCATTATGTCCTATTTATCCAAGGGAAAATGGCACGTTGCAAAGGTGCTGGTAACGGCGATTGACGAAGCGGCCTTGAGCGTCCAGACAACGCACTCATACAAAAAGCAGCGTCCCATAAATATCAACATCAATCAGCCCGTCGGCATATCATTCAAATACGAGTACGGCAAATTCGTCTTTGACACGACCGTGGTGGGCCTTGAGCCGGCGACGGACGCCGGCGCCGGCGGAACGATAGTGCTGAAAGTGCCCGAACAAATCGAGGTGATTCAACGAAGGAGCTATTTCCGTGTTGAAGTACCCGAGTCACTGAAGGTGAACGTCACGCTCTGGCACCGTAAGTCTCGCGAGGGACGCCTTGCGGCGAGCAGACAGGAAGCATCGCAGCAACTCTCCGATACCCGCCACCGGCGGGGCGACGGAGCCAACTATAGCCGGGGCAGGCTGGTTGACATCTCGGCCGGAGGGGCGCAGGTGGTGCTCGACGCCCCTCGGGCCCCTTGCGGGGATGAATCAGGCCCCGAACCGCAGTTCAGAGAGGGCCAGTTTATCGGAATGAGATTTACCCCTTTGCCTTATGAAACGCCCCTTCTGCTAAATGCACAGATCAGAAATGCACTGCCCAGGGCGGACGGCAACAGCATTTATCTCGGGCTTCAGATTGTCGGTCTGGAGGCCAGCTCTCAAGGGCATCGGGTTCTGACGCGCCTGGTCGGCGTGGTCGAGCGGTATTATAAAATGAACCAACCAGCGGCCCGGAAGAAGGACGGGGTTCGGACAACGACCGCGTAATTGGCGGGTCTATTCAGGAGCTTGGAGTTCCGGAACGGCTTGAAGCACGCGGCTCTTCATTACCCTGTAATACAGCTTCTTTACAACGCTGCTCGCCGCGAACACGCAGAACACAAGCATCAATGCCGCAGGAAGCTGCCAGCACGCAAAAACAAGCAGCAGGAGCACCCTTATCAGTTGTGCGAAAGGTTTTTTCCCTTTTAGGTACTGATTGAGTACGTGCGGGTATCGAAATCTGCTGACCATCAGCATCGCAACACCCAACGCCACCAGCGGCAGCGTGAACATAATTGCACTTTCGCAGAGGGCGTACGCAATGCCGTTCGGGTCCAAGATCTCATGGAGCGTTCCCTGATGAAAGATTATCAGGCTGACGATTACACCGGCCGCAGCCGGACTCGGCAGTCCTATGAAGCTCATGTGGGCCGGCTCGTCCTCCTCGTTCTCAACGTTGAACCGGGCCAGTCGTATGGCCGCACAGCTTATATATGCCGTTGCGGCCAGCCAGATGAAGCGATGAAGCAATTTCTCATCGCCCAGGCCGGCCAGTAGAAGTTCGTGCTCGAGCACCTTGAGCATCAAAAAGGCCGGCGCAATCCCAAAGCTGATTATATCGCAAAGACTGTCGAGTTGGCCTCCGAAACTCGAAGTGCTCTGGCTCATTCGCGCCAGGTGACCGTCGAGCATGTCCGCGATCATTGCAAGTAGGATCAGATAGCCCGCTATCGCAAAACAGGAGTAAGGCCCGATACTCTGATTCGGGTCTTTGCCGGCGTATATTATTGCCGTGAACCCGCATACTCCGTTCAGGATCGTTATCAACGAGGGCAGGATGGTGATGTAGTTGAGCCGCTGCCTGCGCACCCGACGCAGCAGGCTCTTTTTTGCAGCTTCGGTCTTTAGTCTTGCCATTACTCGTACCTCACAAGGGCCGTAAGACCCGCTTTGACCTTGTCGCCTGTCTCGACAAGACATTTGGCATTATCACGAATCGGCAGATATAATTCCGTCCTTGACCCGAATTTTATCATACCGAATCTTTCACCGCCGGACAATTCTCGTCCCTCGGCGGTATCGCAAACAATTCGTCGTGCGATTGCACCGCTGATTTGTCGAACGATCAGCTTGTCCGTCGGCTCGTCCGTCCGCACGAGCGCCAGATCGTTGGATTCGTTGACCCTGCCGGACTCCGGATTCAAGGCGTTCTTGAACTTGCCCTTCTTGTACATAATCTTCTCCACCTTCACGTTGCACGGCGCGCGATTGATATGAGTGTTGAAGATACTAAGGAATATCCCTATCCGAAGGGCCTTTTCGCCGATGAAATCGTCTTCCTGTACGGTCGCGATATCGGTTATCGTCCCGTCCGCAGGCGCCAGCAGCAGATTACGATCGCGAGGGCAGCGCCGATCGGGGTCGCGAAAAAAACTAAACGACCATATCAAGACCGCGCCTAAAATCACCTCTATAGTGACTAAGGCCCACGCCTCGAGCAGCGTTGTGCCGCCTATCGCAACTGCCGCCATCGCCGCAGCCGCTATCGCAGGATAGACAGCCGCCTGGGGCAATCCGTATTTGGTCAGCGGAATCTTCATACGCGACTATGATAGTCCTTCCGCCCGGTCCAATCAATAGAAATAGAAAAGGCCGACCCTGTGGTATCGGCCTTTCGGAGGAGGGTGATGGTGCAAACTTTACTGGATCGCCTCGGCCCGCTGCCGCCATCTTAGCTGTCGGCTCGCTTCGAGACCGAATTATCCGGCGTTCCTACTATATAGAGACGCCTAAGCACCCCAAAAGTTACGATAATTCTCCGAGATTCCCGAAAATTCTGCGAAAAACAGCGTTTTTACGCAAAAAACCACGCCGGTTACATCCTTTTTACACCGAATTCTACAACCGTTACAGCCCCTACAACCCCTATGGTCCCATAATGTCACTCCCACTTCGGCCGTCTCATTAAGAACAATTCATGCTAATGTCAGCAGGTGGTCTTTGTGCCTTTGATAAACCAGGCGCATCGCGGCCTTGCTGCCCCGCTTGCACTTAAAAACAACTATCTTGTCGTCTAACATCCAAGCCCTTCTGAACCAACGATCGTCTATCTATACAACGAATGAACCGCCCATTTTTATATACCCAAACACAATCTTTTTCAAAATCTTAATACCCCAGACCCTATCCTTGCCATAACCCCCCTATCGCCAAACCCACCCGAAAATCCCCAGCCAACGGATAGCCCCCCCCAGGTTCCCCCCGGCAAAACAGCTCCCTATGTGGAGATCTTACCTGCCTATAATAAGGCAGTGGTCGCCCCCCCTCGAAATAAACACCAACCTCCTAACCGGACATAATCCAGAAAAGGACATATCTCCAGAGCAATATGAAAAGTGAGCGTAGGATAAGTCCTTTCGACCACACTTTCGTTGAGGGAATTGTTTATAGGCTGCTAATCCGTCCCAAGCCTCGGACTTTTCCAGTACATGAGACTTCAAAGAGCATGGGATAGCGTGCTTGCTCAACGTTTCTTATGATTTTCGGCCAAGTCTGCACTATCTTGTAGGCAAATTCCTCCCACTTCAGATGAGTCCAACGGGGTGCCAAAAGAACAAACATGAGTCCACAGTCCTTTAGCATCTGTTTCTCCACCTTATTCCTGAGAATTCTCCCATCTCCACCGATGGTGACCGGATCGCCATTCCATGATGCAACAACGGGCATCCAGTCAGTGTCTCGTGTCCCCTTTTCAAAGTAGTCCAGAAAGGCACGCACTTCGTGCTTTGAGTCAAATTGATCGAGCATGTACGCTGCCCGTCTCGGGAAATTTTCATCAGCGAGAAAGATCATGCTGCATGTCGGTTTCCGTATTGTTTCTCAAAATCGACGGCGTTGGCCACGTCCGTTTCGCTGATTCCGTATAGGTCAGCCACCAGTGCTGCGTTCTCCGCGTTGGCACGATACTGATTAGCAACGACATAAGTCGTTAGACCAGTCTCTATGACCGTCGGCTTGCCCATGCTTACCTTTGGGTCCAAGAGTACACCGTTGGCAATTCTCCATTTATCGGCAAGCCGCGTCAGTTCGTTGTATTCGATGTGATCTAGCTTCTCTTTGATGTGAACAAAGAACTGTTGGCGTGAGATAACATCACTCAGCTTCTCATCACCAAGTTTTGTAGCCGCCAACTGGAAAATGCGCTTCCCGTCGGTATATAAATCGCTGTGGCAGAACGGATGCTCAACGTCCAATTCCTCCTTGAGTACACTGTATGCGGCGCGTACTACCCGCATCGACACGTTGTAATGGTCCCGAAATTGACCAGCGACCAATACGTCGATCAAATCGAGAAAACTAACGGCGAAATCACTTCCTATTGATTTGTAGTCGGAGTCAAAAATAGGACCGTAGCCTACACCATCTGGCCGCTGTTTGAACCATGATCTTACCCGAAGAGGGTGAAGCTGAGTAAGCCTTGAGACTTCCGCCAGTATATATGCACCCTTGCCAAGCATAATCGAACCTCCTTTGCCTTTTCATAGCCACGCTTTACCAAAGAAATCACCTTTCATTATACACGAATATCGTCTAAATCCAAGGAAATTGTCCGGCAAAACCTGACCGCCGAGCCCAATCGTCGCTCAGAGGCCTCTGAGGGCCTCTGCAGTGCAGTCGGGGCAACTCTTGGATTGTGCTCGTTCTGCTCCACCTGAACCGGCCCACGCAATCTCCAACAGCCCCTCTCATGGGTACTTTGCGCTTGTAGAACCCCCGATCTTGGCCTGACCATACCCTTCGGCTTAAGTTTGCGCATTCTGGCGGGCTAAACCCCCACCAAAGAATGTCCGATATGTAGAGTGGCGAAATAGAAACGATAATGTTAATGTTAGGGTCAGGAGTGAAGCATTTCAGGAGATAGTAATGTCGAAAGCGCGAGGAGAGACTTATCTATACCACTACACCACAGCAAAAGGGCTGATTGGCATTGTAGAGCAGAAAAAAATCTGGGCGACAGAAATTTTCTACCTAAACGACTGGGAAGAGTTTCTTGCGGGCCTAAAACTGGCTACGGAGCATTTACGGAGGCTGCTTGACAAAGCTGTTGCACGGAAAGACAAGGTCGAGGCCGAGCGATCTAGGTGGCTCATAAAAGAAATGAAATCCATCGGAGCGCTGCGCTCTTTGAGTATGTATGTATGCTCATTCTCCGCAGACGATGATGAGCTAAGTCAGTGGCGGGCTTACTGCCCAAAAGGTGGTTTTGCGATTGGGTTCCCTGCAAAACGACTTAGGGCGCTTGCAAAGAAACAGAAGTTTGTTCTGAGAAAATGCACCTATAGCCCAGACAGGCAAGCTAAGATGGTAAAAGATGCGGTGGACACAGTTGTGCAGGCAAAGCCTACGCCGCATGAACTTCTGTCGGCCGGGCCAAATGCCGAATCAGTGATTAGATGTACTCTGAGCAACAATCTCGCGTGGAAGCTGGCTCAGGTGTGCCCGATATTGAAGAACGCGGCATTCAAAAGCGAGAAGGAATCGAGACTGATTTCAGAGCCGCGCTCCGGGGGCGATATAGACCAATGGTCGTTTCGCGCCGATGGTGGTATGGTTGTCCCGTACAAGGAATTCCTTTTGAACGATAGCACGCTCTGGAGGAAGGCAAGAGTAACAATAGGACCGCCCCCCCACCCTAAAGAGTCTTTTGCCTCTGTGTATAAGCTCTTGCGTTGCAACACGGGCTTTGCGCACGCGATCACTAACAGTCGTGCTCCTTATCGCACATGGTAGTTTCTACCGCTTTTTTTGAACAGAGCGGCGCGGAGCCAAGCTCAGTAGCCATACAACCCCTCTCCCGGCCACTTCGGGGATAATTAAAGGGGGATAATTAAAGGTGTGCGGTGCATTTTTCCATAAACTAAGGACAGCGGGCCCGTTGAAAAACCCCGCAATTCGTTGTGATTCTCTTGATTGACCACCCGCCTATTTTTCTCAGGAACCCTTTTTCCCAATTTCCAGAACACCCTTACATCCAGTCCGCCACGCCTTAACAATGCCCGGCCTTACTTTAGGCACTTTAGCTCACCTTAGCCACTTTAGTTCACTTCTCTTCCCCTCTGTGCCTTGGCTATCAGTGTCAATATCTGTCACTGAAAAGAGAATTCACTTGACATCAAACTCGTAATATGGTACAATACACATCAAACTAATAATAACTGAATAACGATATCAAAGTCGGATACAAGATCGTCCATCATCCATCGTCAATCGTAGAACCAGGAGGCTTCAATCATAATCACCCTGAACCGCCCAAAGCCCCCAAATTACCATTCGCCTTCTGCACGCGCCGTATCCCAAAACTACCTCTGCCCATCCTCTACACTTGTCAATCTCCCTCTACAACTGTCGAGCGCCCTCTACAAATCGTCCCTTTTTGCGCAAAACAAACCCAATGCCAAAGACCCCAAAACCAACACAACCCTTGCCACAGCAAAGAATTACGAGCAAAAACCACCCCGCCCCACGCAAAAAAACAAACCCAAACAAACCCAATTTTTATCCCGTGAGATGGCACATGCCTATCTCACCGGGATCTCCCGCTCCCTTTGTGCCTCAACAGTGCCTGGCTTCACTTTAGGCACTTTAGTTCACTTTAGCCACTTTAGTTCACTTTTCCTCCGCCTACCCTTGACGCCGCCGCTCAAACCCTGTAATCTCTCCCGCATAATCCCCCAGAAAGGGCCAAAACTAACAATTTCACAATACAGTAACAGAAAGGACCCAAAAATGTTCACAACGATAGTCGATGTGACAGCAAGAGAAATACTCGATTCCCGCGGAAATCCCACGGTAGAAGTTGACGTGCTGTTGGAAGATGGTTCGTTCGGCAGGGCGGCCGTCCCTTCCGGCGCCAGCACCGGTGCCTACGAGGCCGTCGAGCTCCGCGATACCAGGGCCAAGCGCTACCTCGGCAAAGGCGTCGCCGGAGCGGTCAAGAATGTAAATGAGAAAATCGCCCCGGAAGTTCTCGGAATGGACGCCCTGCTTCAGGAAGAGCTTGACGCCCTCATGATCGACCTCGACGGCACGGCCAATAAGGGCAAGCTCGGAGCAAACGCGATATTGGGCGTCTCGCTGGCCGCGGCCAAAGCCGGTGCCGACGCTGTGGGCCTGCCCTTATACCGATATCTGGGCGGCTGCAACGCCAATATCCTGCCCGTCCCGATGATGAACATACTCAACGGAGGAAAGCACGCCGACAACAACGTCGATTTCCAGGAATTCATGATTATGCCCGTCGGCGCCAAGGACTTCCCCCAAGCCCTCCGGATGGGCGCCGAAGTCTTCCATACCCTAAAAGCCGTGCTGGCCAAAAAAGGCTATTCCACATCAGTCGGCGATGAGGGCGGTTTTGCACCTTCGCTCAAGAGCAACGAAGAGGCCCTGGAAGTCGTCACGACCGCGATCAAGAAGGCCGGCTACAAACCCGGCAAGGATATCTCAATCGCACTGGACCCGGCCTCGACAGAAATGTGGGATAGCAAGACAAAATCGTACAAATTCTTCAAATCCGCTCCGAAGAAGAAGGTTTCGTCCGATGCGATGGTCAACCACTGGGCAAAATGGGCGAGCAAGTACCCTATCATTTCCATCGAAGACGGCCTCGCCGAGGACGACTGGGCCGGCTGGACAAAATTGAATAAGAAGCTCGGCTCAAAAATCCAGTTGGTCGGCGACGATTTATTCGTGACCAATACAAAACGCCTGGCCAAGGGTATCAAGCTCGATTGCGCCAACTCGATATTGATCAAGCTCAACCAGATAGGCACCCTCACCGAGACATTCGAGGCGATAAATATGGCCCGCAGGGCAGGTTGGACCGCGGTTATTAGCCACCGCAGCGGCGAAACAGAGGATGCGACCATCGCCGACCTGGCGGTAGCCACCGGCGTAGGCCAGATTAAGACAGGCTCGCTCTGCCGGACCGACAGGATCTGCAAGTACAATCAATTGCTCAGAATACATGAGGAACTCGGCCCGACCGCCCAGTACGCCGGATTTATGTTGAAGTAAGCAGGAAATCTTATAGGGCTCCCAATTGAAATTGGCTGCGCTATGCAGGGACAGAACATCATCCGAACGTTGTTATTTATCGTCTTCTTCAGCATCGGCGCCGCGGCGATGGCTGCGTCGTTCCTCTGCGATGATTTCGTCCGCCGCTATCGCAACAAGCATTATCTCAACCAGGCCGAGCGCCTGACCGAGAAACTTGAATCCCTCAATGACGACTACGACGCGCTGCTTATGCGGCTGGAGGACGACCCCAATCTCATCAAGCGTCTCGCCCCGGCCGCACTCGGAGCCGACCATACCGACCCAAATACTATTGTCCCGCGAGCAACCGCTTGGGAATTGGCCGAGGCAAATAAAGCTCTGGCCAGAATCGCAGATGCCGAGCCCAACGAGCCGGCAATGCCCGCCTGGCTCGAACGCTGCCGAGAGTCCAAACAGCGAATGTACCTCTTCGCCGCCGCCGCCGCCCTGATATTAGTCTCATTCGTATGCTTCGGCCGAATAAAAAAGCCCGACGATGAGGCAGAATAGGGTGGCCCCAAGCCCGGTCGAGCGTCTTACTCGCTGGTCACGGGATGTTCTGGGGACCTCTGGTGTATGCTCCCTTTGTAATTCTGGGAAGATTCTTTGAAAAGTATTCCGGGCCTGTATCTCCATACGGCATTATCCGGATGAGCCCAAAATCGCACAAAAACTGCATCTTTTGAGGATTTTCGCCCACTTTTCGTGACAAAGCTCTCAAAAAACATCAAAAAGCTCAAATATAGGTTTTCCTAATGTCGCCACTTTAACTGGTTATAAACAAAGCACTTAGCCCCATTTCCGGGAAGAGCCCAAAATTGTCCCTTGGGGATTTGGGTTGCCTGGGGGGGGCTGGGGCCCCCGAACGATTTTTCTCGGTCGTAGGAACCGCCGAATGCGCCTGTTTATTACTCAGATAAACCAAACTTTTCTCAAAAATCCCCGGGTTATGTGCTGGTAATGCCATTTGTCATCGCTTACAAGAAAAGGTTTGTGTAATTGTATTATGGTGGTTATGTTCAGGGCTTGATCCTATGAAACAAATAATTGAAGAAGTCCTTCGGGCCGAGGAGAAGGTCGGCACAATTCTCAAGCAAGCCCGCCAAAGAGCTTCTGAAATAGCACGTTCCGCCGAAAAGGAGAGTTCGGAGAAAATGGGCAGCGCCAGGCGGGAATCGCTCGATGTAATAAAGAATGCTGTTGAAGATGCAAAAAAAGAGGGCGAGCGTATTCGCGAAGAAATGCTCAAGCAGGCCGACCGTGAAAAAGATATTCTGCTCAAGAACAACGAAGCTGCAATAGACGGGCTGGTTGACAATATTTGCGGCATCATACTGGCTTCGGAGTACGAAAGGGAAAGCAAGTAATGGGCGGCCCATTATCAAAATACGCGTTCATCAATGCAAAGCTGCGTGCCCGAATCAGCAAGATTACCCCCGCCGAGAAATTCAGCCAATTGGAAAAGGCCCCGTCCATGGATGAAGCCCTCGCACTTTTGCGCGACACTTCTTTTGCCGGTCTTGAGGAAGTGTACTCGGCCACCGGCGACCTCAGGCAGGCCGAGCTCGAGCTTCTCAAGAATGAAATTGAGCTTTATAGAGACATCAAACAGCATCTTCATCATAATTCCGTGGGGCTTGTCGATGCGCTGCTGACGGGCTTCGAGATTGAGAATCTCAAGAACTCCATAAGGATCTATTTCGACAGGAAGATCAGGAAGCGCTCGGTCGAGGCCGGCATACATTACATCTTGTATGACCACATCGTTCATCAGATACCAATTGACATTATCCTTAACGCGGACAGTTTTGACGAGATCGCAGGCGTATGCGAAGGGAGCCCATACAGCCAAATCATTAAGAAATACTATCACACAGTCGAATCGGAAGGTTCCCTCTTTCGCATGGAGATCGCCTTCGACCATTTTTACTACAGCAACCTTCTCTTGGCCATTAACAGGCTCGGTCGGAGGGATCGAAACATAGCGTTGCGGCTGGCCGGGGTTGAAATCGACTTGCAGAATATCAACTGGATAATACGGCTCAAGAACTTCTATGACCTTCCCATAGAAGCAGTTCTGGCTACTATCGTACCTGGAGGCTTCAACCTTAATCGCGCCATTATCGACGAATTGTACAGCGTTCAGAATGTTACGTCCGTGCTTGGCGGATTTGTCAAGAGCAATTATCCGGGATTGTCGGCGCTGCTTTCGTCCCAGACGTCGGACAGTACGTCTCGGCTGCTTCTTGTGAGCCGGATACTGGAGGAGATCATGAAACAAGAGGTCCGGCGCATCCTTGCCGGGTATCCTTTTACAATAGGCATTTTACTTTCATATTTCATATTGAAGCGGAATGAGCTTAGAAGGATCAGGACAGTACTGAATGCAAAAAAGTATGGCACTAAAACAGGAACGAATTGAAAGCATGTTATGATGTTCACCAGCCGGATGACACAACTTTTTGCAGTAGTGCTGGAAAAGGATTGCGAGCGGGTTACCGAAGCACTCCTTGCTGAAGGGGTGATGCAGTTCGTTAGTATGTCGGAATTACAAGCCCCGACCCCCCAAGGGGCAGGCGTAAGGGAGGGGGTTTGCTACCC
>JAUVXL010000311.1 GCA_030603595.1 Sedimentisphaerales bacterium | reverse complement strand
CTCTGGCTGGAACCATTCACGAGCAACGCAAAGTTGGGCGGAGGCGAGACGTACGGGATATATCAAGCAGGGGAGGGCGTGATGAACCGCTTTGAAGGGGATGTTACTGTTGATGGAATCTTTGACAATACTCCGGGGTACGCTGGGACGGCGCAAGATGCCCTGAGTGAGATAGTCAATACGAGAAGCGTCGATGGGGAGATAGACCACAGTTCTTTGCCAGCGTTGGCAAGGGCTACACTCAAGCGCGTGGAGAAGACAAATCGCCGGATCGTTGAATATACCGACCCTTCGGGAAGGATAGTCGAAGATGAAGTATACGATATAGAGATCGTGGAAGAAGAGGGCAGGAGCTTAGGCGGGATGATTACGGTGTTGACTGAGGCGGTTAAGGGCATGAACGAGAAGATCGAGGCTCTGGAGGCAGAGATAGCCGGGCTCAAAGCCCAATGATCAGAATGTGGGTTATTTTATCAGTTTTGCGATTTGCTTGAATTTTGGGTGGTGGGCGGTTTTTAGTAGTTGGAAGAGGGTCATTTCGGTTGAGGTTATGTTGGCCCCTTGGGCGGAGAGTCTGCGTAATGCGATCTGCTTGTTGGCGAGGGTCCGCGACGAGACGGCGTCGGCTACTATGTCCACGCCGTAGCCTTCTGCGAGCAGGTCTGCTGCGGTCTGGTATATGCAGACGTGGGTCTCTATGCCGGCGAGTATAATCCGCCTGCGGGCCAGGGCGGTCAGGGCGGCTTTGAAATTGTCGTCGGCGGCGCAGCTAAAGGCGGCCTTGTCGATGGGTTCGCATCCGACGAGCAGTTCGGCTATCTGAGGAACGGTCGGGCCGAGAGATTGGGGACATTGCTGGCACCAGAGGATCGGGATATCGAGGATTTTGGCGGCCTTGATAAGGATTTGAAGGTTGCTGAAGAGGATTTCCTTTTCGTGCATCAGCTCGGCCAACTTGCCCTGGACATCGACAACTACGAGACAGCAGTTCTTTACATCAAGCATTCCTTTTGGTCCGTTGCTTTTCGCCGGCGGGTTCAAACGGTCGGCTGAGAAGGTTAGTTTGAGCGTGTCAGAATGATTACCAGTTCCACGTTCGGTTTATCTACGGTCGTTTTTTCGATTGCCTCGCGTCCGGTTATGACCGGCCTGTCCACGCCGATTCGGTCGGGATCGCTTGCGAGAAGAACGGCCCCGGTGCGGAGTTGTTCGGTGACATCATTGAGCAGGGCCAGATCCTTCGCGACTCGAACGGTGTCTTGTGATGTAGTCTGCGTGGTTATTTCAGTGATTTGGTCTGTGGTTACGGCGTCCACGGCGACGGGTCGGTCGAAGAGGTCTGTCTCGACGAAGAGCGTTGCCGAATCCAATCTGGCCCAGTTTTTGTCCAAGCGTTCCAAGAGCCGGTCGAGGCCCTTGCGTCCGCAGGTCAGGACGTATGTGGTTTTGTCGGCGAGGCGCTCGATGCCGGTGCATCGGACCAGGCCGTTTTCTGCGACGGCGCGGTCCATGAATGCGTCCATTTCCTTGAAGTCGGCCGTCTTTAATTCGAGCCTGCCGTTGAATTTTGCGAGCATAATGCGGGGCGGCTCAATGACGTCCTCGCCTGCAACAATGGGCGGTTTGGGAACCCGACGCTGGCGGGGCGGGGCGACGATGGTGTAAACGACCAAGGCGAGCACGCCGAGCAATGCGATCATGGCGGCGGCTGTGAGGACCTTTCGCAAGAAGAGGTCTCTTGTTCCGGCCCTTTCGTTAATAGCGGCGGTCTCCTCGCCGAGGAGCGACCTTCTCGCCAGCCTCGCCATAACGTCTTCGACCATTTCGGGCGGGGCCTCGACGGCGGGTAGAGAGCTTATGAGTGTTTTACACTTCTGCAACTGTCGAAGGCGTCGGGCGATCTTGGGGTTGTTTCCAAGGAGCCGTTTGACCTCGGTCTGCTGCCTGACGCTGAGCTCGTCGTCGATGTAACCGTTGAGCAGTCTTTCGATATTTCCGGGACGCGCTTTCACTGCAAAAAGGCCTCCATAATACCCCTCAGATTGCTTCTGGCTCGGCTCAATCTGCTTCTGACGGTGCCGAGCTGAATGTTGAGCACGCCTGCAATCTGAGCATAATTCATACCTTCAATATCTCTCAATACAACAACCGTCCTTTGAGCATCATCGAGCCTCATCAGCGCCTTGACGGCGATTTCGCAGAGTTCCCTGCTCTGGGCAAGCTCTGCGGGGTCGGAGGCGCTATCGTCTCGCAAAAAATCCCTCAGTAACTGCTTTTTGTGCTCGCCGCTTTCTTTGCCCTGTGCTTCGAGGGGCCTGACGGCCAGCTTGTTACTTCTCCTTCTAAAATTCAGGGTCAGGTTTACTGCGATCCTGAAGGCCCAGGTGTAAAAGCTGCTTCTGCCCTGGAACTTACCTATGTTTTCTATTACTTTGACAAAGGTTTCCTGCGTGAGTTCCGCCGCATCATCGTTATTTGCACATATTCTTAAGATTACGTTGTAGATTCGATCCTGGTACTTGATTATCAGGCGTTCCATAGCGTCGGAATCGCCTTGTCGGCACTTCTCGACGAGGGTCGCATCGTCAATGCTAATGTTTGCTGCTTCCAACAGAGAACTCTCTTATATTAGAACCACATCGCCTGAATAAGTTCCGCTCGGAACAGAGAAATCAGGCCCAATCGGCGGATATAATCGCAGATTAAGCCTGCCGGGTCAATCCAATTTAGGAAAACCGGTGCAGCCGGGCCTATAGTACTCTGTCAAGATTGACACTATAGGCGTCATTGCGAGGCCCCCTTGGGGCCGTGGCAATCTCCAGCATTCGAGTCCGCCTCCGGCGGAAGATTGCCGCGTCGGCCCCGCCAAGGCGCGTCTTCGACTTCGGCCTCCTCGCAATGACAACCTCTAAAATCAACGTTGGCAGAGTATTAGAAGCGGGGCCTGTGCCGATCCAATCAGCACAGGCCCCGTTGTGGTCCATATCGCTGCGCCCGCCGCCTCGAAGAGGATGAGCAGGCCAATTATCGCTACGGCCAGAGCACTTTGTCGAGCCACTGACTCATCAGCACGGCGTAATCCTTGAAGTTGATCGCCTTATCGTCGAAGAGGTCCATGGGGATGAACTCCGCCGGACAGGCTCGGTCGAAGGTGGCGGTGCACGAGAAGTTGTACTCGTGCGAGGTCACAGCCATACCGATATAGACATTCTCGCTCATCGGGATGGTAACGGCTGCGCCTTGTTGCACCCATTCGCCGTTGCGGTAGTGGAAGCCCCTGAACGTATCGCCTATGCGAAGGATTCTTACGCAC